>JBKGZA010000171.1:0-7110 GCA_046545815.1 Bacteroidales bacterium
ATTCATTAAACAAAACGATTATGCTTTTTGACCTGGAATATATAAAGAAGGTATATACGAGATATCAGGAGAATCTGGGAGCAATTCGGAAAAAAGTGGTCCGGCCACTGACCCTTGCCGAAAAGCTACTTTTTGCCCATTTGGGCAGTAAGGATAATATACCCGAGCGTGGCAATGATTATGCCCGTTTTCATCCCGACCGTGTGGCCATGCAGGATGCGACTGCCCAGATGGCCTTGCTGCAATTTATTAATGCCGGACGGAGCCAAACAGCGGTTCCTTCCACCGTTCACTGCGATCATCTGATTCAGGCGGCCAGTGGAGCAGATGCCGATCTGCGGGAGGCTCTGAAGCAAAACAATGAAGTGTATCATTTTCTGAAGAGCGTATCCCAAAAATATGGGATTGGGTTTTGGGAGCCGGGATCCGGTATAATTCACCAGATTGTGTTGGAAAATTATGCTTTTCCCGGTGGCATGCTTATCGGCACCGATTCTCATACGGTTAATGCGGGTGGTTTGGGTATGATGTCAATTGGTGTTGGGGGTGCCGATGCGGTTGATGTGATGGCCGGTATGCCGTGGGAACTGAGAATGCCGAAACTGATAGGGGTGAGGTTAACCGGTGCGCTGAGTGGATGGACTGCCCCCAAGGATGTGATCCTTAAACTGGCCGGCATACTTACTGTCAAAGGAGCCACCAATGCGGTGGTTGAGTATTTCGGACCCGGAACCGGATCCATTTCCTGCACGGGAAAAGCCACCATCTGTAACATGGGAGCTGAGATTGGGGCTACAACATCCGTATTTCCCTATGATGACAGCATGTATTCCTACCTGAAGAAAACAGGCAGGAGTGAAGTGGCAGAGTTGGCTGAGGGGATCAAAGCAGATCTGAAAAAGGATGATGAGGTGTTGAAGTCCCCTGAGAAGCATTACGATCAGATCATCGAAATCGATCTCTCCCGGCTGGAACCTCATGTAAATGGTCCGTACAGCCCGGATGCCGCAGTACCCATATCAGAACTTGCAGAGGTTGTCCTTAAGAATCAGTATCCGGAACGCATTGATGCGGCCATGGTAGGATCCTGCACCAATTCTTCCTATGAGGACCTTACGCGGTCGGCATCAATAGCACAGCAGGCAGTGGATCGCAACATCTCCGCCAAAGCAGAACTGCTGATAACTCCCGGCTCCGAACAGATCAAAAAAACCTGCGAACGCGACGGGATACTACAAAAATTCGAGCAGATCAACGGTACGATCATGGCTAATGCCTGCGGACCTTGTATCGGGCAGTGGAGACGACAGATGAAGGATCCCGATCGCAAGAATTCTATAATCAATTCCTACAACCGCAATTTTGCCAAGCGGAATGACGGCAATCCCAATACCCACAGCTTTGTGGCATCTCCCGAGATTGTTACGGCCATGAGTCTGGCCGGAACGCTGACATTTAATCCGTTGAAAGATGAACTGAAAGACGGCAAGGGAAATGGCTTCCTTCTCGATGAACCTCATGGAGCCGAATTGCCCGGAGAAGGATATTTACAGGATGATACAGGTTATATCCCCCCTGCTGAAAAGCCGGATCAGATTGACATAGAAATAAAGCCCGACTCTCAGAGGCTCCAGTTGCTTGAGCCTTTTGATCCATGGGACGGGAATGATCTGTTAAACCTTCAGCTCCTCATTAAGGTGAAGGACAAATGTACCACGGATCATATATCCATGGCAGGTCCCTGGCTACGATACAGAGGACATCTCGATAACATTTCCGATAATCTTTTGATGGGGGCTGAAAACAGTTTCAATGAAGAGACCAATTCTGTCTATAACAGACTTACCGGGGATTATGATAAAGTTTCTTCTGTTGCCCGTCACTACAAAGATGAGGGACTGCAATCCATTGTAGTGGGGGAGGAAAATTACGGCGAAGGCTCTTCCAGGGAACATGCAGCTATGGAACCCCGGCATTTGGGAGTCAGGGTGGTTCTGGTCAAGTCATTTGCCAGGATTCACGAAACCAACCTGAAGAAACAGGGGATTTTGGCCCTTACTTTTGCTGATAAACAGGATTATGACCGGATCAGGGAGGATGATACCATTGATGTGCTGGGAATGGATCGTTTTATGCCCGGAGAATCTTTAACGATCAGGATTAACCATGAAGACGGAACAGGGGAAACGTTCCCTGTGAATCATTCTTACAGCGATCAGCAGATTGAATGGTTTAAGGCAGGAAGTGCCCTGAATCTTATTGCAAAACAACAAAAAGAAAGGAGATAGAACAATTGCAGCAAATCACCATGAACCAAGGCAGACTGAATGTGCCCGATAACCCGGTGATTCCATACATAAAGGGCGATGGGATCGGTAACGACATCAGTGAAGCTTCACTGAAGGTGTTGGATAAGGCCGTGGAAAAAGCCTTTGGATCCAAACGAAAAGTGGAGTGGAAAAAGGTGCTTGCGGGAAGTGAAGCCTATGAGCAAACGGGTTCCTATCTCCCCGAAGAAACTGTAAATGCTTTTAAAACCTATTATGTAGGTATCAAAGGACCCTTGACTACCCCGGTAGGCGGGGGATTTCGTTCTCTGAACGTGGCCTTGCGGCAGGAACTGGATTTATATGTGTGCCTGCGGCCTGTGAAGTGGATCAAAGGCCTTCCTTCGCCGGTTAAGCATCCCGAAAAGATAGACATGCATATCTTCCGTGAAAATACCGAGGACATTTATGCGGGCATCGAATATATGACCGGAGAGCCGGATAATGAAAAGATCATGAATTTTTTGAGGGACGAGATGGGAGTGACCCGGATAAGGTTTCCCGAAACCTCTTCCATAGGTATCAAGCCCGTTTCCGAGGAAGGTTCAAAACGGTTGATTCGATCAGCCATCCAATATGCCCTGGATAGGGATTTGCCTTCGGTTACACTGGTGCATAAGGGAAACATCATGAAGTACACCGAAGGAGCCTTTAAGCAATGGGGATATGAATTGGCTGAGGAAGAATTTGAAAAGCAGGTGGTTCCATGGAATGAATATGAGCAGGTACACGAAAAAGCGGGAGAAGAGACGGCTAAGAAGCTTCTTGAAGGAAAAGTGTTGCTGAAGGATGTCATTACCGATGCTTTTCTCCAGGAAACGCTCCTGAGGCCTGAGGAATACTCGGTGATTGCTACGATGAACCTGAACGGGGATTACATCTCCGATCAACTGGCAGCTATGATCGGCGGTATTGGCATTGCACCGGGAGCCAACATCAATTATCAGACAGGATGTGCTGTTTTTGAAGCTACCCATGGCACTGCTCCCGGCATTGCAGGAAAAGACATTGCCAATCCCTGTTCTTTTATATTATCAGGAGCCATGATGCTCAACCATCTGGGTTGGGAACAAGCCGCCGGCATTGTTATTCAGGCTGTGGAAGATGCCATTTCCCAAAAACAGGTAACTCAGGATCTGTATTCGGTTATGGATGACGCCACATTGCTTTCTACCAGCCAGTTTATAGATCAGGTAACAGAACAAATGGATTAAGATACGCGCTTTATGGATTTAATTGAAAAACTAACCAGGTGTATAGAACAGTCGTGTAAAGTGGACACGGAACTGTTCAAAAAATACGATGTCAAAAGAGGTCTGCGAAATCAGGATCATACAGGTGTCCTTGTAGGACTTACCAACATCGGGGATGTTGTTGGATATGAAATGCAAAACGGAGAACCTGTTCCGGTAGAAGGTCAGCTTTATTACCGGGGACTGGAAGTTAGAGATATTGTTAAAGGGTTTCAGGAGGAAAAGCGTCATGGCTATGAAGAAACGGTATATTTGCTTTTAGCCGGAGAATTGCCCAAATCATCCGATCTATCAGAATTTAAAAAATACATATCCGACAGAAGAGAGCTTTCCATGTATTTTAAAAATCTGATCCTTTCCCTTCAGGGGAAAGATCTGATGAACATGCTGGCAAGGTCGGTGTTGCTGTTATATAATATGGATGAAAAAGCCGAAGACAAGTCCTATTTCAACCTGGTGGCCCAAAGTCTGGATCTGATCGCAAAATTCCCTTTGTTTATCGCCTATGCCTATCATGGGATGAGGCATTCTTACCAGGGCAAAACCCTGTCGATCCGTCATTCTGTTCCTGAGTTAAGTGTAGCTGAGAATTTTCTTTACCTGATTAAAGGCCATGGTTGTTACACCAAGCTTGATGCGGATATACTCGATTTGGCAATGGTGCTTCATGCAGAACACGGGGGAGGTAATAATTCTACATTTACCATACGGGTTACCAGTTCTTCAGGAACCGATACCTATGCGGCAGTAAGTTCGGCCATTGGATCCCTTAAAGGAACGCTGCACGGCGGTGCCAACCTCAAAGTGCTTGGCATGATGGAACATATCAAGGAAAATGTTGAAGACTGGGAGGATGAAGACGAGATAGCAAATTATCTGCGGAAGTTGGTCAATAAAGAAGTGTACGACCAATCGGGTAAGATATATGGTATAGGCCATGCCGTGTATACCCTGTCTGATCCCCGCACGGTGCTGCTTAAGCAGAAAGCAAGAGAACTTGCCCGGGAAAAAGATATGATGAAAGAGTTTCATCTGTATGAGCTCATAGAAAAACTGGCACCCAAGGTGATCAACGAAGCCAAACCCGGACGGGTACAAAAGGTGTTATCTGCCAATGTGGATTTTTATTCGGGATTTGTATATACCTGCATCGGCATACCCAAAGAATTGTTTACGCCGCTTTTTGCTATGGCCAGGGTGACCGGCTGGTGTGCCCATCGTCTGGAAGAGCTCGACTTTAAGACAAAAAGGATCATCCGCCCGGCCTATAAGAATGTTTATAGCCGCCGGGAATATAAACCTTTGCATGAACGGTAAAATTGCCTGAAAGAATGCGTTAAAGTAGAGTTGGCCGTCAATCCTATTGTTTGATTGGTTTTTTTCTGTATCTATACATTTATTTTCAATAAAAATTGATACATTTACTTATTCCGGGTCAGGATTATTAACCTTCAATCAAATTGTAACGCTATGGAAAAAACTCTACTCCGGATTAAAATTATCTCTTGTAATTTGTTCTTCCTTATCATGGGCGTGTGTTTTTCGTTTACACAGATCGATGCACAAAATTTGATTTATGTAGATTCAGCATCTACCGGAAAAGCAGACGGTACTTCCTGGAACGATGCCTTTACTTCATTACAGGCGGCTCTTGATGTTGCTTCACCACGGGATACGATCTGGGTGGCAACAGAAACCTACAAACCTTTAAAAGATGCTGACGGCAATAGTTTTCACACTGATGATCAAACAGAGACATTTCAGTTAGAGGACAGCGTTTTTATTTATGGTGGCTTCGCAGGAACAGAAACCGAGCTGGCCGAAAGAGATTATGACCAGACGGATCGCCGAAAAGTAAGCATCTACCCCAATCCTGCAAAGGATCGTGTTTTTGTCAGGCTTGAAACGATAGGAAGTGAGGCAATAATTAAACTGTTCAATATCCATGGTCAGCTTTCTCGCAGCTACCGGGTAACAACTTCAGGCCAGCGAGTGACGGAACAGTTGGATGTAACAGCACTGAATAAGGGCATCTATCTTCTTCAGGTCGATTATGGAGAAGGAAGAGTTACCCGGAGGTTGATACTGGAATAAAGACTTACAGATAATCTTTCCCGGGAAATGGATGGTATTTTTTGGGAGATAAGTAATCTCTTCGATGGGATAGGAAGTTATTTTGACAAAACAGGGAGCCTCTCCGGAGGGATGGGGACTTTTCCTGACAAGCAGATGATCATGCCTACCTTCTTGATAACTCAACCCCGATACCAACCCTTCAACTTTGAGAAGGTATCTCTTTCCCGCTCAATGAATGCTTTCAGCCTGGTTGGTTTTTTACCAGTCAATTGTTCATAGAAGCCCGATATATGAGGCTCTCTCTGAAACCTGGGCAAGAAATGCAGCATGAGCATCACGAGAATTTTGCCTTTGGGCAGCCAGTCCTTTCTTTTGATCCGGTAGAACCGGATGGGATTTACACTTTCATACTGTATATCGGTATCCAGGGTTTGGTTGATCAAACGGGTAACCGTATAGAAATCTTCATTCTCATAGCCGGTAAGCTCATAAGCCTGGTTTTTGTACATTTCAAACTTTTCCAGAAGAATGGCAGCAGCTACGCCGATGTTGTTGGCATCGATCCAGTTGAATTTGGCTTTTCCTGCCGGCAGAATGATCTTCTGCTTTTTTTGTATCTCGTTGATAAGGGTAGTGGTAAGGTTTTGCATGAAGTAAGAGGGACGCAGGAAGATGTAATCCAGGTTGAATACGTTGATCAGCCTTTCGATTTTATGATGGGGTATCACCCGGCTTCTCTCCGCGCCTTGAACGGAAAGAAAAACCACCTCATGAATGCCTTTTTCCTTTAGTTTTGCAATGAGGGGGCGGAAGTGCTTTTTAATATTGGAAATATGGGGCGGACGCAATAAAAATACCCTGTCCACCCCTTCCAATGCAGAATCAAAAGTTGCAGGATTTTCAAAGTCAAATTCCCTGAATTCCAATTTTCCGATATGACTCAGAGAATCCTTTCCCTTTTCGATGTTTCGGACGCCCGCGATGATCCTGTTTTGGGTGTTCCATTCAAATAGATACCGGATCACCTGGTACCCGATATTGCCCGTTGCTCCGGTTACGAGGATCTTTTTCATCAGTAGTATGGGTCTACGTATTTAGACTCGAAATAAAACTTTTCCCTTTTCAATGTATTTATCTAAAAAGCTGTAATCGTGTTTTATAAGAAAGCTAATCCACAGATTTGTGTCAAGAATGACCTTCTTACTTTTCATATCGAGCTTTCCTAACCGATTCAACTTCCTTGTTGATTTCCTCTAAAGAAGGAGCACTTTCAGATTGGTTCCTAAGTCTGTCAAGTAATTCGGAAAATTCGGATTTAGCCTGTTCTTTCTTTATTTTAATTAATCCCATGTCAGCAAGATCATTAATCAATCGCTTCGCTTTTGGGTTTATTATTTCAATTCTTATAAATTCCATGACAATCTTGTTTTAAGTTTCTTAAATATACAAAATTA
>JBKGZA010000172.1:0-7101 GCA_046545815.1 Bacteroidales bacterium
TTGAAAGTTAATATTTTACCACAAATCCCTCCGATTCACCCAGATGATAAAAGAAAAAAAGCTCCACAAAATATTGTGGAGCTTAAGGATTTTTTGATGGATAATATATTAACTATATCCGTTTAACATTTACCGCATACAATCCTTTTTCTCCTTCTTTAGGTTCAAACGTCACTTCGTCATCTTCTTGAATATTGTCAATAAGATCTGATACATGGACGAAGTATTCACTGTCTGATTCTTTGTCTTTAATGAATCCGAATTTTTTGGCTTCATTAAAGAACTTAACTGTTCCTTCTTTCATAATGTAGTTTAATTAAAATGTTCACGGAACAAATATACAGTTATTCAATATATTAAAAAAATTTTCCAGAAAAAGTTTCGAAAGTTTTTGTCATCCGGAACCCGAACAATTGATACAATCATCTAAATATTAAAAGAGTAAACCTGTCTATTAGAAAATATATTTTAGAGGTTCATTGAAAGAAATGCCAAAAAATTTTCGTACATTTGATGTCAAGTTAGTATTCCTGCCTTAAGTCACAAGGATATGTCAAACAACGCTTCACAACCAGATCCCTCTGCTATGGGGCGCCACAGGATAGTAAACAAACCCGGGGAACTGGAAAATTACCTGATAACCGGTACCAGGAACAGTTATGACTGTAATGGGGTAACCTTTAAATGTGAAATGGACTTATCTGAAAGAACGTTCGGAAATGCGTATTTCCAGAATGCTGTATTTGAAAAACGGGTATCTTTTAAAAATTCCACTTTTTCAGGAAATGCCGAGTTTATAGCTACAAGGTTTTCAGCAGATGTTGAATTTTGGAGGTCGGATTTCAACGGATACATCAAGTTCTGGAAAGCTGAGTTTCTTGCCAGGGCAAACTTTATAGAAGCCCGTTTTTCACATAATGCAGATTTCCTTGAAACTCAATTTTCAGGAGATGTAAAATTCTGGAAAGCCTTATTTTCTGAAAATGCTGATTTTATAGGCACTTTGTTTTCCGGTAATGCCAGTTTTTTGTTGGCTCAGTTCTCGGGAGATGTTAACTTTACAGAAGCCCGGTTTTCAGGGATTGCCAATTTTTCAGGAGCCAGACTTTCAGGCGATACCAATTCCCGGTTTTTAGGAATTATAAACTTCCGGGGGGCTCAGTTTTTGGACGATGCTGAATTTTGGAAAACCCGGTTTTTAGGAAATGCAAACTTTTTAGGAGCCACCTTTTCCGGTATAGCTGAATTTTCAGAGGCTACTTTTTCAGGAATAACGGACTTTTCAGATTCCACTTTTTATTCAGCAGACTTCAGCAATACAGCATTCGACCCAAATACTTAGATAAAATATATTTCTCAGCGTAAGCATTTCCACCCACCTATATTTAATAAAATCATCACCTTTTGCTGGCCGACCAGTTTTCGACTGACTTCTGCGTGTTGCCCCGTACCTGTACTTTGCCCTTAATCTGATCTTCATCCACGCTGCCATTGAAAACATATTTCGTACCACTGGAGGGATTTACCGCCGTAAAAGCAATCCGCTCACCTTTAAGATTGCTCTCATTGATCCTGAGATCCATATTCCCCGCATGCAGGGTAAGATTGATTTCCTGATATTCCTGCTCAACCGTCATGGTGAACCTTTTTCCGTTGGATTGCCATTGCCATCGCCCTTCAACCTTGGCCGGTATGATCCATAAATAAACGCTGTGGGTATGGATGCTCAAAGGCTCTCTCAATTTCTGTTCTTCCAGCCGGATATCAATATTATCCAGCTTTATGTCATTTTGAATCATCCAGTCGCTCAGGTCAAATTTTGAAGTGTCTATTGTTGGGTTTTCTTCAATCATACGCTTTTCCAACGTAAAATCCTCCTCATCGCTGCCAATGGAACGGTCTGATATCCCAGTATCTTTCCTAAAATCTTGATCGTCAATCCGAACTCTCTTATCCGGTTTCCAATCACCCATGTCAAAATTGTGTGATACAATCTTTGTACCCGGTTCCAGTTTGTCGAGAAGTATAGGGCGAAGTCTGCGATTTATGGAATTTAGAAGATACATGGTAATTATATTGGCCCTGCTGAAGTCGGTCTTGAAAATGTCCTGCTGAAAAAACATAACCTTATCCTCTACCCCTGAGATTTTTGCATTCTCTTCGGCTTCCTCAATACGTTCAGGATCCAGGTCCACACCATGACCATATGCTCCGCGCTGAGCGGCAGACACAACAATACGTCCGTCCCCACAGCCCAGGTCAATTACATAATCATTCTCCCCGACATCAGCTATATTCAGCATCTTTTTCACCACACTATGAGGTGTAGACACATAAGGAACATCGAGTTCCTGGGCATCTGCAAAAGGATAAAGGAAAAACATCAGGCAAGCAGTTATCACCATCATCCGAAACCCTTTACTGTCAGATATAGATGAAATACTGCCAGATAAACTTAATGATTCTCTCTTATTGGTTTTCATGTTTCAAGCAATTTTCGTATTCTCTCGGCGATGCCTTCCGCATCGATTTCCTGTTCTGCCATTAGTTCAACGGAAGTTCCCGAGTGAGGAAGGTTGGTCACAGCCTGAGAATAGACCTTTATATTCTGGCCGACTGCAGCAGCGACGGCTTCACCCATTCCCCCTTCAGGATAATGATCTTCTACGGTGAGAATAAAAGAGGCATTCCCGGCTGCTTCGAGTATTCGCTCCTTGTCAACCGGTTTAACAGAATATACATCCATTACTCCGGCAGAAATCCCTTCTTTCTCAAGGATTTCCCGGGCCTTAAGTGCTTCAGATACCGTGATCCCCGTTGCCAGGATCATCACCGAATCGTCATCGGATTGTTTCAGCACTTTAGATCCCCCGATCTCAAAATTTTCCGAAGAATCGTAAATTACAGGTGTTTTACCACGAATGGTCCGCATATAAGATATTCCCTGATAGGCATTCATGGCAGCGGTCAATTTCTCAGCCGAAACCGGATCAGAGGGAGAGAGAACCACGCTGCCGTAAAGCGAACGCATCATGGCAAGATCTTCCAGGCCCATTTGGGAGGGACCGTCTTCACCAATGGATACACCTGTATGCGATCCGCATAACTTCAGATCGGCCTGGGAATAAGAGGCCATACGTATCTGATCGTGGGCACGGGTAAGAAATGCTGCGAAAGTGGCTACATAGGGTCTTTTACCGCGTGCCTGCAGCCCTGCTGCGAAACCAATCATGTTTTGCTCGGCAATGTAACACTCAACAGACCGATCAGGAAAACTATCAAAAGAAAATTTGGTCCGGGTAGAGTTCTTCACATCTCCATCAAGCACCACTATTTGTTTATCCCGTTCACCGAGTTTTTTTACAGCGTTTCCAAAAGCAGTACGTGTAGCTTCTTTATCACCTTTCTGATATTGAGGATCAATCTCTATCTTGCCTTCATCCTTTGAGGGAATCGGTGATAAACTGGTCTGATTATCCGGTTTATAATCTACGGTTTGCAAACGCTTTTCGATCTGTTCTCTGGCTTTCACCAATTCATCCTCAGATACGGCTTGCCCGTGTCGTCCATCGGCATTTTCCAGAAAATCCACGCCTTTACCTTTTACAGTTTGTGCAAGGATCATGGAGGGCCTGGGATCTTGTTTGGCAGCTTCAACAGCTTCAATAATTTCTTCTACGGAATGACCATCTATGGTTTGTGTGTGCCAGCCAAATGCCTCTGCCTTTTTCTGGTATTCCTCAATATTCCATTCATAAATGGTGGGTCCGCTTTGACCCAAACGGTTAATATCAACAATTCCGATAACATTGTTCAGTTTCAGGGCCGAGCCCAGAAGCATGGCTTCCCAAACGTTGCCTTCCGCCATTTCACCATCTCCGATGAGCACATAGGCATATCGGGCAATAGAGTCCATTTTCATGGCCATAGCCAAGCCGAGTCCTCCGCTTAATCCCTGGCCGAGCGAGCCGGTAGCCAGACGAACACCCGCCAGTTTGGGAACAGGATGACCCTCCAGGATACTGTCAAATTCACGCAGACTCATTATGTCCTGATCTTTGAGCATACCTGCCTCATCCATGGTGGCATATAACCCCGGTGCTCCGTGACCTTTGGACAATACAAAATCATCACCTTCCAGAGAATTCGGATTTTCAGGATCATAAACCATCTGATCAAAATACAGAACACTGAAAATCTCTGCCGCCGACATTGCGGTGGTAGGATGGCCGGATCCTGCACGGGTGGTCATCTCCAATGACTTAAGACGGATCCTTTCGGCTTTATCCTTTAAAAATTCGTTACGCGCTTTCATAATGCAATCTTTTAAGTTCTACAATTGTGTAATTCCCTTTAAAATGGTATATCTAAAAAAAATAACCCCAATTAGCAGGGCAATAAATTTAAAAAAATTACACGAATTTTTTAACAATCTATTGTCAGGTAATTAAATAAACAAGTACAAAACGGATTTGTTAACCCATAGCATATTTATACAATCTATACACCCCATCTTATCTTTTACGGTCATAAACATTTTTTTGTTATACCCCTAAAAATTTAAGGGGGTAATTTATTTTTAAAGCATTAATCCATTAAAATATCTTAAAAATAGAAGGATTATATATATTTTTTGTATATTTTTTTTGGCAATCCCCTATATTTTTCAACCTTTGCAAACTGAATAAATATTCAATTATAAATCATAAAAACTATTGTCTATGCTTCAATGGCCGAAAAACAACGACGCACTCGGAACGTTAAACCGTGGTATTCCAGCCGAATCAGGTTTATGTACCTTATGTACTTCCGATTGTAAAGGAAAATGTGAAACCTGGATGGCTTCCCTCCAGGGAAGAAAAATGCTTTATCCGAGAGATTTTGGGAAATCCACAGCCGGTGCCAACAATGTTTCTTCAGTAGGTATTGGCTATCATGGTCTAAGGATTCATGGCTATGCATATGGAGTGAATGGAGTAGAACCTCCATTAACCAACAAACCGGATGATTGCCTGTTCACCAATGTAAATGTGGAATCTTCATTTGGGAATGAAGTAAAGACCAAAACCCGTATGCCAATTATGACGGGTGCATTGGGTTCAACTTTTATCGCAGCCAAATATTGGGAATCATTTGCCATAGGTGCAGCCTTATGCGGCATTCCTCTTGTTGTAGGGGAAAATGTTGTGGGAGTTGACAAAAAATCTGAACTTAAAGGAGGAAAAATTGCCGCAGCACCTGAGCTGGACCGGCGGATTCAGACTTATAAGAAGTTCTATGACGGTTATGGAGCCATCATTGTACAATTGAATGTGGAAGACACAGCCAACGGTGTTGCCGAATATATCATTGAAAACTATGGAAATGATGTGATCATTGAATTGAAATGGGGGCAAGGAGCAAAAGATATTGGTGGTGAAATTCAGGTAAACAGCATTGAATATGCTCAGTTTTTGAAAGACCGGGGCTACCTGGTTGATCCCGATCCCTATGATCCCACGGTACAAACAGCATTCGAGTCAAGGGCCATTACTTCTTTTGCCCGTCACAGCCGCCTTGGAGCAACCGAAGCCAATGATCCCGAGCAGGTTCGGAAATCCTTCATGGATTCTGTTGCTTACCTGAGAAAACTTGGATTCAACCGGATCTCACTAAAAACCGGTGCCTATGATATGGAAGCACTGGCTATGGCCATACGTTATGCTACAGATGCCAAACTGGACCTGCTCACCATTGACGGAGCCGGCGGCGGAACAGGTATGAGTCCCTGGAACATGATGCAACACTGGGGTATTCCTTCTGTTGCCCTTCATGCTAAAGCATACGAATATTCTCGTCTGCTGGAAGAAGAAGGAATGAAAGTACCCGATCTTTCCTTTGCCGGCGGATTTGCCCGGGAAGACCATATTTTTAAAGCCATGGCATTGGGCTCACCATTTACCAAAATGGTATGCCTCGGACGCTCAGCCATGATACCCGGATTTCTGGGAAGCAATATTGAGGGTGTATTCAAACCCGAGCGCAGGCACGAGCTTCATGGTCACTGGGAAGAACTCCCCGTAAACGTGGCGAAAATAGGGAAATATCCCGAAGAGATCTTTGCCGGTTGGGAACCTGTCAAGGAAAAAGTAGGAAAAGATGAACTGAAAAAAATACCCTACGGAGCAATAGCCATGTATGGATATGCAGACAAGCTTACCGGCGGACTCCAGCAGTTGATGGCCGGAGCCAGAAAATTCAACCTGGACGAAATACAACGTGATGATCTGGTTGCTTCCAACAGGGAAACCGAAGAAGTCACAGGCATTCCCTTTATGACTGATGCCAATGACGAAAAGGCAAAACAAATACTGAACGGATAGTCCACCATAAACACTGCTAAAAAGCCTTCTTAGCAAATTGGCATAAGGAGGCTTTTAAAAATTTCCGGATAACCCTCTATAAATTAAAATCTTGCTGCAGGAACATAGAATTTCCGTAAAAAAAAATTCAAGAGTTGGAAGTCTTAGAACAAAGTTTTATTTTTGAAATGATGACAAGTGGACCAAAATTTTCCGGTGAAAAATCAGTCTTATTCGTTAAACACTTAAAATCCATTATATTATGAAAAGAAGAACCTTTTTAAAAAACATTGCAATTGGCAGTATACTGGCCAATTTACCCCTGTCATTGGTGTATTCAAAAGAAAAACTGACACAGAATAAGCCGATCCCGAAAAGAGAATTGGCCAATAAAGGAGATATGCTTTCAATGATTGGATTCGGAGGGATACTGCTCAATGAAAACGGCCAGGAATTTGCCAACGAAACCATTGCCAAAGCTGTAGATGCAGGAGTTAATTACTTTGATGTAGCTCCGACTTACGGAAACGCCCAGGATTTGATGGGCCCTGCGCTTGAGCCTTACAGAAAAGATTGCTTTCTTGCCTGCAAAACAGGAAAATGGGACAAAAAGGAAGCTGAAGAAGAACTGCATGGATCCCTTAAGGCCTTAAAAACGGATCATTTTGATCTTTATCAACTGCATGCCATCTCAAGTAAGGAAGATGTAGATAAAGCACTTGGGCCAAACGGCGCAATTGAACTGTTCGAAAAAGCCAAA
>JBKGZA010000173.1:0-6963 GCA_046545815.1 Bacteroidales bacterium
CTTCGCTCTCTGCTCTTCGCCTTATCCTTTCTTTGTTGGCAATTGGCAACCCCGAAAATTTTCTGGTCTCAGCCTTAGCCAATTTTGCCTTTACTACGTTCCTGCTGGCACTCATTCGTTCATTCGTTCATTCGTTCATTCAATCCTTCGCTCATTCGCTCATTCAAACATTCAAACATTCAATCATTACTAATGCCCCAGCCTGTAGGTAAGCTTCAACAGAAGTACATTTTCCGGGTAGATGCCGAACAGATCGTTAAGATCGTTCTGGAGGCTGAAGTTACCTGTCGGGTTGAATCCGTTCCTGTTTTGTGACCATACCAGGTACACCGCGGAGCCGGGTGTATATTCCCACCTGGCAACCAGGTTTGATTTAAACTGCAGTACATTGAAATCGGGTGCTCCAAAGGTATAGTCGGTTGAACCGTCGCGGTTTTCATCGATCTTAAAGTGACCGTTCTCTTGTTCGATCTGTTCGTCGGTGAAGGTATGGAACCTGTTCCGGTAGTTGTCTGCGGTAGGATTGGTGATGCGTTTGAAATCCGAATATTTGCCTGTGGCTATAAAAGGCTGGCCCCAGTATTGAAGGGAAAGATCGGGTGTCAGGCTGAGGTTCATTCTGAGTGACATGCTCAGCGTTGTACGGTCAATGGAGGCCATGATATAGCGCTTTTGTGAGTTGAATGGACGGGTGTCCACATATTGAAGCGCTTCATTCTGGAAATTCAGGGAAGGGCTGAGTGATATGTTGACTGCATTGTGGGGGATATAGGTCACCTCGGCAAACAGGTTTGTGCTTTGTGAGTTATTGTGCGCATCCCAGTCTTGATTGTTCCCCACGCTGAGTTTGAGTTTTTGTCTCTGGTCTGATTTAATCCTCGTCCAAAAACTAAGGGAAGCGGGTTTTTCCAGAAACGGGCCGCCTCTGAGCGCTGTTTTGGAGAGCATGGGCGAATTTCCGTTGACACCAAAACTCCATCCCCAGTAATTTTTGAATTGCATGTTCATATTGATGTTGCCTCCGGTCACCAGATGGTTTCCTCCGTAGTCCCAGACTCTCCATTGGTTGATGTTCGCCTGAAAATTTCTGAATATCATAAAGGGTTCCCATATTCTGTATTGGGCAAAAGCCAACTGAGACACTTCATCGGCATCCCGCTGATAGCCCATATCGTTCAGCTCCAGGCCCGGCGATTTCCAGTTAAAGAAAGCGCCGTAACTGAAATGTCCTTTTCCTAACTTAAGGAACATCAGGCTGCCGCCGTGGCCGGAAAGGGAGTTTCTGGCCGTATCCAGTGAGATGTGATCCACGTCGGGGCGCTGGTAATAACGGGCAGAAGAGCGCTGAGTTCTGGTTATGGCTTCATGGCTGCCCATGACATGGCTGGCTGTGCCGCGGAAGGCAACCTGATACGTTCGGTCAGACCAGCGGTGCTTGAAATTGAGGCCGCCGGTATAGGCCTGATCATGCATAAAATTAAGATGATCTGCTTCGATCCGCCGGTTGGTAGCTGTGGCGATTCCTCCAAGCATGGTTTCCCCTTCACTGAAGTCTTTCTGTGCTCTGCCAAGGAAGTAGTTGGAAAGCGGTTCAACCGTTTCAAACCGGGTATTGGTCCCGTCACTGATCTTCGCCTTTTCTTTTGAGGTCATGCTTTCCAAAACACCGACAGACCAGCCGCCCCGGGTTTTGCCGGTCAGTTTCAGTGCCCCTAGTATATCGGTGTTATCTGGTGTCTGAGCATATTCACCGTTCTGGGTTTGTGGATTGTAGTTGGGCGATTGCCCGATCCTTCTTGAATAGAACAGGTTATCCATCATGAAATCTCCCAGTTGCATCAGACGGAAATTCATGATGCTCTGCCCTTCGATAAAGAAGGGTCTTTTTTCTTCGAAAAAGGTCTCATAGGCAGTAAGGTTTACATTCGAGGGATCGGCCTCTACCTGTCCGAAGTCGGGATTTATAGCCATATCCAGTGTAAGGTTGTTGGTCACTCCCAATTTTCCGTTAAGCCCTGCACTTACATTTTTGTTTCTACCCGATGCTTTGAAGGGATTTTCCTCCACTTCATCGAATCGTTCGAGTTTTGTAACGGCATAGGGTGTGATTGACGTTTCCTTTTGGGGTTCGATGCCATTCATTCCTTTCAGTCGCCCGAACTCGCTCACCCATCCACCGGCGTCCTGGGGGATGAACATCCACAATACTTCCTCGTCGTTCCGGTAGATGGTTCGCTGAACCTGGAAGCCCCATTCGGATTCACCTTTCTGGCTGAACCTAAGCTGGGTGAAAGGAATTTTCATCTCGGCCTTCCATCCCAGGCTGTCAATATCTGTTTTCACATACCATATCGGGTCCCAGTTGTAGTCCTTGTCCATGCCGTCGTCACTGATGATCCAGTCAGTTTTCACACCGGCAGCACTCACGAAGAATGAAAATGCAGTGCGGTTGTCATTATAGCTGTCGATCTGCACGCCTACCTGGTCACCATCCATATTATCCCTGCGGGAAAGCCTGTTGACGATGCTGTCGGGATGGGTATCATAAGCTCTTATGGCAATATACAGATGGTCATTGCTGTGAAGCATTTTGAATTTGGTCTCCTGTGTGGCAGCTCTTCCTTCATAAGGCTCCACCTGCACGAAATCATTCATCCATTCAAGCTGCTTCCAGGCCGCATCGTTGAAGTTTCCATCTATTACAGGAATTTCGCCACCATTGATTTCATGTGTTATATATTGTTTGTCCTGGGCTATTCCTTTTGAAGTCATTACCATCATTAATAATATCAGAATTTTCGTTCCTATCCGTTTCATAGTCCTGTTGTTTTTTGTTTTACTTCTTACTTTGTTATCCATGACGCTATTTTTTTTAATCGGTTACTGTTTTTTCCGAAATATTATTTTATTGTTTCATTTTGGATCAAATTTCGTTCCATAGCTTATAAAACACTTATTATAAGATTTTAATAAAAAGAATTGTTTGAGAAAGGTGTTCGTAATCGAACAGCAGGTGTTCGCCTTTCTTTTTCATGAATAATAGACGGTGGCATTTTACAAACGATGGATGAACAGATATCAAACATGATCTCACAAGGGGAGGTTGTATCCAGGGGCATACAGGCCCAGGCAGGCTTTACCAACTGCTCTTTGCCCATTGCCAACTTATTAAAAGAAGGCTGAGGCTAAGAACAGAGCGGCTGCGGGAAGTTGATTGAATTGCTAAATGGTTACATTGTCATATTGTTAAAATACAAGTTGGAGGATAAACTAGAGATTTCGGGAGTTTGCCAACTGCCATTTGCCAAATAATATCTTCCGGTTCCGGTCAAACTCAAACGATAAAACTCCTCAAAAAAAGGCATAGATGCCGGCTCTTCTCCCGATATTCATCGGGTTTCGGCTGGAATGAACCCCAGGCTGTGGCTTATCTGCGAATACAACCGCATGACAATTGAATGACTGTTATCCTTATCTGCCAACCCCGGATTTCAGGACTTGCCAACTTGTTGATTATATCCCTTCCCCGTTACTGAAATTCATGGTTTGGGCCTTTTGCTGGACGATCCTGGAGTTTGGCGGTATGCTACGGGTCAGCCATACGTTACCGCCGATAACTGACCCGGCACCGATGGTTACCCTTCCCAGTACCGTAGCTTCTGCATATATCACCACATCATCCTCGACCACGGGATGCCTGTCAACCCCTTTAATGGGATTTCCGTTTTCATCCATGGGAAAGCTTTTGGCTCCAAGCGTAACGCCCTGATAGAGCTTCACATTTTTACCGATCTTACATGTTTCGCCGATGACGACGCCGGTACCGTGGTCAATAACAAAGTTTTCGCCGATTTCCGCCCCGGGATGGATGTCGATCCCCGTATCCGAATGGGCCATCTCGGTAATGATACGGGGCAGAAGAGGGACTTCAAGGTTAGTCAGCTCATGGGCTATCCGGTAATTGGTTATGGCCCGGATGCCCGGATAGCTGAATATGATCTCCTCAGGACTTTTGGATGCAGGATCGCCGTTATAGGTTGCCTGAATATCACTTTCCAGCCTATTTCTTAATTCAGGCAGTTTCTCAATAAAATCAGAAGCAATTTCAGGAGCTCGGTTTTTACACTTTTCACATTCTTCATAGGTTTTGCTCGGGCAGCCGAAACAGATGCCTCTGCGAATCTGCTCTGTAAGATTTTCGTACACCCAGTCTACATTCCTTCCGATATGGTATTTGAGCGTATGGCTTTGTATCTTGGATTCACCGAAATAGCCGGGAAATAGAATGGCCCGGATCGTTTCGATGATGTCGTAAAGTGTATGGATTGAAGGCATGGGCTTACCATGTCCCGGCATGTATATCATTTTATAGAGCGAAGGCTGCGAAAGCCTTTCGATGGTCTTTTCAATGGTTGTGCGCTGTGTATCTTTTATTCCTTCCATATCATTCTGCATTTGGGTTATATAGTGGTGTGCTCAGATAGCGTTCGCCGGTATCGCATACCACGGCAACTATATTTTTGTCTTTGTTTTCAGGTCTTTTGCCTATTTCAAGAGCGGCATGTATGATGGCTCCCGATGAAATTCCGCTGAATATACCTTCCTTTGACGAAAGGCTGCGGGCCATTTCCATGGCCTCTTCATTTCCAACGGTAAATATTTCATCGAGTATATCGATATTCATGATGCCTGGAATAAAACCCGCACCGATTCCCTGTATCTTATGCTTACCGGGTTCACCACCTGAAAGCACCGGAGAATCTGCCGGTTCAACGGCTACTATCTGGATATCACTGTTCTTTTCTTTCAATACTTCACCAACACCGGTAATGGTTCCGCCTGTACCCACGCCGGCTATGAAAATGTCCACGGTTCCGTCTGTGTCATTCCACACTTCCTGTGCTGTGGTTTTTTTATGCATTTCCACATTGGCCTGGTTATCGAACTGCATCGGTATGTATCCATGTTTGTGTTTTTCCTTTAGCTCATGAGCTTTAGCAATGGCTCCTTTCATTCCCTCCTCAGCCGGCGTCAATTTGATTTCCGCACCAAAGGCCCGGATCAGGTTCCTGCGTTCTATGCTCATACTTTCCGGCATAGTAAGGATCACGCGATAACCCTTGACAGCACATACTATGGCAAGCGCAATACCCGTATTTCCACTGGTGGGTTCAATAACCACCGAATCCGGTTTTAGTATCCCCTGCTTTTCTGCATCATCGATCAGGGCAAGCCCCAGGCGATCCTTAACCGAACTGCCCGGGTTGTAATATTCCAATTTGGCCAATACATTTGCATCAACGTGGGCGGCAACTTTATTTAGCTGGACAAGCGGCGTGTTTCCGGTTAATTGTGTTACATCTTTTGCGATTTTCATAAATTACAGGATTAAATGTGTATCTTTTACATGCTTCCATTATTTTGAATGGTCAATTACTAATATTTTAACACCATTTGATGCCAATTTGTTTTTTTAAATATTGAGGCTAGTCTAAAAAGGCGCTCGGCTGAACTTAGCTAATTGTGTAAAAATAATTTATTGATTTTCAATAATCTAATGGAGCCGCTTAGCGCCTTACCAGTCAAAATCCAGCTTTTTATACCGAACTCAATATTTTCATGAATTATTTGTAATATTATTCCATAATAATTTTGTCACTTTAATGTATTATTGTAATAAAAATCTATGAGTTTAATGTTTCGTTTGACTAACTGAACGGATGAAATAATTGTTCTGTTTATTGCTTAAAATTAAAAAATCCCATAAATATGATCGTAAAAAAAAGGTTACTGATTTTAATGGTATCCGTGTTGGCGGGTTTAACAGCCTGTCATACGGTACGTAATGTCTCTTCTCCCTACCGGGATAAGCCAGTTGTGATTGATGGAAACCTCGATGAATGGGAACAGGATGCGAAGTATGATAAATCTTCCAAACTACATTACTCCATAACCCATGATGAGGATAACATCTATGTGGGCCTGATGGTCAAGGATGATATGGTTCAGAAAAAAATTCTGATGTTTGGTCTTACCATGTGGATAGATACCACGGGAGGAAAAGAGCAGATGAAGGGATTGCGCTACCCCATACCTTCCGAAGAACGCAAGGAATTAGCAACTATGGAAGATTCCGACAGTGATCTTCCCGAAAGAGCTCGTCAGGCCATACCCAGGGACAATACAAGGAGGATTATCACGCCTGCCAATTTGGAAAAGATGACCCTGATAGACTTCAATAATGTTGAAAAAGAAACGGTTTCCATTGCCGAGCAAGAGGGTATTAACGTGAGAATTCAACGGGAGAAGATAATTGGGCTAACCTATGAAGCACAAATACCCATAGACAATTTATATGCTGACACATCCCTTGAGGATAAAGATTTGAGCCTGGGATTTATAACCGGTCATCTTGATGTGCCTGATCGCCGGTCGGGTTTGTTGTCCCCCGGGGGTGGGACGCCGGGTGGAGGTATGCGACCGGGAAGCGGCCGCGGTGGTCAGATTGACAGAACCAACGGCTCGGGAGATAAGGAAGAGCTGAGGGAGAGCACCGAGTTGTGGCTGAAAGGGATTGAATTTGAAGAATAACCCACTAAAAGGATAGGATTATTATCTGCATGGCTATAATATGCGTCGGGGGGGCAGGTATATAAACTCATTGATCTTAGATGATCCCGGATGAAACCCGCATCCAGGAACCTTCACAACAAGAACATGATTAACATGCGGATTCCATGGCGACAAAAGCAGAATTTCTGAATTTGGCACATGAATCAATTTGAAATTTAAACTTTTAATAAACTGTTAACTGAATGAAATAGAAGGTTTTACCGGTAGACCATTTACCCCGGTCAACATGAAACCGGGGTAAATGGTAAAATTTATTTATTGATCAATGGAGAGGTTATAATCTCCTTGTTCATCTCCCCAACGTCCTTTTACTTTCACATAATATATACC
>JBKGZA010000174.1:0-6931 GCA_046545815.1 Bacteroidales bacterium
CCAATGAGTTTTTGTTAAATTCTTAAAATCATCTTCACACTTTAGGTTCCCAGCCGGGTTCATAGGTACGATCCCACATCTGCATGGCTTCGCCGTCACCCAGGATTCTTCCATTCTCAGGATTGGTCCTGAGCTTTCTGCCCAAAAACTGAGAAATGTTACCCAGATGGCAAAGCACATTGCTCTTTTGAATTTCATCTATTGGGGCATTATTCTGTGAATTATCCTGTATGGCTTCAAGAAAATCATGCATATGCGCATCACTAACATCACCGCCTGCCTGCAGATCATCGGCCTCTTCAATATCTTCCTCACTAGAGGTTACCGGATTTCCTTCCCGGTCAAAAACCTTATAAGAACTTCGCGAGAGGATCATACTCCCGTCAGTACCATAAATTATGGCACCGGGACCGGCTGAATGCCCGGTACAACTCTTTCCATCCCATACAATCATCTGCCGGTCTTCATATTTAAAGCTTACAACCTGAGTATCAAAAAACTCCCAATCATCCTCATAGTGAAACCTTCCACCACTGGAGGAAACCAAAACAGGATAGCTGTCGATACCCATGGCCCATCTTATCATATCCACATTATGAACAGCATTATTACCAATTTCACCGGTTCCCCATCTCTTGAACCAGTGCCAGTTATAATGGATCACATTATCCCGGTAGGCGGTTCGGGGCGCCGGACCCTGCCAAAGATCATAATCCAACCAGTCAGGCACAGGTTCCTTCTTGCCGTAACCAATAGATCCTCTGGGTCTTGCATATTCTGCTCTTCCATAATAGGGGCGGCCTATAATTCCATCTCTAATTTCTTGAATTCCACTCTTACATATTGATGAGGAACGGGTTTGTGTACCTGCCTGTACAACCTTACCATACTTTTTTTGGGCTTGTACTATCAGTTCACCCTCACGGGCATTGTGACTAATGGGTTTTTCCACATACACGTGTTTACCTGCATTGAGCGCCATAATACTTGCCGGAACGTGCCAGTGATCGGGGGCAGCTATTACCAGTGCATCCACCGAATCATCATCCAATGCCTTTCGGAAATCAATGACTCCTTTTGGTTTTCTACCTTGTAAATCCTCTGCCATCTTTACTCTTTCTTCAACAGCCCGCTGATCTACATCACAAATATAGGCAACTTCTCCGATTTCAGAACGAATAACGCTCTCTGCCAGTGCAGCGCCCCGGCTATGCACACCCATCACGGCTACCTGTAAACGGTCATTGGCACCGGAAATATGCTTTGCACTCTGAGCCTGCAGATTCAAACCAGCAACTGTGATTCCGGCAGTTCCTACTGCTACTTTTTTCAGGAAATCTCTTCTTGAATGGTTCATGGTTGAAGTTTTTTAAATTTATCAAGAGAACAATATTGTATCAGTGTTGCTTGCTATTTGGAATTTTTTAGAATCGTTGTTTCATTATAACTTCATCCAAATCAACCTATACACTCACGAAGCTTATCGATCCATACCGGAATATCCTCATAGGGTGTATCTTCTTCGTACTCCAGTGCTATATAGCGCCGGTAGCCTTCGTTTTTTAGCATGCGGACAATACGTTCAGCATCGGCAGTAATGGGTTTCCCGTTTTCTACCGTTGACCTGACATTTACTTTCAACTGAACAACAACGGAGTAAGGAGCAACCTCCATCATTTGCCGGTACCAATTGTCTGCAAAGTTACCTGTATCCAGATTGGCACCAAACCAGGGAGAATCAACTTCCTGAATGATCTTGATCACCTGTTCGGAAGTGGTAGGAAAACCCCCGTGGTTTTCAATGGCCAGAACGATACCCTTCTGGCTTGCATAATCAACGCATTCTTTCAGGGCCGGAATGACCCAGTCATAGGCATCCTTTTCCGAATGCCCGTCTGGAATGGTACCTCCACCAAAAACCCTGATGGATGGAGCTCCCAGTATAGCAGCCTTATCGACCCAGTATTTGACACTTTCTACCTGTTCCTGCCTTTCTTCCTGTTTTGGGGTAATAAAATCATTGCCTATGGCTGTACCGCTGATTGGCAAGCCAAGGTGGAAACACTTGTTTCTGAGCTCCAGCAGGTATGAATCTTCTTCAGATTCAAAAAAATAAGAAGTAAGCTCTGTACCATCCAGCTTAAGCTTATCACAATAATCAATAAACTCCGTCATGGTCAGCTTATCGTTTCTGAAATGGTCTACGAAGGAATAGGCTGACAAGCTAAGCTTAATACGGAAATCATTGACTTTTGCCTTGTCCGGGGAAGCAAATAGGGCAGCCGGATTCAAGGTACTCAGGCCTAAACCTAATGTCCCGGCCTTTAAAAATGATCTTCGGGAAAAAGATGAATTGCTCATAGATATAGATTTTTAATAATTTAACATGAAAAGAGCGATAAAAGAGAAAAGATTCACTTCATCATCCCTTACTATTCAAATTGTTCCACATACTCCAGGAATCTTTTGGCTGTTGCATCCAGATTCTGAATGGAGCCTCCTCCTTTTAATACCTCACACATCTCATAAACCAGGTATCCTTGGTAACCAATTTCTTTTAAAGTATTGAAGAAGGTTTCATAATCAATAATCCCTTCTCCCATAGGTACGGCGCGAAACACATCCTCCTGTCCGATATAGTTGGTTAATTCCCCTTTATACTTAAAGCGGGGCATACGCACATAATCTGCGGCAATGGTATTGATAATAAAAGGGTTCATCTTCAGAATGGACTGGCGGATTTCTTCAGAACTCAATCCTTCGAGTGTCGGCGACCAGGCATCCCAGCCTGCCTTAACATTGGGGTGATTCACTTCTTCCAGCAGCCAATGCATGGCATCATGATGAAGGGCAATATCGTGATGGTTTTGAACGGCCAGGGTAACATCATATTTAGCAGCCTTTTCACCGGCCAATTCCAAACCTTCCACAACTTTCCCGTATTGGGTGTCATAGTCAACGCCTTCACGCTCATAACCGGTGAATATACGCACCATATCCGTTCCCAGGTCACGGGCCAGTTTGGCAATTTCGCCCACATAGCTGGCCTGAATTTCAACATTGGGGATACCCGGCTTATCCACACCTGAGGTAAAATCCGTATAACCTGCCAGGCCTACCAATTCAAGACCCAACTCATCTATCCTTTCCCTAAGTGCTTCCCGTTCGGCCTGATTATAATCGAAAGGAGAAACATGGGGTTTCTTGGCCACAAGCATGACCCCGTCAAATCCCAGCTCCTTCGCCTTAACCAGAAATTCATCAACGGTAAGTTGAGCCTGTCCCCGCCATACGCCTGCATAACTGACGGAATGCAGGCAGGTTTTGACTTCAAAATCTTCGGGATTGCCGGTAGGAGTCTGCTGGGCAGCAACTGGATGTAATAACAACATAAGGCCAATGACCAAAATTGCTCTGGATGGAAAAAACATTTCTTTGAAAGGTAGTATTGAATCCATAATCTTCTTTTTTTGACGTCTAATTTCTACTTAAGGTAACTTTACATTAGAAAGTTTCTAAAATATAAAAAATTCCTCCAAAAGACAAACAAGTATTAAAAATTAATTCGGTCAGAATTGCAATATCTAGTAAACTTACATACGAATGAACTAACCTTCGACATCATAAACATTATTGGATAATGGGATAAAAATCTTATTTTTGAAACAAAATGGCTAAATTTTTTCATTTATCAGGCTTGAAATCACAGAAAAAAAGAATGACAATCAGCTATAAAAAAACAATCCTATTATTTTTTACGGTAATACTTTTTACGTTTCATTTTGTCAAGCCAGGAATTGCTAATTCTTCTATACAACAAAATGACGACACCCTTTCAGCAGCCTCAATGCACAAAGCCGCCACCCAGGTGCTGAAACCGGTATACCCCTATCTGGCCCGATATGTCACAGATACGTTTGCCTTAAGCGAGAAAAGGGGAACCGGTATCGACATCGGAGGCGGTGCGGGCGATCTGGTGGCTGAATTGTGCTGTCATACCCCTAAGATGTATTGGATCAGCTCAGACATTAATCCCTGCTATTTTCCCTATGTTCATAAAAAAGCCCAAAAAAAACACTGTCTTGGCCGTGTAGGTTTTATAAGGGCCGATGCCACCGATTTGCCTTTCAAAAGCAACTTTGCTGATGTAATTGTATCCAGGGCCTCGTTCCATTTCTGGGAAGACATGAAAAAAGGATTTTCAGAGATTAAAAGGGTGCTGAAACCCGGTGGACAAGCCCTTGTAGGCAGGGGCTTTCCTCCCAATATGCCTGTAGATACTGCCCGGGCTATAAGGAATAAGCAAGATAAAAAAATTACAGGCTATGATCCGGACAATTTTGCAAATGATTTTAATGAAATCATGAACAATTTGAATATAAACGATTATAAAATCATCATTCCCAAACCGGAAGCATCTGTACAGTATGGGATTTGGATACTCTTCAGAAAATGATCATTAACATAAATAAAATCAAACAGCAATTAAAAACAAAAGCTTATGAAACCCGAAATCAGATTTCTCATTTTTATATTTGCAGTGCTTTTTGCACAATCCTCAATAGCCCAGACCATTTCAGGAAAAGTAACGGATAAGGAAACGGGAGAGCCTGTGGAAAATATCCCTGTAGTGATTCAAGGGACCAATTACGGGACATACAGTGATACCAACGGAGAATTTATATTGTCGGAAATACCTAAAGGAACCCATACAGTGGTCACTTCAGGTGTAAGATATGAAAAAGCAAGAATTCAAATTACGGTAAGGGAAGAAAAGGAATATGAGATGAATTTCGATCTTCAGCCAGGGGAAGTCAGCATTGAAGCCATAACCATCAGCAGGCCTTTGCAGGCAAGGGACCTGATTGAAATGCCCCGGCTGGAATCTTCAGGAATTGAACCTGCGATCAGTCATATTTCGGAAAGAGAAATACAAAAACAGGGCGCCGAAACGGTTGTGGATGCCATGAAATACATACCCGGGGCCATGATAGAAACCCGCGGGCGTAAGGTAAAACAGTTTTTCTCGGTTCGCGGACAACAATATCCCTATCCGGACTATGCCCTTAACGGGATATGGCAAAGAGAATTCATGGAACTTCCCTACTTCTTTTCTGCTTCTGAAATTGAAAACATCGAAGTTATACGTTCCAGCAGCGCATTATTGAGAGGAATTTCAGAAATGGCCGGTATCATAGATATTGTCCCGAAACAATACAACCAAGAGGAATGGAATGGAAGAATTGAATACGGCACTTTCAACTCCATGCGTACCCATCTTGCTCATGGAAACGACCTGGGAGATATATCCTATGCCATAGGTTTGGAAAGGCGAGAGACAGACGGACCTGAAGGACGAAATGCCGCGGAAACCATGCACAATGTCCATGCCGGTGTGCAATGGAATCCGGTCAATGATCTCTCCCTTAACCTGCATTTCTTTCACCTCGACGGAGAAAGAGAACTGGCAAAGGCACAGGAGCCGGCGGCAGAAAGAATAATTAACAGAACAGAGGAATACAATCCCTATCGCTCCTCACTGGCAACTTTCCAGGCCAAATACACTCCAAATTCCCAGGTCTCTACGGAATTTTCAGCCTCCTATGCAGACCGGAGCCCCACCTACCATATGAAGGAACCGGATGAAATGTCTGTTTCCACAGACGATCAGGAGTTAACGCTTAATCTGATTCAATCCCTTAAAATTTCATCAAACAACACTTTACGGATTGGCGGACTTTACAATCACTGGCTGGCACCCAATGGTAAACGCTTTTATGTAGGTTCAGAAAACGAGCTTAGCACGTATTCAGCGGTCATAGTGGATGAGCATCGTATAGGGAACCTGACGCTGGACGGCGGTGTGCGTCTCAGAAGAACCCATATTGGCTCGCTGGGCAGATTTGTCACAGAAGGACGACCAGTGAGGGGTCTGCCTACCATTAAAGATGAATGGGAACCTGTGCTTTATCAGGCTACCTTTGGAGGGGCTTACCAACTCTCTAACCTTATTTCTCTTCATCTAAACATGGCCAACGGCCAGATAAGGCCCAGGGAGGGGACATTAAACCAGGAACTTAACCCCCTTGACAATGAAAACCGTTTTAAGACCGATATCGGACTTCAATCCCGGATCAGAGAGTTCGGAAATATCAATCTGGTCGGTTTTTATACCCATCAAAAAGACGCCATTGCATTAAGTGGTGACATTTATGAAACAGAGGACGGGCGCATCATGTCGTTGTACACCAATAGGGATCAAAAGCAGTTAGGCACCGAACTGGAAATAAAGACCCAAACACTTGAAGAATTTGTTCAGTTATTTGCCAATACAACCTACATGCATTCTTCCAAAGAAGAAAGCACAGAGTGGGAGGAAAATAATGAAATTCCGAATTTTATTGCCAATGGCGGGGCATATATGTATTTCGGCAATTTTGATGTCAACATTTTCGGCAAATATCTCTCATCTTTTGAAAACACTCGTTTTTCAGGACCCCCACCAAAACCCCTTGGAGATTTTGTTGATTTGAATACCACGATCGGTTACAATCTGAATGAAACCAATTATGATGCGCGCATTTATCTGGAGATTAACAACATTCTGGATCAGGAATATTCGACTGTGGTAGGATCCCCGGATTTTGGCAGGGAATTTACACTCGGGATTAGGATGCAGTTATGATCTTAATGTTTGAACGTTTGACTGGAGTTTGACGAAGAAGTTGGCAATGGGCAATGGGCAGTTGGCAACCCCTGAAAGCTACAGTTGGCAGGAAAATTAAAGTATCATTGATGGTCATTGGTAGTCATCTATAGTCATTAAGTTGGCAGCTTACTATATTGCAGAACCAAATTTAAGGAAATAGAGAAAGCAAGTTGGCAATGGGCAATGGGCAGTTGGCAACCCCTGAAAGCTACAGTTGGCAGG
>JBKGZA010000175.1:0-6883 GCA_046545815.1 Bacteroidales bacterium
ATAGAAAATATTCTGTTCTGTAACATATACAAAGAGTGGTTTTTTATTGGTTGTTTTTCAGTACTTGAGCAGCCGGCGCATCGAGATACCATTCCAAAACCCCGTGAACGGGAGAAACCAAGGAGGCAGGCAGATTCTGTTCATTATCATCAATTATCTGGCTCAGCACACGAGCTTTTTGACCACCGGTCACCAAAAATACTACGTTATGGGCATTATTGATCACTTTGCCGGTCAATGTAATTCGCTTCTGACCGGTTTTCGGATGGGCAGCCACTTCACAAAGTTTTTCAGAATCAAAAAGACGGATTTGATCCGGAAAAACAGAGGCAGTATGGCCGTCATCTCCCATACCCAATACGATCAGATCGAATAAAGGCGATCCATTTTTCGCGGGAAGATTTTCCTGCAAAAGAGAGGCATACCGGTCGGCCTCGGAATAGGGATCGTATTCTCCCCTTATTCTGTAAACCTGGTCTCCCGGGATACCAACATGACGGAGAAAATGATGACGGGCCATTCCATAGTTGCTTTCCGGATCATCAGGAGGGACGCACCGTTCGTCAACCCAGAAAACCTTAAACCTGCTCCAGGGCATAAGAGAGGCATACTGCTCGCTTAAATGCTTAAACCACTTCAAAGGCGTACTACCCCCGGATATGGCCAGATGGAAATATTCGGAATCATTATTCAGGGCAAGGGCATACATCTTTGCCGCCAATTGCGCAACAGTCTCCTCTACTGAACCGAAAACATGCATATTGGATCTCATAGATTATCCCGTTTATTGTTCAATACATTCCTTTCCATCCGACAGATTTTCACAGGGGATCTTCCAATTATAGCCGGTATAAGACTTTAGCAGATCCGCAGCGGCCTCAGGACCCCATGAATGAATGGGATAATGATACAGATTCAGCTCCGGGGAAGCCTTCCATGCTTCCAATATCGGATTGATGTATTCCCAGGTAATTTCAGTAGCATCTCCCCGGGAATATAATGTCAGATCTCCGTGCATACAATCGAGCAACAGGCGTTCATAGGCTGATGGCAGTTTTTCCTCTGCAATATCCGAGTAGTGGAAATCCATATTTACATCCTGCACCTTGAATCCTGCACCCGGAATTTTCAGTCCGAATTTTAAAAGCAGTCCTTCATCGGGCTGGATTCTTATGACCAGTTGATTGGGTGTGCTCTGCTGATTGTCATTACTACAGAAAATATGATGCGGAGTGGACCTGAACTGAATAACTACCTCTGTAGCCCGCCTTGGCAACCGTTTACCGGTCCTGATAAAAAAAGGAACATCCTTCCAGCGCCAATTATCAATGTTCAGTTTCATGGCCACGTATGTTTCGGTTCTGGAATCTTTCGAAACACCTTCCTCTTCAAGGTATCCGGGATGATATGCACCGTTGATCTTTTTTCCGGAATATTGACCTCTAATCACATTTTCCCGAATGTCTTTTTCGTTTAAAGGTTTGAGTGATTGAAACACCTTCAGCGTTTCGTTTCGAATTGAGGCTGAGGTAGAAAGTGCCGGGGGTTCCATAGCCAGCATCTCAACTATATGAAGCAGATGATTTTGCACCATATCCCTCAAAGCACCGATTTCATCATAATATCCTGAACGGAGTTCAATGCCTATTTCTTCCGCAGCGGTGATCTGCACATGATCAATATAGTTCCGGTTCCATAAAGGCTCGAATATGCTGTTTGAAAACCGGGTAACCATGATATTTTGTACCGTTTCCTTTCCCAGGTAATGATCGATCCGGTAGATTTGGTCCTCAGCAAAATAATCCAGCAATTCCCTGTTCAGATCCTTCGCACTTTGCAGATCATAACCGAAAGGTTTCTCCACAATCACGCGCTTCCAGCCGGTATGTTCCCGGTTATCCCTGCTAAGACTGTGATGATAAAGCGCCTTCGCAATGGTGGGATATAAACCGGGAGGTGTAGCCAGATAAAAAATATAGTTCCCTGGAATATCCAATTTTTTCGTCAGCTCCAGCAACCGATCCTTTAATCCGCTGTAGGATTCAACGTCTTTGGTATTAACAGGAACATAGAATATCTGTTTTAAAAACGCTTTATCTGTAATATTTGATTCGCTTTTCAGATGGTCACGAAAAGATTCATCGCTGAACGCCTTCCTTCCCGTACCCAAAATGGCGAACCCTTCGGGCAGGAGGTTTTGTTTAAACAACTCGTAAATCGACGGAATCAGCTTCCGCCTGGTAAGATCCCCGGAAGCTCCGAATATGGTTAAGATATGATTGTCTGGTAGATTCATTGTTAAGGATTCATAAAAAATATTTATACAAAATTAAGAAATGATATCATTTTCTCTCGGCATAACTGATTTTTTGACCAATTGTTCATTCTTACCTAGATTATTCCTACCGTAGCTTTAAACAAATTTTCAAATTAAATTGCAACGAAAAGCCAGGTTTTTCAATAGCGACAGAATTATTTGAGAATAATCCGGGCTAAATACAAATAAACCGCATTTTCATTTTCTTCGGTCAATTTGTACTTTTGGCAAATTGACAAATAGAAAAATTCAAGCTATGAAGACTTTTCCCCCATTTAACCATTGGCAGAGAACAGGTTTGTTATTCCTTTTGATCCTGTTTGTAAATTATGTTCCATCGTCAGGGCAAAATGAGCAGGGGCAGAAAGTTACACTGAAGGTCATGACTTATAATATCCTGCATGGGGCTACGGTTAAAAACGATTTTAATCTGGATACGATTGCGTCGGTGATCAACAAAGCCGATCCGGATCTGGTAGCCCTTCAGGAAGTGGATTTCAGAACCGGAAGGGTACACCAAATGGATTTGGCTCTGGAAATGGCCAAACGTACGGACTTGACTCCATTTTTCGGAAAAGCCATGGATTATGACGGAGGGGCTTATGGAGAAGCCATCCTTTCCAGGTTCCCTGCAGAATCCATGGAATTGCATCATCTGGATTATAGTGAAGGTCATGAACCCAGGGCAGCGCTTCAGGTGGAGATCGAACCGGGTAACGCCGAACGGTTTTATTTTATCGGCACCCATCTGGATCATACCGAAGATCCTGCGGATCGTATCGCTCAGGCTAAAAACCTTAACCATATTTTATCTGAGCTGGACAAACCTGCCATTCTTGCCGGTGATCTGAATGCCATACCAGGGAGCCGGCCCATTGACATTTTACTGGAACAATGGACCATGACTGCGGACACTCCGTCCGAACCAACCTACCCATCCGGTTCTCCAGAAAGAAAACTGGATTATATCATGTATCATCCTGAGGATCGATGGGAAGTGGTTCACAGGAAAGTCATCGAAGAGAAAGTGGCTTCGGATCACAGGCCCTATGTGGTAACTTTGAAGTTAATGCCCAATTGATGGATATAATTTTTTACATTAACTTTACTAAAGGATAAAACCGTGAAAAAACAACATATTGTATTAACCTCATTGCTGCTATCATTTTTCTTACTGGCATTTACCGGTGAAGATGACTGGAAATCATTGTTTAACGGCAAAGACCTCGACGGCTGGGTTCAGAAAAACGGTTGGGCCACCTATCGTGTGGAAGATGGAATGATTATCGGAAGAACAGCCAGGCTATCTCCCAATTCCTTTTTGTGTACCACAGAAGAATACGGGGATTTCGAATTGGTCTTTGAAGTGAAATTGTTGGATAATGAATTGAATTCGGGGGTACAAATTCGCTCAAAAACTAGCGAAGCAGGACTATTTGAAAAATCCGGACGGGTGAACGGGCCGCAGGTTGAAATTGAAGCCAGCGGGGATGATGGAGCAGAAGCCGGCTATTTGTATGCAGAAGCTGCCGGTGGCTGGATGACCCCGGACGACAAACGCGTTCCACACAAAACTTTTAAGGACGGGGAATGGAACAAGTACCGCGTGGTTGCAAAGGGCCCCAGGATCCAGGTTTGGATCAACGGCAAAAAAATATCGGATCTGGTAGATGAAGATATATATGAATCCCATCCGAAAGGTTTCATCGGTTTGCAGGTTCATAGCGTTGGATTCGGAGGACCTTATGAAGTAGCCTGGCGGAATATCGAGATCAGGGAACTGGATTAAAGTAACTTTGCCCGTATAAACATACTTTGTAAGGTCTATCCGAAAATTCGGGTAAAATTTCATCTATTTTTTTCAATTTCCTCATCGCTTTTTACTATAGAGCATTCACGTTTAAAATTGTATGGCTCACCCTTTTCTTGTACTTTAATCGCATCTCCAGGAACTTCGTAAGCAATCCAGACGAAGCCTCAGGGTCAACATAATCAATGAAAAAAGCAGGATGAAGATCACTGAAACACCCATGTATGAATATCTTTTTATACTGGACTCACCCTTTTCAGAGTGAACTCATCTTTTACCATCTAAATATAATTCTTCCTTAAAAGGCATCTTTATTCTTTCTTCAATCCATTTATTATCGATCTTGATATTCAAATGATCATGCTGCACCGGAAAACCGGGATAAGCATCCAACCCTTTTTTATAAAAGGAAATAGCTTCTTTCCTTTGATTTCTGAGATCTTTTATGTGACCCATCCATACAAATGATGCAAAGCATGCAGGAAAACCACTGTCGGTAGCTTTAGTAAATGAATTATAGGCTTCATCATTATAGCCTTTGGTAAAAAGTTTGACTCCAAGGGTAAACCAGATTTTCATATCAGTCATTCCGGTTTCGAGGGCTTTATGATAGCAAGACAAAACCTTCCGGGGACTTCCACCTTCATAAGGAAGAGCTTCGATTTCTTCAGTTAGCTCATTTGCTCTGGCATGTTTTTCAATAATCAGTGAATCCGATTTCTGAAGCTGAAAATCGGTCGATTGAAATTTACTGCTCAGCCACGTATCAATAATGGCAAATACATCATACTTCTTGTATTGATGGACTTCTTCTTTGATGCTCCTAAAAGTTACTTTATCAGATCCGCGGTTTTTTAATTTTGTATAAGTTTCTTTTGCTTTAACCATGGGCATAGAAGCATCATCTTCCCCAACACATATTAATACTGGGATATTTGCATACAAGAGATTAGGAACAGGTTCATAAAAAGCAACTTCTCTGTTAATGTAAAAAGATTCCCACATGGCGAAACTGAACCCGAAAGGATTTGAATGTTTATATTCATTTTCAAATTGTTCTTCATCCATGTTTGACAAATCTTCCTGAAGCTGGCACAATTGGCTGAATTCTGCTTTTATCTGTTTGTCAGTCCAATCTTTAAGCCGCCGTAAAACATCTGTCATATAAAAATTCTCAATTTCCGGGTTGTTACAGTTACAGGTAAGATCAGCGGAACCTAACAAAATACAGGCATGTGGCTTACTTTTCAGGATACCAAGCACTTTTGAAGCAACAATACTTCCTTCACTATATCCGACAATTACCAAGTCTTTTTCATCCTTTAACAATCCCCTCCTTTTTAATTCACCAATGTAGCATTTGATGTCGAGTGCCAGGTCAGAAAAATTTGGCCGTGGAATTTTTGTCGGACAAATAAAACTCCGTTTGGCCATAGTTGCAATTGGATAGCCTTTGCTTGACATAATATCAATAAAACGATGGTAGAAATTGTGTTTCTCCTTAAATATTTTACCCTCGTCGGTCCAAAATGCACCTATATTGCCTTTTTCATCGTAAGGAGTGCTGCCATTTATAAAAAGAATCATTTTTTTATCATGGCTTTCCCTGTTCATTACTCGTGCCGGCAACTCAAGACCATCGTATGTTTTAACTGTGAAAGTCAATGTATCAAAGGATGCTTTTATGTTTTCACCCGATAATTCATTGGTACATACAGAATGAATAACAATTACCCATACAATCCATTTGAATGTTTTCATCAGTTACAATCCATTTAAATTTGTTATACCGTTTCTTTATACGACGCTCTGACAGAATAATAAGTTACAAAAATTCCGGTTGAAATCCCAGTTTTTCAGATAGTTTGGCTTCTCCTTCATTGAACATCTCCACTTTCCTCCGGTGTAGCAGCTCGGTGGCACTTTCATAGCTTCTCAGTTCGTAAACCCTGGAAGTATTAGGCGCTTAAAGCGCAACCTGAACCAACATGTTGTTCAAACTTAATCTAAACATTGGTTTCTTCCGCGAGTTGTTATCGGTCACACTGAGATGGGGAGTTGCAGAGAAGGCTCTGAGTAAGAAGCTTTCAATCTTTTCATAAGGAGGTGAATCATGGGGAGCTTCAATATATTCTTCACCCGCCTTTTGATATTCTTCATCCTGTTCAAGCTTCCTGTCCAGCGTTTCAAATTCTTCCAGGGAGGAAAAGGGGATCAGTACCATTATATAATTCTGTTCTCTTTCGTCCATTTCCCGGGGCTTAAATACACCTACATCCGGGAGGCCTGCCCTTTCCAGGGCGGGAAGGTAAGCATTTTCGAGGTATTGATCCATGATCCATTCCTGTTCAGTATTATCGATCCGGTACATTTTAAGCTGGTAAAAGTCCCTCGTTTTCTGGGTATCACATGCAGTGAACTGGAGTAAAACAGAGGTCAGAAGATAATTCTAATCCCTGAATTATTTTTTCTCTTATGTTTAAGCTATTTGTTTTCAATTCAGATAATTGCTTTTTGATATAGTCTTTTTCTTCTTCGAAAGACATATCCATAATCTCACGACTTAATTTGTCACGTATCGCACGCATTTCCTTTACAGATTCTTTTTTGTCTTTACTCTTTTATTTGTTAAAACTTCTCAAACTCCTTGCAGGGCTGCCTATAACTTTACAGGACCATCCATACCCATGGATGGGGAAGAACATTTTCTGCAGCATGTTTCTGAAGCTATGCGGGAAATAGAGAAAATCTGCAGG
>JBKGZA010000176.1:0-6854 GCA_046545815.1 Bacteroidales bacterium
CTGTTCAATTCATATTTCATTAGCTTCTTGTTACCCGCAGACCCGAATCGGACAGGTCAAAGTCCACGAAGCGTGCCCTTGAATTAGGGGGATTCTGTTTCAGCATCTCTTTTACTTTTTGTGCAGCATCCTCATTTCTGGCAACCATAAACAGGAATCCTCCGCCTCCGGCACCGGCCAGCTTTTTCCCGGAGAGCCAGGGGTCGATTTTATCCAGCAGTTTCTGAATTTCTGGTGGATTGGTGCCTTCATCAAGCTGTTGGTTCAGCCTCCAGCTTTCCTCAAGGATTCTGCCCAGGTCTTCATAGTTCCCTCTTTGAATGGTTTCAAAGGCTTCATGCACATGGTACTGCATGTCTTTCAGAATACCCAGCACCCGGCCTTCATTGAGGAACATGCCCCGCACGATTTCGGCCAGTATATTTTTTGCAACACGGGTGATGCCGGTATAATAAATCATCATTCGGGACTTTAGCCCGGTATGGTGGAACAGGTGATCCGGGAGCCATTTCATGACAGGGTTCTGTTCAAAGCCTGGTGCGGTCTCGATCAGTTTGACGCCGTGCAGCAATCCGCCAAACTGATCCTGCCATCCGCCCCCTGTGGTTAATAGCTGTTCCAGCACGAGGGTTTTTCTGCCCAGCTCGACTTTGTCCCATCCCAGGTTACAGGCATCGGCAATGGTGCCCAGAATGGTTGCTGCCAGAATGCTGCTGGTGCCCAGGCCTGAGCCTTTGGGAACTGCAGCCACCGTGTTTATTTCAAGTCCGCCGCCAAAATCCTTTAGCTGTTCGGTTAAAGAGGCATATTTTTTTTGGCAGAAAGCAGGGCTGAAACCTGCAAGCACCAGTGCTGCCTTTGAAATGGCAAAAGCGGAGCCTACATCCCGGAAATTATTCAATTCCTCATAGGTAGTCACCTCTTCTTCAATACCCAAATCAATGGAACGAAAAACAATGGAGTACCGCTTGCCTCTTTTGACGAAGCACTGCAGGGGAGGCTGGCCGTTCATGTTCAGGGCAAAATTGATCACTTTTCCCCCGTTGATCAGGCAATAGGGAGGAGTATCCGTCCATCCGCCTGCTATATCAATTCTTACGGGACTTCTGCCCCAAACGATCTGGTCGGAGATCAGATCAAGCTGTGGGCGGACCAGTTGGGTGATTTCGGAATCTACCATGAGGTCTTTCAGGAACTCAAAAGCTTTTTGTTCCTGTGTCGAACCGTCTTTACCCCTGTATTCCAAGACTTTTGAGCGAAACATTTTGTCGTGAATCTGGTTCATCCCGCTTGCCTTTCCATCCGGTTCATCAGGCAAAGGAAGATCAGCTTCAAGGTAATGGTTTGCCAGGTCTTTCAGATCAAGCTGATAAAATATGGAATTTTCATGGTTTCTGGCCAATGCCGGTATGATCTCTCTGGTAAAATGGTGCCTTTGTTCATAAAGCCTTTTCAGATTGGTTTGGTTAAGAATGTCTGAAGCGGATAATTTGGGAGCATTGATATATTTTTTTGCTTCTGCAGGATGATCCGGAGCATCTCTTATCATCCACTGTATGAAATTTTCTGTCAATTCCGGCTTCTCGAGGACCGGGAAAAGCTGGGCATCTTGAATATCTTTGTTTTCGTGTAAAACGGTGTTTATGTCCAGATTTCTTTTTTCAAACCATTTTTTTAAAGCTTTGCCTTGCCAGCGTGTAGTGCCGTTTTTTACGCCTCCCCTGAAAATGTCGGAAAATCCATAGGGACGAAGGCAATATTTACCGGATTGAACCGGAATGATGTCCAAGCAAATGCCGGAGGGCAGATCAAGATGCCAATCATTTTCAGGTATGCCTGTAATGATGTGGTTTTTTCGTAATTTCCAGTTCTGGCCGATATGTGAGTTTTCTATCCAGATATTCCGGTTTTCTTTGTTGAAATTGATGTGCGTAAGGGTATTCAGTGTAAAAATACTGGGGTGGGGCTTGATCCGGCGGTGCAAAATTTCGCGTTGGTCCAGAATGCGATTCTGTAACATAACACAAGAATCGATGAGTTCACGGGATTTTCCGAAATGGTAGAATTCGGCTTCGTTGAGCACCAGAATGGCAACATCCAGGTCATTGATCTCTTTATCCTTTTCTGCAGGACGTGTCCCCATCTTCATTCCGAAATCCCCGTATAGGTCCAGGAAATCGGGTGTATTGCCGCTAAACATCTGCTTTCCATTATTCCATCCGCTTTTTGTCATTAAAGTGTGGACAGCGCGGTCACTTAAGAGCCATACACCGGCATCCATCAGGAAGTCATAATCTTTCATCAGGCCTTTGATCTTTTCATTATCGGGCTTTTGGAGCATAAAGGCCAGCCTGTCGGTGTTGTTCCGTTCCATGAAAAATACACCGTGATTTTTGGCCTGGTTGGGCTCCGTCCATAATCCCACACATACAATGTCGGCTTCCGGAATTTTTGGAAGAATTGCCTCATTGAGGAGCAGAACGTCTCCGCTGGCAATCAGGGTATTCAAACAGGAAGGTGATTTTTCAATGATCTTGGTAAGCAGGGACAGTTGCAGATCCATGAGCTTTTGATGTAGTTGTTGGCCGCGGCTCCAACGAAAAACCGGCAGGGGTGTAAGGATTTTTCCAACGGGGGCATAGGCGGGCAACCTTCTGCTTTGTCCTCCGCCGTGAATGATAATTCTATCTTCTTTACCCAGCCAGTTGGTGAAATCGTTATTGCTTTCAGATTTCCAGCACGCCGTTAAAATATGTGCGGTACCTCCGCCGGAACCTGCATTTTTTCCCTGGGGGTCACTGGCTACAAACCATTTCTTTTTGTTTTTGTTTTCCAGTTGGTGAAAATGTTCCACTACATTTGGGGGCAGGCTCAGAAGATGTTTCATAGTACAGTTTTATTTTTGCTGCTTTAAAGTTTACCCGGCAAACATTGAGGACCGGATGAATTGACTTGGTTAAGTTTGGCAATTGGGACAAAAGTAAAAATTTCTGCCTGACACCTTATTTTTCCTGATGTCGCCACCGCAGGCAGGGCATTTTTCTCCTTCCTTTCTTCTGGGGAGAAGAAAGGATGAGGGCATATTTTCAGGATCTGCATTGAGCTCGATGGCCTTGTGCAGCACTTCTTTCATGGATTGAAAGAGATATACCTGTTGATAATCTTCCAGATCGGAAGTTTGCCTTTTGGGGTCCACGGCTGCCTGAAAAAGAATCTCATCCGAATAAATATTGCCTATGCCGGCAAGTATACCCTGGTTCATAAGAAAAGACTTGAGTGTTCCCTTCTTCTTGCGGATCAGATATTGGAACTCCTCCAAATGGAGAGCCAATGCATCTTCCCCGATTTTTTTCTCTTTTTTGAAAGCATTCAGATCGTCAGTGAGGGATATGCGGCCAAGCTTTCGCGGATTAATGAAATGCAGTGCATAACCGTTGGCGAAGAGGATGCTTGCCCTTGTGTGCCGGTGTTTTTCTTTGTTTTGATAGTCCAGCCATCCCGTCATGCCGAAATGCATCACCAGTATCTGTTCTGCAGTTGATGGCAAAAGAAGATATTTTCCCAACCTTTCTGCCCTGATCAGCTTTTGGTTTTTTAAGGCCTGGTTTATTTCTTCTTCATCGGATTCAGCTATCTTCGGCTCATCCACGGTCACTTTTTGGATATGCCGGTTTAGGGCATTCTTTTCGGCATACTGTCTGAATATTTCTACATCAGGTAGTTCCGGCATAGTGTTTAAATTTTTGAGATACCACAAATACTGCCACCAAAATAAGAAATCTTGATGGAGAATGCCAATCCTGCCAATGATTATCCTTAATCTTTCTCCTCCATACCGGAAGGATCGGTATGTATGGTGGGAGTCATTTGGAGCTCCTCCTGAATCTTTTGTTCCAGGCTTTCCACATGTTCATGGGCACGTTTCAGTGACATATCCGGGGGCAGGGTGATGTGAAAGGTGAGCTCTACATGATCGCCATACCTGTGAAGATGGATGTGATGAATTTCAGGATCAAAGCCCACTGTTTCCCGGCTTAATTGTTGTAGGCGGTGTTTGAGGTTTTCGGAGGGCTTCTCACCCAATAACGGGTGTATGGCATCCTGCAATATTTTATAGGCTGCCCACGCAATCATCATTGTTACAATAATACCAAGTACCCCGTCAATCCACCAGAAATATCTGCCTGCAAATATCCCGATCAAGATCAGGACGGAGGAGATGGCATCTGTCCGATGATGCCATCCATCTGCTTTTAGTGTATTTGAACCTGTTTTTTTGCCGGCCCATATGGCAAATTGGGCGAGACCTTCCTTAACGGCAATTGATGTGATCACAGCTATTAATGCTATGATACCATAATTGACATCCTGATGGGTTTTTAACCGGTTGATGCTTTCTGTTAAGAAGTTGAAAGCGATGAATATCAGCAGCATTCCAATAACCAGCGAGGCAATAAGTTCAGCCCGGCCATGACCGAAAGGATGATCCCGGTCCGCCGGTTTTTTGGACACTTTTATCCCTATCAACACAATAACCGAACTGAAGCTGTCCGAAAGGGTATGCCAGGCATCTGCAATAAGGGCAACGGAGCCGGTAACGGCTCCTGCCCAGTATTTCAGTACAAATAATCCGATGTTCCCGGCAATTGACAGCCAGCCTTCGATATTGCCCAGACGGGTTCGGATATGGCTTTTTAGATTAGACTCATTCTTTTTGAGCATGTTATATATCACATGTACCTTTCATCTGCCAGTTGATAAATGTTTTTAATGTCTTCTGGCGAATATCCCGGAACACCCATATAATCTGACAAGAAATCGGCCTGTTTTGTCAGGGCGTCAAAATCCGGTTCCTTGATACCTGCTTCCTGGAGAGTAACCGGAGTACCAATATTTCTATACCATTTCTCCAGTTCTTCAATGGTTGCATCAGCCAGATCTGAAGTGTTGCGGGGATCAATTCCCATTACATTCCGGCCGAACATTTCTATCCGTTGATGCACGGCTTTTTTCTTATATTTCATCCATGCCGGGATCATAATGGACAAGCCTGCACCATGGGCAATATCATATATTCCGCTGAGGGGATGTTCCAGCATGTGACAGGGTATGTAAGCACCTTTAAAGCCTCTCTGGCCGATTCCATTCCACGCCAGGGTGGCTCCCCACATGATATTTGCTCTGGCATCATAATCGTCAGGTTTTTCCATAACTCTGTCGGCGCTTTTCATTATGCCCCTTATGATGCCTTCGATATATCCGTCAACCACCGGTGCGAATTTTTCCATCGAGTTGAAGTAGCCTTCAACCAGATGTGCGATCATGTCGGTACATGCATGAGCGGTCGTATCTTTCGGAATGGAGTAGGTTAAGCTGGGGTCCAGAAAAGATACCTTGGGATGTAGGGGATGGGCTACATGTCCCATCTTTTCATTGGTATTTTCATTGGTTATGACCATGGAGCCGTTCATCTCCGTACCTGTTGCCGGCATGGTGAGTACGCTGATTAGCGGCAGAGCATCAGTTATCGTTTCTTTTTGCAGGAAAAAATCCCAGATATCAGCATCTGAAACCGCGCCTGCTGCAATGCTCTTGGCTTCATCAATAACACTGCCGCCTCCGGCTGCAATGATAACGTCCACATCTGAGCGCTTGCATTTGTCCACCCCTTCTCTCGCATGAGATAGTACCGGGTTGGGTTTTACTCCTGAATGCTCCACAATTTCAATACTGGCTTTATTTAAAGCATCTGCTATCTGGTCATACACACCAAGTTTTTTGATGCTTTGTTTTCCATAAACCAATAATGCTTTTTTACCATATGTCTTCGTTTCCTCTCCTATTGACGGTAAATTGCCTGTTCCAAATACGATTTTTGTCGGATTGTGAAATGTAAAATTTTCCATAGCTGATTGATTTTTATTTTGTTTGGTTTTAAATGTAAAGATCCAGAATCAGGTACCAACTGATATTATGCGAGCATCCAAAAATAATAAAAATCCGTTCCTGAACCTAATCCGAGTGGTTTACAATTAATTCTGACGCTATTCAGAAACTTCATTTTATTCGTTTCCAAATAATGCCAGGTTTGCGGAAATATAAATACTTCAAAGGCCTTGGTCCTTTGGAAAGTACAGATATGGATTGGATCGGCTATAAAATGGCGGACTATTAATTCTTGTCCATTTCCTTATTAATTGTTTCCTGAATCTTTTTTTTCTTATCCGAAGATAATTTCTGGTCTGTGAACGTGGCTTTCCTGAATTTATCAAGTGCTTTGCTCATGTACCGGATTTCCTTTTTGTAACGCCGACAAAATTTGCAGCCCATCAGGTGCATCTGCAAATGATATTTTTCCCTGCAGCTCAATTTTTCTTCTTCAGCTTTGGATATTGATATCATTCACAAACGCGGAGGTTCCGGCGACCATACCTTTTTTGTGGGCGTGGGATATAGCGAGGCCATGCACGGCAATACCGGTATAGGAACTGGTCTGATGCCCAGGCTAAAATTATATATAACCCTTTGGGCTAAAGCCGATCTGAAGGATGGCCAGGGGATGTACTGGCATCTGACCGGCTGATCCATCTTATGGTTACTGAAAAAAGTATGGTTCATGTGAAGCCGGAAGCTGCTTGTAGCTGCAATTTTGATCCTTCAGCCCGGAGGGATGTTGAGCGTTGGTTATGTTGGACATCTGGCTGCCAATCTGATTTATCAGCAAGCGGTTGAGATTTATTAACCCTCAGAGGATTGCTCCGGGTTTGAATGAGCCATTTAAACAAAATGTTTTAGCGGTTGTAAAAGAGAAAATCTTTATTATTTGAATTATATTAATTTTAAAATAAAGAATT
>JBKGZA010000177.1:0-6796 GCA_046545815.1 Bacteroidales bacterium
GTATGAAACCCGCATCCAGGAACCTTCACAACAAGAACATGATTAACATGCGGGTTCCATGGCGATAAAAGCAGAATTTCTGAATTTGGCACATGAATCAATTTGAAATTCAAACTTTTAATAAACTGTTAACCGAATGAAATACAAAACATTGAAAAGAATCAGAGTCATTATATCCTTGATTTTTCTGATTTTGTTGGGAATTTTTTTCCTGGATTATGCCGATGCATTTCCCTCGGATTTTATACGGGGAGTAGTATATTTGCAATTTTTTCCTTCTGTTTTAAAGTTCTTCAATGTATTCACATGGATTGCAACAGGCTTCATTGTGATTTTAATTCTTACACTGTTATTTGGCAGGGTATATTGTTCAACCGTTTGTCCGCTGGGAATCCTGCAAGATGTAATAAGTTTTCTTCGATTGAAACTCAACAGGAAGAAAAAGAAGAGAAAAAGATACAACTACAGGTATTTAAAACCCCTCCGCTGGTTAAGATATCCGATACTGTTAATAGCCATCGGATTTCTGATAAGCGGAAGCATGCTGGTTTTCTCCCTGCTCGACCCTTACAGTATTTTCGGAAGAATTGTTACGGATATATTCAGTCCGTTATTAAGGCATGGCAATAATTTCCTGGCCTCCATACTGAATAATTATGACATTTATGCCTTTTACAAGATAGATACCTATCCACCCCATACTGGTATTATCGCATTTTCCATAGGTTTTCTGTTACTGATAGGGTGGCTGTCAGCAACCAAAGGACGGTTATATTGTAATACCGTATGCCCTGTTGGCACTTTTCTCGGTCTGGTTTCAAAAATCTCAGTCTTTAAAATAAGATTAAACCCAGATACTTGCACCAAATGTGGCTTATGTGAGAGGGCCTGTAAAGGGGGCTGCATTGAAACAAAAACGCAGACGGTAGATTTCGCCAGATGTGTGGGATGCTTTAATTGCCTGCAGGTTTGTCCTTTCTCTAGTGCCGAATACAGCCTTAACGGAATCTACAAATCATTCAAACCGGTATCGGCGAAAACTTCAGGAGCTTCTCAAGCTGCTGCAACAGGAAGTAATAATCTCCAAAGCAACCATCAAACGGATACGGGCAAAAGACAATTTCTTGCCGGAATGGCATTGGCTTTTCTAAGCATCACCAAGCTCGGCAGGGCTCAGGACATCGTTTCCTTTAGTGCTACAAATCCTATAAAGAGGGAGCATCCCATTTCACCGCCGGGTGCAAAAAATACGGATCGTTTCAATGAAACCTGTACAGCTTGCCATCTATGTATCAATGCATGTCCTACAAGGGTTCTTCAGCCATCCCTGCTCGATTATGGACTCAGAGGGTTTATGCAACCAAGGATGGACAATCACGCAGGCTTTTGCAATTATGATTGTACTGCCTGTACAGAGGTTTGTCCGACTGGTGCACTCTTGCCCCTCAAGCTGGAAGACAAACAACTGACGCAGATTGGACAGGTACAATTCGTGAAAAAAAATTGCATTGTGGAAACAGAAGGTACGGACTGTGGTTCATGCTCTGAGCATTGCCCTACCAAAGCGGTGTATATGGTTGATTATAAAAACGGATTAAGAATTCCGGAAACCAATACCGACATTTGTATAGGATGCGGTGCCTGCGAGTACGCATGCCCTACACAGCCTTACAAAGCCATCTATGTGGAAGGCAATCCGGTGCACCAGGAAGCTGAGAAACCGGACCAGGAGAAAGTAAAAACAGAAGAACGGGAAGAAGACTTTCCTTTTTAGACAGATCATATATAATATATTTCTATCCCATCATAAAACGAGGTCCAACAACAATTTGGCCTCGTTTTATTTTTCCAGATATTTGTTCACTACATTAAAAAGGCGGTTTCGTTTAACAGGCTTGGAAATATAATCATCACATCCCGCTTCCAGACTGGTCTCTTTATCATCTGCCATGGCATATGCCGTTAAGGCAATTATGGGAAGATGGTTTGCAAATTGCCTGATTTCCCGGGTAGCCTGCAAACCATTCATATCAGGCATTTTTATATCCATAATTACCAGATCGATGCCGGGGTTTTCTTTACATATATCAATTGCTTCCTTTCCGTTTTTTGCCCTTAAAATATTTACATGGGTGCTACGTAAAGCCAGCTCAAGATATTTGAAGTTGCTTTCTTCGTCTTCAGCAATCAGGATAGTTTTATCCTTCCAGTTCTTAGTTGAATTATTTGAACTCATAGCAATATATTATCTAATCACCATATTTTTCTGCCGGTAAAGTAAAAGAGAATACAGAACCCTCATAAGGTAACGATTGGAGAAAAAGCTCTCCATTCATCATGCCCACCAATATCTTGCTGATGGTCAGCCCCAGTCCCGCTCCCCGGAAGATTTTTTCCCGCTCATACTCTATTTTTTCAAAACGCTTAAAAATCAATTCTTGCTGTTTCTTGTTGATCCCTATACCTGTATCCCTTACGAAACATTTGACCATAAGTTTTCCCCCGGAAGTAATCATTTCATATCCGGCTTCCACCAAGCCGGCATCAGTAAATTTTATTGCATTGTCAATCAGGTTGCTGAACACTTGCTTTACCCGGTAAGGATCAGCCCATACCAGATATTCTGACAAACCGGAATTACGGGAAACTTCAAAATCAATATCCTTATAAGCTGCAGTTTCTGAAAATGAGTCGTACAATTCATCCAAAATTTCATCAAGCGGACAATCAACACATTTTACTTCAAGCTGACCCGCATCAATCCGGGCCAGATCAATAACGTTATCAATCAGATTCAATAAAGTGCTGCTGTGAATATTAATTTGATTGATCAGCTCTTTACGGATATCAGGATTGATGTCCTTATCATTCAACAAATTAGAAAACCCGACAATGGCATTCATGGGAGTCCTGATCTCATGAGACATATTGGCCACAAATGAACTTTTAAGCCGGTCGGCTTCTTCAGCCCTTTCTTTGGCTTCCTTCAAATCCTTTGTCCGTTGCTCAACAAGCTGTTCCAGTTGTGAACGGTGCTCTTCCAACTCTTCATTCTGCTTCTCAATGTATCTTTTTTGCTCCTCGGCATGGCCACGCTGGGCTTCTATTTTGCTTTTCTGCTTCTTGATCTCCTCCTCCGCACTTTTTAATTTTACTCTATAAAGCCTAATAATCAACCATATGATCAAAAATGCGATTATGCTGAATATAGCTATGGAAAAGGCGTTTAAGTACCAGGTATCCATTTGTTCAAGTTTTTACGTAGCGCTTCTCATTTCTTTTGTATATCAGGGATAAACTCAGGAGAAGCAAGAGAACTCCTATAATATAAATCCCCCAGTAAAATTCCTGCGGGACATAATTCATAGTAATTGCCTTAAAGTTATCAAACAATACTTCAATGGACTCAGCCCTGGAGGTATAATGATCAAGCAAGTAGGTAGCAAAATCCCATATAAAGGAAACAAACACCACCAAAGCACCGGCAAGCATTATCAGCCATTCCCTGACCTCAAGAAACATCTTAAAGTTGGATAAGCGGTTATAATAACGAATGGTTAAAGCAAACAAGATCATAATCAAAGAAATTATTATAGGGGTAATCACAGGACCTGACCATACAAAGGGTATAAGAAAAAGAATATCCCACGCCATCAATGAAGCAGGCCATCCCAGCAGCAGTTTCAGAAAAATATAGTAGAATATATCCCATAAGGCAAATATATAAAGAAAATTGGAAAAACGTTCCATGAAATTCTTTGTGGCTATCAGTGGCACACTGATAATCATAATGATAGAAAAAAGTTCCCTGAGCAGCTCGGTCAGAGCTATCCGGGGGTCCACAAGTTCAAGAGGAAACGAAAACCCTTCGGGGTAATACAATTCTCTCAGATATACCACCACGGAGCTTTCAAAAAAAGCCATAGAAATACTGAACAGGGTAATCCACAAAAATTGCAGGTCAATTGCTCCTATTCTCTTTGCCACCATAATAATTTTTTTTAACTTCAACGTAAAACTATTACAATTATGATGGACTGGCAAAATATATAAGATGTTCCGAAAGTTTGAAAATATTAATTTTGTAAATTAAATGGTAAACCTTTATCAAACTTTTATTCTTGTAAATCAAAAAAATAAGGATTGTGTTATATCCAGAGAATTTTGAAGAAAAAATAGGATTCGACAAAATCAGAGAAAGGGTAAAAAGCCACTGCTTAAGCACTTTGGGAAAAGAGAAGACCGACCGGATCAGGTTCTCCAGCTCTCCAAAGTTCATTGCCCTTCTCATTGATCAGGTTAATGAATTCAGGGAAATCCTGGAGATGGAAGAAAAATTTCCCCTGGATCACTGTATCAATATGAAAGATGCTCTTGAGAAGATCAGAATTGAAGGCACTTATATGGAACAGGAGGAAGTATATAACCTTCGTCTGAATCAATCTACCATTAAAAATATACTCACTTTTCTTAAAAACAGATATAATGAGGACAAGTATCACAAATTGTATCATATAGCCAGAAATGTCAAAAGCTATCCTTTCATTATAGAGCGCATCGATCAGATAATGAACAACAAGGGAGAAATTAAAGATACTGCATCGGTTGAGCTAAAACGACTGAGGAAAGAGATAGGAGAAAAGGAATCGGCCATTTCATCGAAAATCGGGCAAATTTTTAAGCACCTGAAGCAACAGGGAATGGTTGCTGAGGAGTCTTCGCTAGCCATACGCGGAGGAAGGGCTGTTATTCCTATTGATGCCAGGCTAAAACGAAAAATCAGCGGTTTGATTCAGGATGAATCTGCCTCAGGAAAAACGGTTTACATTGAACCCTCAGAAATCGTTGAACTCAACAATCAACTCAAGGAAATGCAGTATGAGGAAAAAAGGGAGATCATAAAAATCCTGAGAGAACTGGCCAGTGACATCCGGCCTTATCTGGATGATCTCCTCCATGCAAACGATTTCCTGGGAACCATAGATTTTATAAGGGCAAAAGCTTTATTTGCCAGGGAAATTCATGCCATCCGACCCTCCCTTGTTAAACAGCCCCATCTATTGTGGTATCAAGCCATTCATCCCCTTCTTTATCTGAACTTCAAAAAGGAAAACCGGGAAGTGGTTCCGCTCGATATTGAACTGGACAAGGATAAACGAAGAATATTGATCATAAGTGGGCCCAACGCCGGGGGAAAATCAGTTTGCCTTACTACCACCGGCTTGATACAGTATATGTTTCAATGCGGACTGCTGGTACCCCTGAAACCAGGTTCAGAAATGGGGATTTTCCGTAAGATATTTATTAACATCGGTGACGACCAATCCATTGAAAATGATTTAAGCACTTACAGCTCTCATCTCTTGAACATGAAAAACTTTCTCAAATATGCAGATGCCAGCTCACTGATACTGATTGATGAATTCGGGGCAGGAACCGAGCCCATCCTCGGTGGCTCCATTGCCGAAGCCATACTGGATAAACTGAACCACAAACATATCATGGGGATCATTACCACCCATTACTCCAACATCAAACATTTCGGTTCCTCAAAAGAAGGAATTGAAAACGGAGCCATGCTCTTTGACACTGACAAAATGTCTCCCCTGTACAAACTGACCATAGGAGAACCTGGAAGTTCCTTCGCTTTCGAAATTGCAAAAAAAATCGGTCTGCCCCAGTCTGTGCTCGATCAGGCCTCCGAAAAAGTAGGTAAAAAACATATCGGCTTTGACAAGAACCTTAAAGACATCATCAGAGATAAAAGGTACTGGGAACAAAAACGCGAATCAATCAAAAAAAAGGAGAAAAGACTGGAAAAAGTACTGAACCAATATTCGGAGCAACTCCAAAACGCCAGGAAAATGCAGAAAGAAATTAAAAAGAAAGCGGAAGAAGAAGCCAATGAACTTTTAAATAATGCAAATAAGGAGATAGAAAATACCATCAGAAAAATTAAGGAAAGCAACGCAGAAAAAGAAAAAACAAAACAGATAAGAAAAGATTTCGAAAATTGCAAAAAGAAAAAAATGCAGTCCGGCACAGAGTCCGATCTTAACCACAAACTGGAAACCCTCGAAAAGGAAAAAAATACACTGAGTCATGAGATCAATGTCCCAAATGAAAAGGAAAAGTCTTCGGGGAAAGAAGAAAATCAAATTAAAAAAGGAGACAAAGTCCGTTTAAAGGAAAGGGAAGCCGTGGGGGAAGTAGTGGATACCAATGAAAACAGTGTGCTGGTGGGTTTCGGTAACATCATGACAACCATCAGGAATGAGCAACTGGAAAAGCTCAGCGAGGAAGAATACCGAAAAAAAATAAAATCTACCGGCCAAACTGCAGGGAAGCAGAATTTTGATATGAATAAACGTAAAATGGAATTCCACCCGGAAATTGATGTAAGAGGAAAAAGAGCTGAAGAAGCCCTTCAGGAAGTCAAAGATTTCATTGATGAAGCCATTGTAATAAATATTGAGCGGGTACGGATTCTGCACGGAAAAGGCACGGGCATACTTCGTCATCTGATCAGAAACTACCTGGATACAGTGGATGGGGATATAAATTACCGGGACGAACATATAGAATATGGGGGTTCAGGTATCACCGTTGTTGAATTCGATCGCTAAATTTTATTATCTTTGATCAAAAATTGCAATTCTTACTTATATATAGCGGAAAAATAACGCCAAGGCTTACTTATATATGCAATTTTATATTTCGGGATATATTGGGCATCCAATATAAAATCACCGATAATGAATGGGAGTTCAGCAATCACCAAGGCCCGGGCATTAAT
>JBKGZA010000178.1:0-6794 GCA_046545815.1 Bacteroidales bacterium
GTGGTTAATATTATGTATTTGAACCACAGAGACCATTTAGAAGAGTATCGCAGATCTCTAGACTTTATGGGCAGACTCTAAATAAGTGGTTAATACACTTGATTTTGGCCATTGTAAGTCAGACAATATCTTATTTACCATATTCAAAAATGTGCAGGAAAAATCGTTCAGATATTATCCAGATCCTCACGAAGCTCCGTCAACATGTTACGAATGTTCTTCAGGGACTCTATCACCTTAAAATTATAAATGGTACCTTCTCTATTTTCCTTAAGTTTTTTTTTGGCACCTTTCAGGGTCATTCCCAAATCTTTAACCAGATAATAAATAATGTGGAAATTCTCGATATCTTCGTTGGTGAAATAACGATTCCCCTTTTTGTTCTTTTTGGGTTTAATGATGTCAAATTCCTTTTCCCAGTATCTGATCAGGGAGTTTTTGACGCCAAACATTTCAGCTACCTCTCCAATGCTGTAGTATAACTTATCAACTTTTTGTTCTTTATAAGGCATCTTTCACTATTTTATTAGCAGTTATCAAAATTAATAAAAACTCAAAGGATACTCAAATTCCATGTTAATCGTAGAAACAATAAAGATATCCGTTACGCGATGCTATATAGATACATCCGTTGTAAGCTATTGGTGTGGCCTCAAAAGGCGCATTAAACTTATCCTTTAGCACAAAATTATGTTGCCGGTCATATTCAAATAAATACAAGCCATTGTAAGTGGCCACAAGCAGTTTGTTCTCATAAAAAACGGGAGTAGAAATCGAAGGTCCGACTTTTCGTTTATAGACCACCCGGGGAGTCGGATAATGGGACAGACTATCCGGCCCGAGTACCTCTTTCCCCGGTTGCAGTTCCTGATGACTGACCACATAGAGATACCCGTCAAGACCGGTAAATGCGGCAAGTTTTTTCTGATCTTTCTTTACATAATTGTCATTAATACCTATTGAACCGATAATTCCACCTTCCCAGTCAAGTAGATCTGTACTGTCAGTAGGGTGATACCAAAGTACGGAATTTTCAGGTTCTTTTGACGGATCCAGCTTGAAAGCTCCTCCTTTCCCTTTAATATATTGCTTTTCAACTGAAACCATCAGACAACTGTCGGAAGTTACAACCGCCGAACCATCAATATCCGATCCGATATAAAAATCCCAGTCCAATTGTCCGGTTTGTAAATTATAACCGTAAACATGGCCCGAACCTGAAGCCACATATATACGATCATTCAATAATGAGGGAGAGGATTCGGTAACCACATTGTGATCGTGTTTTTTTACATCCTCCATCTCATATAGCCGTATTTGCCTTTGAATCTCAGGTTGCAACATGCTGTCCCTTATTTGGGCTTTTTTATAATCCGGGTTCAATACTGTAAAAAAAGAATTTTCAAAGCCAATGTAAACCGTATCCTGATGAATAAGAGCAGAACCATCAACATCGCGGCTATAGCTATGGGTCCATTTAACATCGTGCCTCCACAATTCACGCCCGGTAAAGTAAGAAACAGCCCGATAACTGGGAATATGCTTACTATCAAGATAATTGTCAGTTCCCAGCCGGCTTCCCTGAAGGATAACCAAACGGTTTTCCGCCTCAGGATACTCGGGTTTATACCAAATGGTGCCCGTGCCTTTGATTACATCGTCAAAGTTATATTCCCAGGCAATTTCCCCATTGGAAGCATTGATTTTTTTCAGATTGTGGTCATAGGCACCCTGTATGAGATACAATTCCTCTTTCTCCTTAACAAGTAAAGGCTGACCGGTCCATCCTGCACCTTTCCACTCTTTCTCACCAATATTCCTGGAAATAACGGTTTTGCCCTTCCCCAAATATCTTTTCCATTTGATCTCCAAAGCATCAGGAGGGTCAGAACCATAATAATTGCGTTGTTTGTTGCCCAAAAAAGTAGGAATGATCACCTCAACCGAATCGCTTTTCGTCTTAAGGCTATCCGTTTCATTAAAGTTGGAATTTTTCAGAGTCGGGATGGAATCAACCTGGGAATGGGACAAAAAAAAAGCCCCTAATAAGGGTAGGACACACAATAATTTTCGAAGCAAATTACTCATTAGCATCCATATATCAATCCAATGATTGTCCACTGTTGCTGGAGATGAATATCATCTTTTCATACTGTTCCGGGGTAAGGTCATTAAAATAATAATGCACCGGGTTCATCTTCTCGTCATCTTTTTCGACTTCATAATGCAGATGGGGTGCGACAGACAACCCGGAATTTCCTACATATCCAATAACATCACCTCTCTTTACCTGCTCCCCTCTTTGAACGTTGAATTCATTCATATGGGCATATCGTGTTTTATAACCAAACCCATGATCAATAACCACCCTTTTTCCATAACCCCGTTTGGAATTTTTCACTTCTTCCACCACGCCATCTCCTGTAGCGTATATTTTAGTTCCAACGGGAGCTGTAAAGTCCATACCTTCATGCAACTTTTTGATCTTGTAGATGGGGTGTATTCTCCATCCATAACCGGAGGCTGTTCGGGTAAGGTCTTCATTGGAAACCGGCATGATGGCGGGTATGGAGGCGAGCATCTTTTCATTGTTCTTGGCCATGTTGATGATCTCATCATAAGATTTTGACTGGACATATAACTGCTTGGACAATTCATCCAGTCTTTCAGCGGTATTTATGATCAACTCGGAATTTTCATGACTTCTGAGCTCCTCATATCTCTCGGAACCTCCGTATCCTGCCTGTCTGACCGAACTTGGTATGGGATCGGTTTCAAAAATGACCCGGTAAATGTTGTTGTCCCTTTCCTGAAGATCGTTTAAAACACTTTCCACCTGGTCAAATTTATCATTTAACATCTCATACTGCAGCTCAAGCTGATTGTTTTCCCGCATCAGCTCCTTCTCCCTGGGCGTATCAAAAAAGGCACTGAATATAAGGTTGTAAAGAACAGCCAATATCAGGGTAGCAGCAAAATAGGAAAGGAAACGCATAAACTTATCCTTCCAGGTAAGCTTTACCTTTTCGTATCTAACTGTTCCGGGATTGTATTTATATTTATATTGCTCCATAGATGAACATATATTAATCCATGGGGTTTCGGTTCTCTCTTGCAGCTTCGATCATCTTATCGTATTGCTCAGCCGTAATGTCATCAAAGTAATAATGAAAGGGATTCACGGGTCTGTTGTTTTTTCGGATTTCATAGTGCAGGTGCGGACCGGTGGAACGCCCTGTATTCCCCAAAGTACCGATCACTTTACCCCGTGATACTGTATCTCCCTTTTCCACATTGATCTCATCCAGATGGGCATAAATGGTTTCATAGCCATAGCCATGATCGATCACTACTTCTTTACCATAACCATAAGCAGAATAGCCTGCCTTTTCAATAACACCTTTTCCTGTGGCATAAATGTCGGCGCCGATAGGACCCGTAAAATCCATACCATTATGCATCCTCACTTTCCCGGTAAACGGGTCCCGCCTTTTTCCGAAATAATCGCTTATCCGCCCGTAATCCTTTATACTAACCGGTTGTATCGCGGGTATACGTGTGAGCATCTTCTCCTTATTACGTGCTTCTTCAATGACTAAATCAAAGGACTTTGACTGAATGTACAATTCATTCTCCAGTTTATCCAGTTTTTTGGTGGTAGAAACCATAATGTCCGAATGGGAGTATTTTTTCAGCTCGTCGTACCGGTTGGTACCTCCAAAACCTGCTTCACGCACATCGGAGGGAATGGGATCCAGCTCAAAAATGGGCCTGTACAGGTGATCATCCCGCTGTTCAATGTGGTTCAAGGCCTGATAAAAATCATCCAGCTCCTGGGAAAGCATCTCATATTTGAATACCAGCTCCTCATTTTCGCTTTTCAGGTGTTGTTCCTTGGGGGTATCAAAATAGCCGGTAAAAAAAATATTAAATGCAATGGCTGTCGCAACTGTTATACCAAAGTATATAAAACCCTCACGGAGTTTTCTTTTTGTTGATTTGTTGATTCTTTGATAGGTAAGTGTATGCGGGTCAAAACGATATTTTATCTTCGCCATAGAATCAAATTGTTTACTGCTTTGTTACGTATCAAAATCCTTTATGTTAGCAAATCTAAATGAATTATTTAATTTTACAAAATATTTTGGAGAAAAATATGGTTTATTGGCTAAATCAAGTGAATTATTTTAAATTATTTCAAAATAGCAATCTATGAAATCAAAAGAAATCAGGGACGCTTATTTGAATTTCTTTAATCACAAGGGACACGCGGTTTTTCCATCTGCACCGATGGTTGTGAAGGATGATCCCACCTTGATGTTCATTAATGCAGGCATGAATCAGTTCAAAGATATATTTCTGGGAAATGAAACGCCCCAAAATAAGCGCGTGGTGGATACACAAAAATGCATGCGCGTATCGGGGAAACACAACGACTTGGAAGAAGTGGGGCACGACACTTACCACCATACCATGTTTGAGATGCTGGGCAACTGGTCGTTCGGCGACTACTTCAAGAAAGAGGCCATCGCCTGGGCCTGGGAATTTCTGACAGATGAGATGGGCATTTCGGAAGACCGGTTGTATGCAACCGTTTTTGAAGGGGATCAAAAAAACGGTCTGGAGCGGGACGATGAAGCCATGGAACACTGGAAGGATCATTTGCCGGAGGATCGTATTTTATACGGCTCTAAAGAAGATAATTTCTGGGAAATGGGCGACACCGGCCCATGTGGACCTTGTTCCGAGATTCATGTGGATCTGAGAAACGATGAAGAAAGAAAAAGAAAACCGGGCGTTGAGCTGGTCAACCAGAACCATCCCATGGTAATTGAACTCTGGAACCTGGTATTCATTCAGTTCAACCAGAAGGCAAACGGAGCGCTGGAAACATTGCCCGAAAAGCATGTGGACACCGGAATGGGCTTTGAAAGGCTTTGCCTGGTGATGCAGGACCAATATTCCAATTACGATACCGACCTTTTTCAGCCCATTATCCAGGAACTGTCCAAAATGGCCGGCAAACAGTATGGCCAGGACGAGATGACCGATGTGGCCATGCGCGTGGTGGCCGATCATCTTCGGGCCATATCCTTCTCTATAGCTGACGGCCAGTTACCTTCCAATGTGAAAGCCGGGTATGTGATACGCCGTATATTAAGACGGGCTGTAAGATATGGTTATACCTACCTTGATTTTAAGGAACCTTTCATTTACAGGCTTCTCCCCACTCTGATAGAAGTTATGGGTGATGCCTTCCCTGAACTAAAGGCACAAAGGGATCTGATCGGGAAAGTGATCAGGAAAGAAGAGGGCACCTTCCTGAAAACTTTGGATACAGGCATCAAATTATTAAATGGCGTAATTGAAAAAACCAAAAAAAACAACTATAAGGTTGTTGACGGCAAAACCGTCTTTGAGCTGTATGACACCTATGGCTTTCCGCTGGACCTTACCGAGCTTATTTTGAAAGAGCATGACCTGGTGGTGGACAGAAAAGAATTCAACCGGGAGCTGGAAAAACAGAAAGAACGGTCGCGGCAGGCCGGAAAGGTTGAAACCGGCGATTGGGTGAAACTCCGCGAGGACGAAACAGGGGAGTTCATCGGGTACGACCATACCGAAGCCGAGGTTCAGATTACGCAGTACAGAAAAGTCAAATCGAAAGGGGAGGAAATGTACCAGTTGATATTCGACTATACCCCCTTTTATGCCGAATCGGGCGGTCAGGTTGGCGATACCGGCTACATAGAATACGACGGAGAAAAGATCTCCATCATCGACACCAAAAAAGAGCACAACCAAACTGTGCATTATGCCAACAAGTTCCCGGAAGACCCTTACGCGACTTTCAAGGCAGTGGTAAGCAGCCAGAAAAGGGTGAAAACGGCCAACAACCACACGGCCACCCACCTGTTGCACCATGCCCTAAAGGAAGTACTCGGACAACATGTGGAACAGAAGGGCTCACTGGTGCACCCCGATTATCTGCGCTTTGACTTTTCGCATTTCCAGAAGCTGAGCCGGGAAGAAACGGAAAAAATTGAAAAGATCGTCAACTATTATATACGGAGGAACATCCCGCGGGAGGAACAAAGAGAAGTTCCTTTTGAGGAGGCCAAAAAGATGGGTGCAACCGCCCTATTTGGTGAAAAATATGGCGACCTGGTCCGGGTGATCAAGTTCGGTAACATCGTGGAACTGTGCGGTGGCACGCACGTAGATGCCACCGGACAGATCGGCATATTAAAAATCACTTCTGAAGCAGCCATATCCGCAGGCATCAGAAGGATCGAAGCCCTTACGGCAGATAAAGCCGAAGAATACATCAGAAAAAATCTGCAAACCCTGGAAGAAGTCAGTGAGATGCTCAACAATCCGGCTAATGTGAGCAAAAGCGTGGAAAAGCTCATTGACGACAACAACAACCTGAACAAGCAGGTAGAATCGCTGCTGCAGGATAAGGTGAACAGTCTGAAGCGCGATCTGCTGAACAAGATGGAGCAGATCAACGGGGTCAACTACATTGCCGACATTGTTGATATTGATTCAGCCGGGGCCATGAAGGACATGGCTTTCCAGATGAAAAACGAGGTGGACAACCTGGTGTTGTTATTGGGTGCCAACATTGATGGCAAGGCCAACCTATCCCTCATGATCTCGGAAAACCTGGTAAAGGAAAAAGAAATCAACGCCAATGAGATCATCAGAGAAGCCGCTACAGAGATTAAAGGAGGTGGAGGCGGCCAGCCATTCTTTGCAACTGCCGGCGGCAAAGCCCCGGACAAGCTCAG
>JBKGZA010000179.1:0-6730 GCA_046545815.1 Bacteroidales bacterium
AGTTTCTTATAATCCCGGAAATAAATACCTTGTTTTAAATGTATTGATTATTATTTGAATGTCGATCAATTAATTTTTAAAATTAATAATTAGGAGACAAATTTCATAATTATTGCCCTTAAAATTTGATCAATCGGAACATAAGTCGAGTATGGATATAAACCTTCAGAAATTTCATAAATCAATCCTGTGATTTACTCAACAAAAGCGCGTATGATAAGCCTTTTACTACTTTCTCCATCATTGGATTGAACAAGAATTGCTTTAGCCTGATGTCCAAAAAGACCTGCGGTTTGGAGTTCAATCTTAATACTTCCGGTATCCCCCGGAGGTATAACTCTTGAGCTATAATATGGAACTGTAGTACATCCACATCTCGCTTCCACTTCATTTATAACAAGGTCATCATTCCCTGTATTGGTAAAAATGAATTGATGAGTTACTGTATCCCCGATATTAACTGATCCAAGATCATATTTATCCTCGTTAAAAGTGATTTCCGGCTTACTGTTACTCTGTTGCTTTTCCTCACTTTGGGAACCCCCTGTACAGGAGAGAACTAAAACCATCATTAACAAGTAAAAAATATTGTATTTCAGCATATTAAATGATTTTCTTAAATGTAAGAGCATGCGGAGCAAAAGCAAAATTATAAAATAAAATTAATCTTTCGAATAAACCACTTCCCCGGCAACAATTGTCTTGTGTAAGAGCATCTCTCCCTCTTCATCAGTAAGGTGACATCCGTCGGCTATGATAGACGGAGTCAACCGCTCTTCGGCCAGTTGCGGCCAGAGAGGATTATTGTGGCGGTGAATCATATTGGCGCAACCGTTCCCCAGATGATTGCTCTCTGAAGCGCCGGCATCAACGGCTCTTTTGATTTCCCCGGGCGAGCCGTTATGGTGGGCAAAGGTAACCCTTACCCCGTTTTCAACGCATTTGCGGATAAACGGAATGGACCCCTTCCTCTTCAGGGACAACAGCAACCAGTTTGATGCCGTTGCCGGAAGTCTTTTGATATTTCATAAATTCATCCCAATCAGGGTCTCTGATATTTTTCGCCAAATGAGATCCCCGAAAACCCTTTACAGGTGATATATAAGATCCTTCAAGATGAAAGCCAGGGATAGAGACTCCTATTTCCGGGTCATCCAAAACGCCGGATAAAATAGTAAAGTTTTGATATAAATCTTAAAAAATAGAACATATTTATCAGGTTTATAAAAATTCAACCTTTTCTATTTCAAAATCAAAAATTTTAATGAATTAATAGTATACATTTTAAATTTTTAAACATAAAAAAATAACCATAGACCAGTTATTTTTTAGACTTAATTCAACTGATCTATGGTTATATTTATCCTTTTAAGTTATTTATAAGCAGAACTTTGCTTAATTACCTCAGGTTGATTCTCGATAGGACCTAAAGGAATAGGAAAATACCTGTCTTCTTCACCAAAGGAAGTTCCTTTAAGAAGTGGTCTCCATTTCGAATCTTTTTCTATATAATTATTTAACTCTTCTTCCATATCAAGAATACCAGCTTTATCCCAACGTCTCAAATCAAAAAAACGAAGGCCAAATCCTGCCGTTTCAAGCAAGGTTTCTGTTCGGATTGCCCTCCAGGCTTCTTCTTCGCTGCTAAAATCATCATAGGTATCAATATGATAATTTGCTGCAGGTTCGTCCCAGTTAACATCCGGATCTTCTCCAGTAAATGTATAAGTATTGCATTTACCCATTACTACATGGTTAGCAGCACGTCGTCGCAGTTTATTCACATATTTGGTAGCTTCTGGAAGATTACCTTTTCTTGTTTCCACTTCGGCCTTCCATAAATATACATGACCAAGGCGATACTTGCGGTAATTCTGTGTACTCAAGCCGCCCCACAGTTCTGAAGGTCTGTCTTTCCCGGTTTGTTCCTCATAGTACATATGCTTTTTGGAATGAAAGACACCTCCAAAGTCCGGTGACCGTATCCAATCAGCACCCGGATGAACTCCCCAATCCAGAAAGGGGATCCCTCGTCTGCCCACTGTCCAGTCTAATCGTGGATCTACCGGATGATCCGATGGAATGAATTCTTTGTTAGAAGGTATGCCATAGGAATTTTTAAAAAAGTTCTCATCCCAATTTTCTTCAGGAAGACCTTCTTCATTAACTTTAAAGGCATTAACAGCATGAAGAGAAATTTTGTAGTGGCCCCAACCCCCTAAACCTTGTGGAAGAAGTCCCTGCGCCGTACAAAAAGAATTGGCACTCTCTTCCCCTGAAGGAGAAGTAGAAGACTGAATCTCAAAGATCGATTCTTTATTGTTATTATGCTCTATATCATAGTTCCAGTAGTAATGCTCTACCAATTCAGCACCACTATTATTAATAATATCGTTAATAAGCGGCTCGGCCGATTCATAATCTGCCTGCATAAGATGAGCCCGGGCAAGAACTGCTGCTGCAGCATATTTATCAATTTTACCGACCTCCTCCCGCTCTTCCGGCAGATTATTCATGGCATACTGTAGATCGGCCTCAATCAAAGGCCACACATCAATCTCTTCATTATCAGATGTCATATTGGGTACTTTGGAAGGTTCTTCCATTTGTTCTTCCGTATAAGGCATATCATCAACCGGATTTTCTATATTCCTGGTAATGTAAGGAATGTAATTAAAAACAATCTTTAAGCTGTAATGTAACCACCCTCTTATGAAACGAGCTTCCGCTTTCATTTCAGTTACCTGGTCATCGGGTATCTCATCTGAAGCCTCGTTAATTATTTCCAGCGCTTTATTAGCGCGTGAAATACCATCATAATTCTCGTCCCATTTAGACTCTATTGCTTCATTGGAAGGTAGCGCTTCATATTGTTCAAATATCCACATCTCAGGATGATCGCCTTTGGACGAACCTGTATTGGCATCATCAGCAGCAATAGATCCGTAAAGCCGGTTATCTGTTCCGGCGTACATAGCATCATAACAACTATTTGGAGCTCCCTGAAGTGCTGCATAAGCACCCGCTAATAGACTTTCCGCTCCATCTCGATTGGCTAAGACATCCTCTGTTACCTCACCGGGTGGCTGTTTTTCATAAAATTCTTCTTCACATGATGTACCCAAAAATATCAGGATACTCATAATCAAAGTTGCAAATAGCCAACTTTTATTTTTTAATATATTAAGCTTTATATATTGCATAATCAGAGTTTTTATTATTAAAATTTACATATTTACATTGATACCAAACATGAACTGTTGGGGAACAGGCCATGATCCCTGATCCTGTCCCATACCCATGCCCTGAGTATAAACCTCTGGATCCAACCCGGAGTACCCTGTAATGGTAAACAAATTGGTAGCCCGGGCATAAATTCGGACTCTATTCATATCCAAACTATTGGTTAGGTTATCTGGTAAATTATACCCTATCTCCAGGTTGTTCATGCGCAGGTAAGATCCATCCTCAACAAAATAGGTAGAGGGCTCTTGACTTTTAGAATCTTCCGGTTCATATTTGGGCATCTTGGCATTTTCATTGTTATCAAGATAAGGACTGCCCCATGATTCGTAGAGGGTTCGATGAGAACGACCGCCCTGGAACATATGGAAATCCAAAAACCTTCTGGCATAGTTGACAATATCATTTCCATAGCTTGAATATAATCCGGAACGGAGGTCAAAATTCCCATATCTCAGAGTAATATTTAAACCCGCTGTAAAATCAGGATGGGGGCTTCCTATATATGTTCTATCGTCTTCATCTATAACATCATCTCCATTAATGTCCTTGTATTTGAACCGTCCGGCTTCGTTGTAAGTTCCGGTTTCACCAAACGCATTGGGATGATTTGCGGCCTCCTCTTCAGACTGGAAAATGCCTTCTACCACATAACCATAAAATTCGGGATATTCAGTTCCCTCTTCTGCTCTGGCATACCTCATATGCCGGAGTTCATTTGACCATATTTTTTCACCCGCAGTCCCTGTCAGCTTCTCAATTTCATTTTTGTAATGAGAAACATTCAATGAAATGTCATAAATAAAATCTCCCTGGCTTTCCGGGCTGGTCAGATTCAATTCCACATCAAAACCCCTGTTGTTCATTTCTGCAATATTAATGGAAGGAATGTCTGCAGAACCTTCCACGGCAGGTATGGTAGCAGGATACAACATATCCGATGTATTCTTTTCCCATACATCAATATCTATATCAAGCACCTCAAATACGGTGGCCTGAAGACCGAGATTTATGGTTTCGGTAGTTTCCCACCTGGCTTCCGGATTACCGAAAGCTTCAGACTGTATGCCGGCAAAACCGCCTACATTACTCCCTGAATAGGGATACATCGCAGAATAAGAATCCATATTGTAGGTAGTAAAACCATTGTAATTACCGATTCGGTCATTACCAACCAAACCCCAGCCTCCGCGGATTGTAAGAAAATCCAGCCAGGGAGCGGTACCATCCATGAATGATTCCTCAGTTACCCGCCAGCCCAGGGAGAATGCGGGGAAATTCCCGTATCGGTTTTCCTCGCCAAAACGAGAAGAAGCATCACGCCGGAATGTGGCATTCAGTATGTACCTGTCTTCATATTGATAATTCAAACGTGTAAACATGGAAAAAGTAGACCAGGAGGAATAACTGCCTGAATTAGTCTCAGCTTCAGTACCTGAATTGAGCACCATATACGTAGTAGCCGGTTCTAATTCCGGAGAAAAGTAGTCTTCTCGGTTGCCGGAGAGATAGTAATACAGATTCTCTACAGCTTCGGTTCCTGCCATCAGATCCAACCGATGCACCCCGTTAATTTCAGTAGTATAATTAAGCGTATTGGACCAGTTCCAATTGCGGCTTTCATTAGTGTTTCTACCTACACTTTCAGTCTCCGAAGCTTCGGTATTTTCCCTGTCTCTGTATCCATACCACTTTGAGTTAAACATACCATACTCAAAACCCAAAAGTGATTTAAAGGACAATCCTTCTATAATATCTGCCTGAACATTAAAATTGCCATTTGCAGTTAAATCCCGGTTAAAGTTATTCCGGCCACGGTAAAGGTTGGCCAGCGGGTTGTGCGCATTGCCGGTTTCCGGTACTTTACTGCCCATAAAATTCCCCTTGACATCATATACCGGAATAATGGGCTGGGCACGGTAACACCAGGCAATTATAGATCCTTCACCTCCTCTGGCATCTTTTGATCCTACATCTTCCGAATAGGTTGCCTTTAATCTTTCACCTACAGTTAACCAGTCTGTTAAATCATGATCGGCATTAAGCCGTAAATTAAATCTTTCAAAATCAGAATATTTAACATAAGCCTCCTCTTTCAGATAGCCCGCCATAGCTCCAAAATTAGTAGTTTCAGAGCCACCTTGAATATTTAAATTGTATTTTTGATACAAGCCATTCCGGGTTACTACATCAAACCAATCTGTGCCCGGTACACTGGCTTTTGAAATAAGATTCGTGCCATCGCCGTCTTCATCGCTCTGACGGCGGTCATAATTGTTCTCAATGTAGTCATCATCAATCATATCGGGGTCGGCGCGAGGCGGAACCACATACTCGGGAATGTCGGGCTCGTCTCCGGAACCATAAAGCACATGTGATATATCTTCCACGCCTTCATTTTTTTGTTCCAGCCAAATCAGTTCTGCATACTCGCGTGTATTCAACATATCATAGAATTCTTTGGCACGGTTCATTCCATGGTTGGCGGTGAAGTTAATCTGCGTTTCGGTTTTTTTCTCCCCGGATTTTGTGGTTACAAGAATTACACCACCGGCACCCCGGGCACCATAAATGGCAGTGGCAGAAGCATCTTTTAACACTGAAATACTCTCTATTTCTTCAGGTTGCGCTTCACCTCCGGGTACTCCGTCAACCACCCATAAGGGATCGTTGTTGTTGAGGGTGGTCATCCCGCGTATCCGAATATCAGAACCACCACCAGGCACAGGAGATTTTCTAACCGTAACACCACTTAACTTTCCCTGTAATGCCTGTCCTGTTGATATTTCGGGAATATCAGCAAGGTCTTCCGAACTTACCCTGGATACTGCACCGGTTACGTCTTCCTTGGTTTGTGTACCATAACCTACAGCCACAACTTCTTCCATTTCGGTTGCGGCTTGCTCCATTTCAATATTGATCTCCTGACGGTCTTTGATTTCAACGCTTTGCTCCTCATATCCCACAAAAGAAAAAACCAACGTAGCATCGGCAGGGACTTCAATGGAATACTCACCGTCCTTATCTGTGGTAGTACCTTTTTTGGTTCCCTGTACAACAATGTTCACTCCCGGCAGGGGATCGCCGGTTTGTGCATCGGTTACAGTACCGGTTACTTCAATTTGCTGTTGACGGGTATTATTTGAAAGGGCTTCGTTTTCTACCTCTGAAGAATTCGATTCGGCTGATGTTGTTAACGGATTATATAAAAACGGGTGCATTCCCAATTTTTTCCACCTACCATCTTTTATACCATTCCTACGGAATTCCGTATAGTAGCATATTAAAATAACCCGGGTTTACACCCGGGCCTACAAAGATGTCATCCCGCAAGCGGGATTTCTGCTTACAGATCATAAATGAGTAGAGAATATAATCAGGGAATATTTAAAAGAAGGCCGTAGGCCTGAAATATTTGTAGGCCCGGGTGTAAACCCGGGTTATAAAATTCACATATAACAAGAATTCCGTAGGAATGGCATATATT
>JBKGZA010000180.1:0-6692 GCA_046545815.1 Bacteroidales bacterium
AAGTTTGATTATATGTTTGTAATTCAATTAAATAGAACCTCAAAATTCGAGCCTTAATGCTTATTTCGCCATGGAACCCGCATGCTTTATTCATTGCCTTGTTGTGAAGGTTCCTAGATGCGGGTTTCATTGGTGTGAGTATGGGATGCCAGTGCCCGAAAATCATCTCCTGAAGGATTCTGGAATACCCTGAGTTCGAACTCAGATATTACTGCCAGAATGTGGTCGAATATATCTGCCTGGACCGCTTCGTATTTTGTCCATTCAAATTCCTTGCTGAAGCAATAAATCTGAATCGGCAAACCCCTTTCTGTAGGTTGTAAGTGTCGGACCATTACCATATAAGGGGGGTCGTTGGGATGTATCTTCTGGTGTTTTTCCAGATAGGTCTGTATATACTTGCGGAATACACCTACATTGGTCAGCCTTCTTCTTGTCACCGTGTCTTCCCGTGTTATCCCCCGGGCCTTGTTGAATGCTTCAATTTCTTCCTGTTTGGTAATGATGTAATCCCTTATCAGTTTGAATTTTTTAAAGCGTTCCAGCATTTCGTCGGTGCAAAATGAAATGCTCTTTATGTCTATGTACACTGACCGTGCTATTCTCCTTCCCTTGCTTTCCTGCATTCCTTTCCAGTTCTGAAACGATTCACTGATCAGGGCATAGGTGGGAATGGTGGATATGGTTTTATCCCAGTTTCTTACTTTCACCGTATTTACGGTAATGTCAATAACGATACCATCGGCATTTCTGCTGGGCATGCTTATCCAGTCACCAGGCTTTACCATCTGATTGGCAGATAACTGTATGCTCGAAACAAATCCCAGAATGGTATCGCGGAATACCAGCACCAAGACTGCAGCGAGTGCTCCCAGACTTGCCAGAAGTCCTGTAGGACTCTTTCCCAGAATTTCGGATAAAATGAGGATGCCTCCAACGGAATGGATGATGATCTTTGTTACCTGAATATACCCTTTGATAGGCCTTTCCTGTGCAATGGGGAAGGTTTGATAAATATCATGGAAGGCACTAAGCAAAGCATCAAGTGTGAGCAATACAATAAAAACTACATAAATATATAAGCCACTCTTAATAATTGAACTGAGTGTAGGAAAATCAACCAGAAGAATGTTGACTGCGAAGTACACAATCAATGCGGGAGCCAAATGGGAAAACCTTTGAATCACCTTTCGGTAGATTAATATGTCATCCCACTTGTTTGGACTTTTTTTGATAAGTCGTTTTATGCTGGTAACCAGAACGTTTTTTGCCAGGTAGTCGGCCAGGTAAGCAAGCAGAAACACACCGATGAGTATCAGTATGACTATAATGAAATTGGCAGCCTGACTATCAATGCCCAGGCCTTTCAGCCAAGTGTTAAGTTCATCAATCCAGGTGATATCCATAGTCATGATGCGTTTGATTTTTGGATTGGAAACCCTCCTACATCCACAAATTTCATTCTGTTCCTTTGTGAATAAGACAGACTAAAATAAGCATAAAATTTGCAAATAAAAAAATGTCAGTTTTTAGAAGCTGACATTTTTTCGTGCTTTCGGGAGTTATCCGGTATGCAAAAGCTTATTCCTTCGCTTTGTTCTTAGCCAGAAAGTAATAAGTAAGCAGTCCGATTCCTCCGAATACCAGGATCATCGAAAAGTATGATACTCCTTCTGCCATTGCAGTGGTTACTTCGAGTATGTGCCCCACCATCGCACCAATTCCTAAGCCGATCAGCAGTAAACTGAACTTAAGGCTGAGGGATACGTTACTTTCCTTGTTGAAGATTTTTGCGTCTTGTCCGCTCTCTATAAGGGCAAGTCTCTCTTTTTTCCTTACAGACAGATAAACGATGCCGTATATCATCGCGAAAAGACCAAGCGGTATTAAAAGTCCTTCTAAATCCATAATGTTAATTGTTTTGGTTATACATTTGTTTTTTTGTTCTTTGTTATCTATGACGCTGAATTTTTTTAAGCGGTTACAGATTTTTTTCAGTATTTTATTGTACTTTTATGTAACCGGTATTCAACTTATCACGTCATAAAAAACAAAGGCATATCCTGAATTGTCGCGTTAATATAATGAAATGAACAGCAATAATATGGACCCATCTTCCGACGAATATTATATTGAAAGGGTTTTACAGGGCGATCATTCTTCTTACGCCACGCTTGTCGAGCGACATAAGGATATGGTCTTTACGCTGGCATACAGGATACTGAAGAGCAGAGAGGATGCAGAGGAAATTTCACAGGATGCCTTTATGAAAGCATACCGGTCGCTTAAAAAATTTCGTAAAGAAGCAAAATTTAGTACGTGGCTATATAGGATAGTTTATAACTTATGCGTTTCCCGATTGAGAAAAAATAAAAAACAGATTGTTTCTCTGGATGACGAAGACAAGAACATTGACATAGAAGATACCCATAGCAAAATTGAACAACTTGAAAATGAAGAAAGAAATCGTTATGTCAACCAGGCCATCGAGAATTTGAATGATGATGAGAAGACCATAATAACGCTTTATTATCAGGATGAGCTATCGGTGGAGGAGATTGCTGAGATCACGCAACTGACGCGTTCCAATGTAAAGGTGAAGTTACATCGTTCAAGATTAAAACTTTATGAGGAGCTGAATAAGGTATTGAAAAATGAATTAAACACGTTGTTATGAACACCAATGATAAGCATATAGACGAAAAAATACAGCACCTGTTAAATAACACAGGGCATGAAAAAGCACCTCCGGGATTTACCCGCAAAGTTATGGATCAGGTGGAAATAGAGAAAAGACTCCATCCTTATAAGCGGGATAATACATTTGTAAACATCCTTATAGCTATTGGTTTACCTGTATTGTATTTTGTCTTCCGGGAGCTTACAGGTACCAGTTTTCTGGCAGAGCTGGACCTGACCATTGAGCTTCAGCCTTATATTCATCTGTTTCAACTGATGGCTGACAAGCTGGTGATGGATATTACCACCCCCGTTGTTCCCTTCGGAATACTGGCTATTGTGATGCTTTTGGCATTTGACAGGGTAATCCTGCGTTCGTTGTCTTTAAAGTAATGGCTTCTTGTTGCATGTTATAAATTTATAGTCCGGATAAAAAAGGAGTGGTTTCCGGATTTTTTCTTGAAAAAGAAAGCAATATGAGCGAAGAGATCAAACAATTCAATGTTCGGGTATATGGCCTTATCACAAATGATGAGCGGGAAGTTTTGCTGTCCGATGAATATCAGATGGACACGAAGATGACCAAGTTTCCGGGGGGTGGATTGAAGTTTGGTGAGGGAACAAAAGATTGTCTGAAACGGGAAGCACTGGAAGAATTCGGACAGGAAATCGAAGTGCTGGATCACTTTTATACGCTTGATTATTTTCAGCCATCTATGTTTTATAAAGATTATCAGCTTTTAAGCATTTATTATATGGCGCGGTTTACTGAGCCCATCCGTTTCGGGATTTCCGGAATACCTTTTGATTTTTCCGAACTGAAAAACGGGAATATATCCTTTCGATGGAGGTCATTAAGGGAAATTTCCGCACAGGATATGACCCTGCCGGTGGATAAAGTGGTGGCCGGTATGCTTAGACAGAATGCTTAGCCGTTATCGTCAGAAAAGCGTAAATGATTGATTTATTTAAAGCTGCCTGTAGAGTTCGGTGAGTTGATCCACAAAAGCCTCCCAGGTGTACTTCTGTTTTTCTTCTTTGATATGGGGTTCGAATTCCCCGGCCCTGTTATTTTGGAAAAAATCGTGGATGGCCTCGGATATGGCTTCAGGATCTCTTTCTACTACATATCCGACTTTCCTATGTGGAACGATTTCAGATAAACCTCCGACATTGGTGACCAGCATGGGTCGTTCGAAATGGTAAGCCATCTGAGTAATGCCGCTTTGGCTGGCGGTATGATAGGTTTGAGCTACCAGGTCGGCGGCACTAAAGTAATATTTGAGATGTACTCCCGGAATGAATTTGTCCACAATGATCACATGACCCTCAAGGTCCAGGTTGTTGATCAGTTTCTGGTAGGTGGCAGGTTTATCATAAAATTCACCGGCAATCAGCAGTTTGATAGCCATCTCTTTGGTCTTTTTCTTACCCAGCGCTTTGATCAGAAGATCAAGGCCTTTATATTTTCTTATAATTCCGAAGAACAGGATGTATCTACCTTGTTTTTCCAGATTAAGGTGATTTCGGGCCTCGTGTTTATCCATTGGCTCTCCAAGGTTGTCATTGATGGGGTGGGGGAAGTATACTGAAGGCTTGTTGGTGAAGATTTTAAGCTCTTCCTTTACGGTTGAGGATAAGGTGATGAAACCGTGACATGCTTTGATGAAATACTGGGTAAGCCATTTGTCGCCCGTCCTTTTTTCATGGGGGATGATGTTATCGGTCATGCCAATGATCCGTGTGCGTTTATTTACGAAACGGGCAATTGTAGCCAGGCAGGGAGCCATGAAAGGGATCCAGTATCTTATGATCAAAAGATCGGGTGCCAATCTGTTTATAGCGTTAGCAGTGCGAATCCAGTTGATGGGGTTCAGGGAATTGATCCTTTCTTCTATTCTGATGTTTTCAGGACGCGCATCTGCAGAATATTGCGTTTTCCCCGGGAAGAACAATTCGGGATACTGGAGGGTAAAGGTAAAAATAATCGTTTCATGTCCTTTTCGCTGCAGGGTGCGGCACATGGCTTCATTCGTGTCTGCAATTCCTCCCCTGAATGGATGGGCCGGCCCTAAAATTATAATTTTCATAAAATCTTTTTTAGCATGAAATTCACGGGGGACAAAAATACAAATTATAAATTGCGAATGGATTTCTTTCCCGAGATGAAGTTTCTGAAAAATTTTGTAAAAAATCACTAGATTTGTGGCCTGTTGGAAAAGGTTAGAACTGAAAAACAACATATCTGATGGGTAAGAAAGCCATTTTTTTAGACCGTGATGGAGTTATCAATGTAGAAAAGAATTTTGTGCTTTCTCCGGGTGAAATTGAGCTTTATCCTTTTTCTGCAGGAGCCATAAAAAAGCTCAATCATTCAGGTTACCTGGTTGTTGTCGTCACAAACCAGTCGGCTGTGGCAAGAAATTATATTACCATTGAACAATTAAATGCCATTCATAATGAACTGCGTGAACAGCTAAGGAAAGAAGGGGCCTGTCTGGACGGCATATATTTTTGTCCTCACCTGGGAAAGCTTGATGGAGAAGAGGGAAATAGTGAGTATATTATTGACTGTAAATGCCGAAAACCTGAGCCCGGCATGTTTTTCCGGGCAGCCGAAGAATTTGACATTGATCTGAAACAATCTTATATTATCGGTGATAGTGAAAGGGATATCGTGGCCGGCAAAAAGGCAGGGTGCACAACAATAGGGGTTAAAACGGGTAAGGCCATGAGAGGCATGAAGGATTCTCCCGATTATATATTCAATGATCTCAGCGAAGCTGTGGGCTTTATTCTTGGCAGGAAAGAAAATGGATAAAGCCTCAGTTATTTTTCGAATACCAGCCGAAGCATCTCCCGGTAAACAGTCTCCCAGCCTTTCCAGTGGCCGTGGTCGCTGAGAGCTTCATTATGCCATATGGTAATAAAAGTGCCATTGACGTGCTTGATTTTTTCTATCAAATCTTCTATGACAGATATGGCCGCACTAATGTTATATCTTTTGTGCTGGTTCAGAGTGATGTCCATTACCTGAAAAGGGTATACAGTCAGGCTCGTTTCTTCCTCATGGGGTAAATCGTAATATTGAAATGGAGTACATGTTCCCGCTCGGAAACCAATATCGGTGCTGTATCCCATGGTATAGTCTTCCTGGATACCTGAATTTATGAGGTTTCTGTAAGTTTCATTGAAGTGAATTCGGAGGTAATGCTGACGGCTTCTTACCACCTTTTTATTGATGATATTTTTCAGATCTTCGATTTCCCATTGCAACATATTGAGGTCCTTGAAAGCTTTATAGGAGGGGTGTATTCCGATTTCCGAGCGCTTGGCTATGTTTTTGATCAGGTTGCGATATGCTGTTTTGTTAATGGAGACATTATCGTCGAATTTGCCGCTATTACCGACCAGAAAGAACCATATGGGTTTGAGTCCGTATTTTTGATGGGTGTCAAAGAAGATGTCATAAGTATCAAAGGGATCTTTTTTTCCTGCCAGCGTCTGGTATCTTCGTATATTGTCTTCCACATCCAATTTGAACATTGACCTGAGCGTAGCCCCCAAGGTTCTGCTGACTCCCTTGAAAAGGAAAGCATAGGCATTATCAATATCAATTGTGGGGATGTATTTGAATGATCTCACGGAAGGTTGAAAGTCCGGAAAATAATTGTTAATCGTATCAGCCAGTATGTAAGCCCATTGATCTATTATGGGTTCCTGGAGGAAACTGCTGCTGTAGGCCAGGCTTTGCTTGGCTTCAAATCGCCCATGTTCGTCAGATGCGTGGGGGAGGTGTTCTTCATACCTGGAAACCAGGTAAAAAGAGGCTGCAAAAATATCAAAGGGAATGGAGGAGTGGTCATCGGTCTGGAAAAAGATTTTTACATTATCCCACTGGCTCACAAAAATTTCCTGTGGCCGGATATCATTTTCAAACAATAGGTTTTTTGGGCTGATGGTTAAATGATTGCCCAGGTCTTTTTTAGAATAATTAATGCCCGGGCCTTGGT
>JBKGZA010000181.1:0-6654 GCA_046545815.1 Bacteroidales bacterium
GATTTTGACCATACTTCCCGATCCATAATCTCAAACAACAAAATCCCGTCGTGATATTCCTTAACCAAGTATTTATATTCAGGGTATTTTTCGGTCAGCCGCTCTTTTTCGTATTCTGTTATCCTATCGTCTTGGAATTGTTCGTAAGCTTTATCAAGCAGATATTGTCCCCTGAACCGTTTTTTAAGATTAGCTGGAAGATTTTTCAGGTACTTGATAAAATCGCCTGTGTGGAATAGCTGATCCTGGATTACAAAAAGGGTGTCATTACCGGGGTAGGTTTTTAGCTGGTCCCATGCAATGCTGTCCTTTTTTTTTGGTTCCTTTATAAACTTGTATAATTTCTTTAAATTGGATTTCCTTTCGATAAACCGATAATCCTTTTTCAGTCCGGAAATCATTGAATCCCGTGCAATTTTGTAACGTGGGCTTTTTTCCAGTTTTTGTTGTAGTTCTTTCTTTTCTTCTTCAAAAGAACCTAGTGTTTCTCTGTCGAGAAGTTTAACAATGTGCCATCCGGCAGAAGTTTTGAAGGGTTTAGAAATCTCTCCTTTATTATCCATTCCGAATGCTGCTTTTTCAAATTCAGGCACCATCCTTCCAACTCTGAACGAGGGCAATTTTCCACCATTTTGTGCTGAACTTTTATCCTCAGAGAACTTTTTAGCCAGCTTTTCAAACTCTTCTCCTTCTTTGATTTGGTGGTAGATTTCATTAATCCGTTCCTTCTTTTCCTGTCTTTTTTCTTCAGGCATGGAATTGGGGGCCAGAAGCATGATGTGTGCGACTTTAACTTTTCCCCTGGCCTTTCTCTGGTCGATCTTTTTAATGATATGATACCCGGATCTCGTTCTTATCGGAGATGACATCTCATCAATTTCAAGTTTATATGCCTTTTTTTCGAAGGGGTATATCATTTGCAGGGCGGTGAAATATCCAAGATCACCCCCGTTGAACTTAACTGACGGGTCATCGGAAGTGCCTCGGGCTACTTCTGAAAAATTTTCATTTTTTCTTATAATCCTTTTCCTGATTTTCCGGGCTTTTTCATAAGCATGGAGGGTATCCTGGTAAGAGCTGGGCATCGGGAATTTAATCAAAATGTGGATGGCCTTTACTTCTTGTTTGCTGCGTTCGTAGGCTTTGCGCAGCAGTTCATTCATGGTTTCCTCATCCCTCAGGTAAGACTTGGCAAGCTCTTCTCTGTACTTCTTCAATTCCCGCCTGACGGAGGGTATTGTATCAAACCCCCTATTCTGAGCTTCAATAACTTTCAATTTGAAATTGATAAAGCGGTCCAGGTAATCTTCAATGCTGGATTTTTCTCCCGATTGGAGATTTTGTTGATTTTTGTTATAGATTCTCAGAAATTCTTCAGAAGTTATATCTTGGTTGTCAATACTTAAAAGCACCTCCTCATCCTGGGCCAGGATAGAAATCTGGAAGGGAACCATGAAACCAATAAGCAATGTGATTATTTTCATCATAGGGGTGCAATTTTGAAATTGACTGTTATGAACCCTGAATATTTGCCAATCGATTTATATATCTGCAATGTTTTAATTTCAAAAATTCCTTAAATTGTATACAATGCTTTCATCATTCATGAGGACTATAATTTGGAGCTTCCCTGGTTATGGCAACATCGTGAGGATGGCTCTCAATGACACCGGAACTGGTTATTTTCATAAACCTGGCCTCCTTTAACTGTTTTATATTTTGTGATCCGCAGTATCCCATACCTGCTTTCAGTCCTCCTATGAGTTGGTAGACAACTTCTGAAAGATTGCCTTTAAATGGGACTCTGCCTGTTATGCCTTCGGGAACCAGTTTTCTGACATCCTCTTCCAGATTCTGGAAGTATCTGTCCTTCGAGCCTCTCTGCATGGCTTCAACTGACCCCATTCCCCTGTAAGTTTTAAATTTTCGGCCCTGGTATATGATGGTATCTCCCGGTGATTCTTCTACACCGGCAAACAGGGAGCCCGCCATAATTGAGTCCGCACCGGCAGCGATGGCTTTTACCAGGTCACCCGAATATCGAAGGCCACCGTCGGCAATGATGGGCACATCCATCCTGGCAGCTTCCCTGGCCACATCATATATGGCTGATAACTGTGGTAGCCCGACACCTGCAACTACGCGGGTGGTACATATTGACCCCGGACCGATCCCCACTTTTAATGCATCGGCTCCGGCTTTAAGCAAATCTCTTGCAGCTTCTGCCGTACCTATATTTCCAACGATCACTTCCATATCGGGATAAGTATTCTTAAGCTTATTCAAAGTTTGAAATACTCCTCTGGAATGCGCATGGGCGGTATCAATCACTATTGCATCCACATTCTCATTAATCAGTGCTTCAGCCCGTGCCAGAGCGTCATGTGTAGCTCCGACAGCTCCTGCCACCCTTAACCTGCCCTTTTTGTCCTTGCAGGCATTGGGATTGTCTTTGGCTTTGGTGATGTCCTTGTATGTAAGCAGACCCACCAGTTTGTTTCCGTCATCAATGACTGGAAGTTTTTCAATCCTATAGTTTTTAAGTATTTCGGTGGCTTTTTCCAGATCAATCGATTGTGAAGTGGTAATGATATTGTCTTTGGTCATCACCTCCTCCACAGTACGGGTGTAGTCCTGTTCAAATCTCAGGTCACGATTGGTTACGATACCTATGAGTATGCCCCCGTCATCTACTACCGGGATGCCTCCAATCTTGTAGTCTTTCATTATGCCTACAGCATCGCCGATGGTACTGTTTTTTTTAATGGTGATCGGGTCATAGATCATTCCATTTTCTGCCCTTTTTACAGTCTTAATGTGCCTGGCCTGTTCCGAAATGCTCATGTTCTTGTGTACTACACCGATACCGCCGAGCCGGGCCATCGCAATGGCAAGCCCTGACTCTGTTACTGTATCCATGGCAGCAGAAACAATAGGTATATTAAGGTGTATTTTCTTTGAGAACTTCGTTGATAAATCAACTTCGTGGGGCAATACGTCTGAGTATTGAGGTATCAGCAATACATCATCAAAAGTATATCCATCAGCCTGAATTTTTTCTTTATCAAAAGCCATTTGAAATCGATTTTGGGTTGATATAAAATTGCGCTAAATTACAAAAAAGTAAGCAAACAAAAAGAATACCAAGTTTAAAATGTACACTTGCATATCTTTGTTTTAAAGTATTTTGTATTATTTTTAAATATTTTTAACGAGATGTTTTCTGTAATACGCTTTTTTTGATCATTTATTTCGTTTTTTTAATTAATTTGCATGATAGATTTATAGAATTGGTAGCTCTTTTGGAATTGTATAAGCAAATATTGTTGAAGTATTGGGGGCATTCGGAATTCAGGCCGCTACAAGAAGACATTATCCGTTCTGTGGTGGAAGACCGAAAAGATACATTAGCCCTGATGCCTACGGGGGGAGGAAAATCCATTACCTTTCAGGTGCCCTCCCTGGCCCAGGAAGGTATCTGCTTGGTGATAACCCCTTTGATTGCCCTCATGAAAGATCAGGTGGAGAAACTCAGAAAAATGGGGATTAAAGCTATGGCCATCCATTCGGGGATGAAGAAACAGGAGATTGACGTCTCTCTGGATAACTGTATATTTGGAGATTATAAGTTTCTTTATGTTTCTCCCGAAAGGCTGGAAACGGCGATTTTTAAGACCCGGGTTCAGAATATGAAGGTAAATCTGGTGACTGTTGATGAAGCCCATTGTATTTCGCAATGGGGTTATGATTTTCGCCCTTCCTATTTGAAAATTGTACAGCTGCGGGAATATCTGTCTACCCCTCCTCCTTTCCTTGCCTTGACTGCTACTGCTACATCCAGGGTTATTGATGATATACAGGAAAAGCTGGGATTTAAAACCCGTAATGTACTTTGGAAGAGTTTTGAGCGGAAGAACCTGGTTTATCTGGTAAGAGACGTGGAGAACAAACAGCAGTATCTGCTTAAAACACTTTCAAAATTAAGAAGCTCGGGAATTATCTATACCCGAAGCAGAAAAAAGACCCGTGACATAGCGGAGCTGCTTTATAAAAATCATATTTCTGCGGATTATTATCATGCCGGATTGGAACATGAAGAGAGAGCCCGCAAACAGGAAGACTGGCAGGAAGGGAAGAAAAGGATCATGGTGGCGACAAATGCTTTTGGCATGGGGATAGATAAGGCGGATGTAAGGTTTGTGATCCATTATGATGTGCCTGATAATATTGAATCCTATTTTCAGGAAGCCGGCAGGGCAGGACGTGACGGAAAGAAGGCCTATGCGGTGTTGCTGTACAACAACACCGATAAGGTGAAGTCAGAACAGCGGATTAAAAATAATTTTCCTGATATAAAACAGATTAAGTCTGTTTATGAGGCATTGGGCAATTACTTTCAAATTCCCATCGAAGGAGGGAAAAATCAGGCTTTTGATTTTAATATCTCGGATTTTGCATCAACTTATCATTTCAGCTTCCTCACCATTTATAACAGCCTTGATTTCCTTCAGAAAGAAGGGTATGTTGAATTAACGGATGAACTCTCCAATCGGTCCAAAATTCATTTCTGGGTGAACCGGGATGACCTGTATAATTTTCAGCTCTCCCAGGCTCAATACGACACATTCATTAAACTTCTGCTTCGCTCTTTTACAGGCGTTTTTACAGATTATGTGAATATTGACGAAGGGTACCTTGCCCGAAGGGCAAATACCCGGGTGGATGTGATCTACCGGTATCTTCAGCAGCTAAAGAAATTCAGGATACTTGATTATATTCCCTACAAAAAATCGCCCATGATAATATTCACGGAAGAGCGTCTGGATAAGAAAAATTTACATGTTTCCAGGGAAAAATATAGAGAAAGAAAAGAACTTTATATTCAGAAACTTAATCACATGATCCGTTATGCAACCAATGCCAGCAAGTGCAGAAGCCGTTTTTTACTGGAATATTTCGGTGAAATGAATGCTGATCGATGCGGGCAATGTGATGTATGCACCAAACGAAATGACCTTCAGTTGAGCAATTGGGAATTTGATACCATATACGGAGAAATCCAACACCATCTCAGGGAAGAAGCCCTGACTTCCGAACAATTGATTGACCGCATCAATCGTTCGGAAGATAAGATAATAAAAATGATTGACTGGCTCCTGGATAACAACAAGCTGATTGCCACAAAAAACGGAGAATTGAGATGGTCTGAAAAAAGAAACCAGGCAGGGAAAAGCTGAGATACTCGTTCCTGCCTGGAGCCGATGCTAAAGGAGGTGATTCAAGATTTTGATACTATATTATAGATGTTTTGATTTTGATTTAGGTTGCGTTGACCTGACATTTTTTTGAAATAATTTCGTTGAACAAAGAAAGTGAGATTTTTTTACTTTTGTGCGTTTAAATGAAACTCATGAATAAGCATGATGATAATAAAATGCTGAATCATGATAAAGTTTCAGAGTTTGTAACCCGGTCTGCTGACTATTGTACTTTTGTGGAGAATACAGACAATTTCAGTAAGCGGGATTTCATGCGGAAAGCTTTATCTCTGTTATCTGAGCTTTATACACTGATGATGCAAATGCCTGCACTGGAGAATGCCACGGAATCCGTCAATGAAAAGTATGTGACCGAAAACGACTGGAATACAATCTACCAGAAGGTCAGTAGAAAACTGGGGTATCACAACGATTATCTTGACCTATTCGATCCGGTGGCCAAGGAAGATCAGGATTTAAGCGTAGCCAGCCTGGGTGATAATTTTGCCGACATGTATCAGGACATGAAAGATTTTATTACACTTTACAGTATGGGCAATGAGGAGGTTATGATTGATGCATTGTGGGAGTGTCAGATGAATTTTGAGGAATATTGGGGACATAAAGCACTGAATGCTTTACGGATATTGCATCGCGTTTATTTCAGCGATGAGGATTTGGAACAAGAGCAGGAGGGAGAGCAGGATGAGAAAAATTTTGAAAGGGATAACTGGCTTTTTAAAAGAAAACAGGAACAATATAAAAAGGGGGATCAGTGATGAGAAAAACAATTAAAATGATTAGGGATGAAGTATCGGTCGTCCATTACAGAAGAAGAGATTAAGTACCTGCCCCGGAAAGAATTTAACGGGGAAATTTATTTGATAGATACGTTAAAAAAACTCGATATAGCTCTTCCTTTACTGAAAGACAAAAGTGTTCTGGGTTTTGATACTGAAACACGCCCTTCTTTTAGTAAGGGGCCAAATAATGATATAGCCCTTTTGCAATTAGCCACTTCAGATGAGGCCTTTTTATTTCGTCTGAACTACATTGGCTTTCCCCAAGCATTGAAAACACTTTTTGAAGATGACTCGGTTTTAAAAATTGGTTTGGCGCTTAAGGATGATCTGAGCGGACTGAAGCGTTTTGACGATTTTAAACCCGCTTCTTTAGTTGATTTGCAAGATCTGGCCAAGGAATTATCAATACAGCATAACGGTCTGAAAAAACTGGCAGCCATTTTTCTTAATTTTCGTGTATCTAAATCTCGGTCTCAGCGGCTCTCCAACTGGGAGAGACCTATACTCACCCCCAAACAGTTGAGATATGCGGCTACAGATGCGTGGGTGTGCTATGAGTTGTACCACGTGATGAGCGATTTATAGAATTAACA
>JBKGZA010000182.1:0-6632 GCA_046545815.1 Bacteroidales bacterium
TGCGAATACAACCAAATGACCACGAATGACAATGAATGACCATTCTATTTCCTTGCCAGCATTAGCATTACTTGTTACAACAATCAAACTCCTGTCAAACATTTTATGACCACCGAATGACCACTGAATCAACTATTGATTAAATGACCACATGGATAAATAAATCTTACCGGAACGTAATATCTATCACCATAATTTCCGACAAACCCGTCGTTCTGACCGGAGGTCCCCATAGCCGTATGCCGCTGGTCACAAAAAAATGGGTATTATCGAGGTTTTCGTAACCCCAGCTTAGCGGATAGATGCTTTTGGTGATCAGATTGAAGGGAAAAAGCTGACCGTTGTGGGTGTGCCCTGAAAGCTGCATGTCAACAGAGGTTTTGCTTACTTCCGGAATTTTTGTTGGTCTGTGATCCACCATGATAATGGGTAGCGAATCCCGGCTTTGTTTCAGTAGTTCCTTTAGCGATTTCCTGTCTTTTATGTGCTCATCTAGTCTGCCGATCAGGTTTACAGAGCTGTTGACGACTTCTACTGTATCTTTTAATAATTGAATTCCGGCGTTATTAAAAAACTGCTCCGTTTCTTTTCCCCCGTAAATTTCATGGTTCCCGATAACGCCATAATTCCCGTATCTGGATTCGATTTGGCTTATCAGTTGTTCGAACTGTGCCAGCTTGTCTTCGTTGCCGTCACCTTCTACAATATCTCCACCGAAAAGCACAAGATCAGGCTTCAGTGCATTGATTTTTTCTTTTACCCGTTCAACATAGTGTAGGTTGGTCTTTTGCTGAATGTGAAAATCAGCTATGAAGGCAATTTTTAACTGATCAACTTGTGCATTGCGCCGGGGGATCTCTACATGATAGCCGGAAGTACGGATGGAATTGAAATGGACAATCCCTCCGATAACAACGGCCAGGGAAAGGGTTATAATCGTTAGCAATCCCCGGGTTTGATGCCGGCGGCTTTTGATCACCGGCCGGGGAATTATGTGCAGGAATCTGTTGAATATCAGAAGAAGGTCAAGAAGAAGGATGGAAAGCAAAATATATAAAAAGAAGACTGCTGAAAAAGAGCCTAAAATCACAAGCTTATCAGACAATGCCTGAAAATGTGCTTCAAAGAAAAGATTGGTCAAAGGATAGGAAAGTGCCAGAACGATAAATACCAGTGTATAAACCGGCAGATGCTTTTTGGGAATAAAATGATGCTTAACCCTGAAAAATACGTAAGTTAATGGAAGTAGGTAAACTATTGTGACAATAATATAAAACATAAATGAATTTGGCTTATAAAATTTTACATGATTTTCTGATTCCTGCTGAATTCTGACCCATAATGGTTCTATTTCGTTTTGATAAGTTCTCCGGGTGCATCCTGTTCAAATATAATTTTTTGCGGATCGCCGGAATAATAAATGTCTCCTTTGCTTTTTGTATATACTTCCAGTGTATCTTTTACCGATAAGTAACCATTGGCTATGGAATGTTGTTCAATCACTGCATGGGAAGTATTCAGATTTTCTGCCCTGAGTCTTGCCGAACCGTATAATTTTATGTGAAACCTATTGCTTTTTCCTGCAAATTTATAATTACCGGTGTTGTTGCTCCAGTTTTCGAAATAAAAAGATTCAGTGTTTATGATCAGATCAACCTTTGATAGTTCATTGGCTGCTATGATCTTTAGATTTTGAGAATAAACGGTATCTGTTGACCAAAGATGTGCAGGTTCTTCAATGCGGAAATAATTAAGGCTTTTGAAATGAAATTCCAGAAGCGGTTTTTCAACCCCCCGGTTCCACTTGTTATGCCCTTTCTCTCTAACAAAAATTTTTCCATCTTCCTGTTTGAAATTGATGTTGCTGACCACGCTTTTTTTCCCCTTTACCACAGTTTTGCAAACCGTATCTTCTACCAGTTTTATATTGCCTACGCTCCAGATTCTTACATAATTGTAAGGATCGTGCTTTATTTCCCTTTCAATTTCCCGGTTATCGATGTAGATTTCGTTCATTTCCCCGCATCCTCCAAAAAAGATGCTATAAAGGAGAAAATAAAACGTTATATAGGGTATAGTTCTTTTCATTTTACCATAAATAGCCGATTCCGAATTCAATAAATTCAGCATTTGCATTGTGAGATTTAAGACTAAGGCTTAAGATCATCCCGTTGTTACTGTAATATTTGAGTCCGATACGGTTGTAAATATCAGTAATGTAAAAGGCTTTGTTGTATAAATAATGTCCCAGTTGCATGGTAAGAGAGAAATCTCCGACAATGATATCGTGGGAGAGGTGGGTGCCAATCCTGTATAAAGCGCTGTTTGTTACTCCGTTTTTGATGGTTTCTTCCCTGAAATTCCGCAATGCGCTGTTGTAAAATATGTCCAAACCCACTCCTGCTTTGCCAAAATGGGCATATTGATGTTCATAGCTCGTATTAACAGAAGAAATATAGTACACGTTGTCTTTAAATCGGTTGAAATCCTTTAAACCGTTGGACCATATCAGGGAGAAATGATTTTTCTTTCTGATTTCAGGTTCATCAAAATCCTTTGTGAAGGTCTCCGGCTGCCGGAGATAATATCGGACACCAAGTGATCCGTTGATCACATTCAGGCCTTTGTTGGGGGAGCGGATCTTGCCGTTCGAGAAATGGGTTAGGCTAAAACCTGTGATGAGCTTGTATTCTTCGGTTATATTTATCAAAGCACTGAGAAATAGGTTGAAGTGGAGGTTGATGTGGGAGCCGATGGCTATATTGTAGATGTTGTCTTCAATGTCAAAAGTTTTCGATATAAAGGAAAGACCGGTAGACATCCGGTAGTTTAGCTTAAATTTAGGGTTAATTTTCCAGAGCGGAGCTTCAAAAAAGCCATAAAGGGAGTAGGCTTTGCCATATATGTTGTTATTACCCAAAGAACTCTGATAGTAGCCGAACCCCAGGTTCGGGTGGCGATAGAGGTTTTCCCAGAGTTTATCACCATCCATTGTTTTCAGAAAATTGATATTAAACGATGAAATGTATTCGTCTGTAATAAAATCGATGGCGGGCACATGCGGCATAATCATTCCTGAATTGTAAAAGACTTCCGTTTGATCAAGCGGAAGCCTTCTTTCCCGGTTATTTTCCTGAGTTCTTGCTTCAATGGCAAGAATAATGAATAACAGAAGAAGTGGTTTTTTACCCATCATACCTGTGATTAAAACATTGACAAAAATAACATTCTCCCGAGGAATTTATTCACAATATAAATACATTATTTTTGCAGCGGGTAAAATTTTTAATTATGATATCACTTCTTAAGAAAGAGATTAACGAATTTTTCAGCACGATAACGGGCTATATTGTGGTTTTGGTGTTTTTGTTGGCGGTGGGCTTATTTATGTGGGTTTTCCCCGGGCAATATAATGTTTTGGACAGTGGATATGCCTCTCTGGATACCCTTTTTACGCTTGCACCCTGGATATTTCTGTTTCTTGTGCCCGCTGTGACCATGCGGATGATAGCTGAGGAAAAAAAGTCCGGGACGATGGAACTATTGATGACCCGACCCATTTCGGATCTGCAGATTGTAATAGCCAAGTATCTGGCTGCTTTAATTCTGGTTCTGATTGCTTTGATTCCTACATTGATCTATTTTTACAGTGTTTATCAGTTGGGAAATCCTCCGGGGAATTTAGATGTAGGAGGTTCGGCGGGTTCCTATATCGGCCTGTTCTTTCTGGCAGCCATTTATGTTTCTATTGGATTATTTGCTTCTTCTTTAACGGGCAATCAGATTATAGCCTTTATCATTGCCGTTTTGATCTCTTTCTTTTTGTATATGGGATTCGATTTTTTAAGCGGAATGTGGATATTCGGCAGCATAGATACGTTCATGATTGATTTGGGCATCAATACCCATTATAAATCAATGAGCAGAGGTGTGATCGACACACGGGATGTTGTCTATTTTCTGAGTGTTATTGTGGTTTTCATTTTTCTCACCCGAACCGTTATTCAAAATCGTAAATAACAGCTTTATATATGAAGGAAAAAAGAAAAAATTTGATTCAGTTTTTATTTCTGCTGCTCCTGATTGTTGTGGTGAATTTTATCTCCTCCAACGTGTATCACCGAATTGATCTTACTGCAGACAACCGGTACACCCTTAAGCCTAAGACCAGAGAAATTTTGAGGAATCTGGATGATGTGGTTTATTTTAAGGTTTACCTGGCAGGAGATATGCCTGTTGGCTTAAAACGCATGCAAACACGTATACGCGAAATGCTGAATGAATTTCGTGTACATGCCGGCGAGAACATACAATACCAGTTCATTAACCCATCCGAAGACAGGGATTCAAAGGATCGTCAGCAGTTTTTTAAAGATCTAAGAGACAAAGGGCTGAATCCGACCAATATAAGAAGTCGTGACAAAGAAGGCGGTTATAGCCAAAAGACGATATTTCCAGGAACTGTTGTCAACTGTGGAGAAAAACAGGCGGCAGTAAACCTGTTGAAAAACAATCCGGGTTTATCTTCTGAAAAGAATCTGAACCATTCCATTGAGGAACTGGAATACAAACTCGTGGATGCAGTCTATAAACTTACACTGGATGAAAAACAACCCATTGCCTTTGTCACCGGCCATGAAGAGCTGGATGAATATCATGTGGGGGATATTTCTAAGACCCTTTCAGATTATTATCAGGTGGATAGGGTTCAGGTTGAGGGTATTGCTCCTGAAGTATTCGATTACAAAACTCTTATAGTCGCGAAGCCCCAGCAATCATTTTCCAAAGAGGCAAAATATACCCTTGATCAATATCTGATGAATGGCGGGAGCATATTTTGGTTTATCGACAAGGTGGATATCACGATCGACAGCCTTTCCATGAAAAGCTCAACTATGGCCACCATTTCCAGGTTGAATCTGGATGATCAGTTGTTTAATTACGGAATTCGGATTAATCCCGATCTGATTAAAGATGTTGAATGCGCTGTTATACCAGTAAATACATCTTATTCAGGCGATAATCCTGATTTTTCTCCTTCCCCCTGGGTGTATTATCCCTTGATGTCTCCGCCTGACAATCATCCCATCAATAAGAACCTGAATATGATCAAAACTCAGTTTGTTAGTTCCATCGATACTGTCTCCGCCAATCCCGGTTTGAAGAAGACAATACTGCTTACTTCTTCCGATAATTCCAGAACCATTCAGGTCCCTGCCATGGTAAGTTTAAGTGAAGTGGGGGAGAAGATTTCACGCCATGCGTTTAATGAGTCCAATAAAATCACGGGAGTTCTCTTGGAAGGCGAAATTCAGTCGGTGTTCAGAAACCGTTTTATTTCCGACCTGGAAAAAGAGGCAAAAAAAGATTTTAGGAAAGAAAGCAATGGGGGCCGTATGATCGTAATTTCAGACGGAGATATGATCAAAAACAGGGTTAGCCAGAGGGGTGAAAAAACCATGATTACGCCTCTCGGATATGACCGTTATACCAAACAGACTTATGGCAATAAAGATTTTATTGTGAACAGCATTCATTATCTTACTGATAAAAGCGGCCTGATCAATATACGGGGAAAAGAGGTAAAAATGCGTATGCTTGACAGACCCCGTGCTTCGGAGGAAAGGGTGGAATGGCAGATCATTAACCTTTTGGTTCCGGTGGTGTTGATTGTTGCTTTCGGGCTTACAAAGAATATCATCCGGAGAAAAAAGTATACCAGCTTTAAAATGAATAAGTAATGAAAATTTCCCCTGTCTATATTGTTGTTTTGGTTTTGCTGATAGCTGCCGCAGGATATTTGTATTTAAAGGATCAGAACACTACATTGGATCCCCGATTGTCAGATTTCAGCCTGGAAGAGGATGAAGCATCGGCTTTGGATTCCATATTGCTGGTTCAGAATTCGGGAACCATTAAATTATATAGAAAAAATGACAGGTGGTATGTCAATCAACGCTTATATGCGAGGAATGAAAACGTACAACAATTATTGAATGTATTTCGGGAACTTCGGGTAGAAGCTCCTGCCCAAAAAGCAAATCGGGGGAAACTTTTGGATACCATCAGGGAAAATCCCATTCATGTGCAAATTTATAAGGGTGATGATTTGCTAAAGAATTATTTAATCGAAGACAGTCCATCCAAAGAGGGGACGTCCTATATGATGATGAAGGGCAGCAGGGCGCCTTTTATTGTGGGTTTACCCGGATATGACGGCGATCTGGCAGATCTAATCAAAATGGACGTGAGTTACTGGAGAGATAAGACCCTGTTTGATTATTCCGGGCTAGATATAGAGACCATTAAGGTTGCCTATCCTTCTGATATGGAACATTCTTTTTGTGTGAGCTACGGGGATGATGGATTTAGATTGCAATCTATTGCTGATGAGGAATACATAGAAGATTTTAATGGTTCCAGGGCTGCCCGTTATTTTAGTTATTTTGGCAATGTGAAATTTCATGAGGTAATATCAGATAACCCCCGTTTGAAAGATTCACTGAAGCGTGCAACTCCATATTGTGTGTTTGAGATCGTGGACGAAAACAACAGCCTTACCAAACTTTATACATACAGAAAGAAGTCGGAAGGTAAGGGCGACCCTTTTGGCCAGCAGAGCAGCTATGACC
>JBKGZA010000183.1:0-6624 GCA_046545815.1 Bacteroidales bacterium
ATTCCTTTTTCATCAGTTCTGATCTTATGTACTTCTTCTGCAGGTACCACTACTATTAGACCATCGCCATTATACCCTGTACGAGCATTCTCACGAATAATTTGAATCATGCGTTTAGATTCATTCTCTGGAACCAGAATTTCCAGTTTAATCACCATATAAGCTTCCACAAAAGTATATTTGTCACTGATATATTCACGCTCATGATCGGAAAAGGTTCCTGTACCTTCTCCTTCTATCATGGTCATGCTGTCATAACCTTCCGCCTTAAGCGCTCTGTAAACTTCTTCCAGTTTACGTTTCCTGATATATGCCTTAATTAGTTTCATAAGTTTCTTTTTTTACCTCATTTTCCGTTTTAATAGTTGGGCATTTATAGCCACGATAATAGTGCTTAAGCTCATGAGTACTGCACCCAGGGCCGGACTGATAAGAATCCCGGCGCTAAACAGTACACCAGCTGCCAGGGGTATTGCTACTACGTTATAGCCTGTTGCCCAGATGAAGTTCTGGATCATCTTTTGATAGGTAGCCTTACCGAAGAGCACCAGCGAAGCAATGTCTTTCGGGTTGCTGTTAACCAGGATGATATCGGCCGTTTCGGCGGCAATATCTGTTCCTGATCCTACGGCAATTCCAACATCAGCTGCAGCCAGAGCCGGGGCGTCATTAATCCCGTCACCTGTCATCGCTACAAATTCTCCTTGTTGCTGAAACTCTTCCACTTTTTCAAGTTTCTGATCGGGCAGAATACCGGCAAAGTAACCATCCAGTTCCAGTTCATCACTTACGCTTTTGGCAACTTTTTCGTTATCTCCGGTCATCATGTATACTTTCAGGCCATTTTTCTTCAATGTTTTTACAGCCTCATACGATTCCTCACGAATTTCATCTGCCATGGCGATAAAACCAGCCAGCTTATTTTCCACCATCACAAAAACAACGGTTTCTGCTTCGTTTTTATAAGCTTTTTCAGGAATTTCAGTGTTATTTTCTTTAATGTAACCAGGACTTACGACCTGCACATTTTTGTTTTCCACAACGGCCTCGATGCCTTTTCCGCTTATAGCATTAAAATTTTCTGCCTCGGGCAGGTTAATCTTCTCCTCCTTAATTTTTTCCATAATCCCTATTGCCAGGGGATGCTCGGATTTTGCTTCCAAAGAACCTGCCAGTCGAAGGATATCTTTGTTGTCATACTGTTCGTCTAATGAACCATAGCGGGTAACCCCAAAATTCCCTTTCGTGAGTGTACCAGTTTTGTCAAATGCCAAAAGCGATATTTTTCGTGCATTTTCAAAGGCAGTGCGGTTTCGGATAAGTAACCCGTTTTGTGCAGAGATGGAGGTTGAGATAGCTACTACTAAAGGAACCGCCAGACCAAGGGCATGAGGACAAGTGATTACCATGACCGTAGCCATCCGTTCCAGGGCAAAAACAAAGGGTTTGCCTAGTGTGAGCCATGTAGCCAGGGTTCCAAAACCAATAGTGAGAGCAATGACGGTAAGCCAGAAAGCAATGCGGTCGGCAAGGTTTTGTGTTTTGGATTTCTTGTTTTGGGCTTCCTTTACCATGTTGATGACTTTGCTCAGGTATGCATCTTCACCTACTTGCTTTACGCTCACCGTCAAAGAGCCGTTTCCATTTATAGTTCCACCTATGACCTTCATCCCTTTCGTTTTCTTAACGGGTCTGGCTTCACCTGTTACCATGGATTCGTTTACATGACTTTCTCCCTCAACAATTTCGCCATCAACAGGAATTTTTTCACCAGGCTTTACCCTTACCTGGTTGTCTTCCTCAAGCTGATCCACTTTTACATCCACCGTTTCCCCGTCTTTCAGCAAATGAGCCTCAGAAGGCATCATCTCCACCAGTTTTTGCAGTGACCGGGAGGCTCCTAAAACAGATTTCATCTCAATCCAGTGGCCCAACAGCATGATATCGATCAGTGTAACCAGTTCCCAGAAAAAGGTGCTGCCTTCTACGCCAAAAGTGGTAGCAGAACTATAACCCCATGCAACAGTAATAGCCACGGCAATCAGGGTCATCATGCCAGGCTGTTTCTGCTTTAACTCATCTGCCAGTCCGCTAAGAAAAGGCCAGCCGCCATAAAAGAAGACAATGGTTGATAAGCCAAAGAGAATGTACTTGTCAAAATTTTGTGACAGAGAAAAAGAATAACCGAATATTTCCTGGATCATCGGAGAAAGGACCAGGATTGGAAGCGTTAAAACCAGAGAAATGAAGAAACGCTTGCGAAAATCTTTAATCATCATTGCATGGTGACTGGAATGGTCATGTGATTCATGACTATGTTCATGGTGGTCATGACTCTTTTCTCTATTGTTATCCTTTTTGTGATTGTGTTTATCACTATGGTTTTCTTCTGAGTGATGATGTGTTGAATGCTTATCCATAACATTTGGTTATTTTATTATTCAAATCATTTATCCTGCATGAATAGTCCAGTTTATATTCTCTTACCTTATTTTCGAAAGGCACCATTTCCCTGCCGGTTCAGGAACCTGCCCGACCGGGGCAAAAAAGGCTTTCCCGATCATTAACAGGTCCCTAATGATATTGTCCCATATTTTAAAAAAGTATTGATAATCCGCCACCTACACCAAACCGACTATCGTAATTGGCCATAATACCGAAATTTTTTGTGACAATGAATTCCAATCCTGCATTCCAGGTTATCTCATCTTTATAGTCTAACGGTTCTCCGGTTTCTTCATCTACAAGCTCGTTCACCCAGCCAAAATCTGCCTGGTATTCCAGCTCTCCAAATAAAATAGTCCGGGGAAAAATCATGAGCTCCTTTTCTAAACTTACCTGTGGTCTTAGTTGATGGTCGAACCGTACGTCGAGATGAAACATATATGGTGTGAAATAGCGGATGCCGGCAATAGCGACCGGCTCAATTTCATCCGGGTTATCCTCCTCGTTTTCTGCATTTGCACCGGCAAATACACTTAAATAATTGTTTAAATAACGTTGATAGGAAATTTCAGCTTCCAGTATTTTGTTCCAACCATATTCGGCACCCAGGTTAAATTGATTGCGAATGTTGGAACTAACCAGGTTTATTTCAGAAAAATGGGAGGCTATATCTACCATGCCCCAAGAGTAGTAGAGATTTGTTTCATGTTTAAGCTCCTTTACGGGATGACCTTTTAACCTGGGGTCACGTGGTGTGTCATAGCTAAAGATACGCGCCATACCGCCCATCATGTGGTACAGTACGTGGCAATGGAAAAACCAGTCGCCATATTCATCACCGTAAAATTCGATGGTTACCTTTTCCATGGGTGGCACATCCACTGTATGTTTCAGGGGTGAGTATTCCCCGTTTTTATTGATAACCCTGAAAAAATGCCCGTGCAGATGCATCGGATGGTGCATCATGGTGAGGTTATTTATGGTAATCCGGGTAATTTCCCCCTCCTTGATTTTTATTTTATCCGTTTCTGACAACGGGATCCCATTCATACTCCAAACATAGCGATTCATATTTCCCGTCAGATTCAGCAAAATTTTTCTAACGGGAGCATCTTCAGGATAGGTTGTTTTTTCCTGTGATTTTAGATGGTCGTAACCAAATTCAGAAGACATCTCCGACACTTCCATGTCCATTTCATCATGCTCCGTTTCGTCATCATCCATATCCATCTCCTTCTTCTCATCCATTTCATCATGTTCGTTTTCATCTTTATTGTCCATTTCCATTTCATCATCCATTTGCATTCCCCATTTATCCATCATTTTGTGCGGCTCATCTTTTTTGGGCTGAAATTTTGCGGCAGGTGCGCCCATTTTCATGTCCATTTGCGCCATCTTTTTCATCATACCAATTTTATCAGGTTTGGGTACATCGAGGGCGGGCAGCACCTGGCCCTCCCCCAAATAAGCAGAAGTGGTTCCTGAGCCGTCCTGTGCAGTAGCCCTGAATTCTAGTTGTCCGCTTTCGGGGATGGTGACAATAAAGTCGTATGTTTCAGCAATTCCAATCAGTGTATAATCACGCTCAACTGGCTCAACATCAAGTCCGTCGGCAGAAACCAAAGTAGCATTACCTTCTCCGAAAGTAAGCCAAAAGTAACTTGATGCAGCTGCATTGATAACCCGTAACCTCACTTTTTCCCCGGGTTGGAAATCGGGATATTCCTGTTCCTGTTCCCCGTTTATCAGAAAAGCCGGATAATAAACATCAGCAATGTCTGCTCCCTCCATCCTTTGTTTCCAAAAATTCAACTGAGCGCCAAGAGCTCCTCTTGCAATAACCTGGTTGAGAGGAGTGGCAGTTCCTTTTTTAATGCTGTACCATTCGTTTCCCCGCTTTAAATTCCGCAAAACATTCATGGGCTTTTCATTTGTCCAGTCGGATAATACCGTTACGAGTTCTTTATCATAATCAAGTGTCTCCTCCTGTGGCTCGATGACAAATGCACCATATACCCCTCTTTGTTCCTGCAACATGGTGTGGGAATGATACCAATAGGTACCCGCTTGTTTTATGCGGTACTCATATTTTTGAGTTTCCCCTGGCATGATGGGGGGCGTATTCAGATAAGGAACACCGTCGAAAAAATTAGGCAACAATATTCCATGCCAGTGGATAGAAGTCTCCTCATCCATTTCATTTTTAACATAAAGAACGGCATAATCACCCTCGTTAAAACGAAGTGTAGGCCCCGGTATTTGACCATTTATGGTCATTCCGGTTACCTCTTTACCGGCTTTTTTTACTACCTCCTGCCTTAAGGTAATACGATGCACTGTTGTGTCAGGCTGGGCATAGGGGCTTTCAACAATGCACAAAACGATAAGCCATGGAATTGCAAATTTTATTAATTCCATGTTACATTAAATCTTTTTTACGCTCCTCAAACTCCTCTTTATCAATCTCTCCCCTGGCATATCTTTCTTTCAATATATCCAGAGGTGATTTTTCAGAAGTGGGTGTGCCACCTGTTTGTTGGCTGGTAGTTTTAACAACAAGCCAAACGATGAGGGCTATGAGAACGAGGCCAATAATCCAGCCCCATCCCATACCCATCCCCATTCCATGTCCAAAACTTTGTAACATAATAACTCCTTTTTTAAATTATGATTCAATCTATCTCAATGAATTACTCTACAACTTCGTAATTCCTCATCATTCCCATATCCTCGTGCTCCAGGTTGTGGCAATGGTAGACATACATTCCTGTAAAATCTCTGAAACGCATAATCACTTTCGCTTTCATTCCGGGTAACAAAAGAAACGTATCCTGCCAGCCTTCATCGATAAATCCATCCTTTACCGTTTCCCAGGCAGAGGGATCAATCTCCGATATATCACGTCCGATAATCTGAAACTGAAGCCCATGCAAGTGCACTGGGTGAGGCATCTGCATCATATTGTTCATCATACCCATACCACCGCCATTGTTACCATTAATAAACTCCCATATTTCTGTGGTGTTCAGCTTCACTTTCTCCCAATCTGCGACTTCTCTCATTCCAAAAGTTTCTCCATTGATCACCCATTGCATGCGTTCAAAGGTAAAATGGAACCTTCGGGGGCTATTAGTATTGACAGCTTCGCTTTCATTTATTTTTTCCACTTCAGAAAGCTGAGCAGGTAATTCATTCTGATAACCTTGTTCATTTGTTACCGAAAAGGCAAACAGGTCAATTTCCACTCCATTTTCTGCGCCGCGTGCAGACTGCATACCTCCACCCATCATTCCTCCCATACCTATGTTAGTCCCCGGTTCAAACGGCAGACTCTTCAGTATAACTTCTTCTCCTTCATCAATTCCGCTGAAATCTTTCCATACATCTACGCGTTCTCCGGGAGCCAGCATAATGTAGGGTCTTGCAACAGGTTCTTCCAACAAGCCACCATCCGTTCCAATAGCAATGATATCACTGCCATCGTTCCATGCAAGCTTGTAAATTCTTGAATTGGAGCCATTCAATACGCGAAAACGATAAGCCCCTTTTTTCACTTCCATCTCCCTATCTGCTTTCCCGTTGACAAACATCTCGTCACCCAGGAAACCACGCATGCGAGCCATGCGACTATTATCAAGGTAAACAAGCTGATTGTCGCTGTCCAATATTCGATCCTGAAGGACGAGTGGCATATCAAACTCACCTGAAGGAATATCCGTTTTTTCTCCTTCGACAATAAACATTCCGGCCAGCCCATAGTATACCTGTGGACCGGTGATCTGATCCGGATGCGGGTGAAACCAATAGGTACCAGGACGGTTATTTACTGTGAATTCGTAAACATATTCTTCTCCTTTATTGATGGCATACATGGGATGACCGTCCATTTCAGGAGAGATGTGTAATCCGTGCCAATGAATAATACTTTCATCAGGAAGCTGGTTTTTAAAACGCACACGAATTTTTTGTCCTGGTTCTACCTTGATAATGGGACCAAGGTAGGTGTTTGATAATTGTTCCAGATTATCATCCTCCCCTTTTATTAATTTTGACTCGTAAGAATATACCTTAGTCTTTTCTCCCGGAAGCAGTTGAATTTGCCTGGGTGTTGCTGTAAGTTCAATATCTACGTCTGGTTCAAATTCAGAACTACTTTTTCTATTTTCTTCATTGGATTTT
>JBKGZA010000184.1:0-6599 GCA_046545815.1 Bacteroidales bacterium
TCGGGGTTAACCTGCATTTTATTCATATTTGTAAAAATTTATGAATAATGCAGGTCAGGTTAATCCCCAAATTGCTTAAACAAATGGAATATCAATTTGTTTATACATCAGATAATCAAATCCGCGGAAATTGCGTTTATATGATTTGCCTTTAAACCGAATATAACCCAATTCCATTGATAAGAACAATCACCATTATTTCTTCTATCCTTATTGCCTGTTCTGTCCGGTTAACCATGGGACAGGAAAATTACGCCATTAAGGATATCGAATTTAAAGGGAATGAAACACTTTCTGATCAGACGCTTCTTGAACAGATTAACACCCGTTCGGCCACGCTTCTTGAAAAAATGGCATTCTGGAAACAAATGCCTGAATTCTCCTCCGTTATGCTTGAAAATGACATGGAACGTTTACATCGCTACTATCAGCGCCACGGATTTCTGAACTCCCGGTTGGACTATGCTCTGAAAGAAAACGAAAAACGGAAAAACATGGTGATACATATCGAAGTAAAAGAAAGAGACCCCGTGAAAATTCGTTCGGTTCAATTCAGGGAACCAGCCGATTCTGCAGTCGCTTCCCTGCTGAAAGAAATCACCGATGATCTGCCTTTGAAACCCGGAGACCGGTTCATTGACCGGGAAGTCCTGAATTTCGAGCGATATATCCGGGACTTTTTCTACAACCGGGGTTACCCGTTTGCTGAAGTGGACCGGGATGTTGAGGTCCATCCGGACGAAGAACTGGCAGATATTGGTTTTAAAGTAAAGCCGGGATCTAAAGCATACTTTGGAGAAGCCCGAATCAAAGGAGATTCACTGGTCTCTGAAACATTCATCCGAAAAAAACTCACATTCTCAGAAGGCGAAGAATATTCGGAATATAAGCTTGATTCCACCCAGACAAGGCTCTTCAACACAGATTTGTTCCGTTATGTGGTTGTACGGGGTCAGAAGGACAGCATGCAAAACAGCGAAATCCCTGTGCTGATAGAAGTAAGCGAGCTGCCTACCTGGTCATTGGAAGCCGGTGTTGGTTACGGCACGGAAGACCGGTTCAGGGCTTCGGTGAACCTGACCAAATTGCGCTTCCTGGGAGGAGCACGCAAATTGATCTTCGAAGGAAAGCATTCCTACTTTTTGCCCATCAGTCTGGAAACCAAATTGATCCAGCCGGAGTTTCTAAATGATAAGCTCGATCTGGTGCTGAATCCTTTTTTCATCCGGGAAAACGAAGAAAGCTATACGGTAGACAGGCTGGGAGGAGGAATAACCTTGCGACAGAATTTTTCGACCACAACCTCGGGATATATGATGTATTCACTGGAACGGGATTTTCTGCAGGATTTCACCATCTCCGAATATCTGGCACGGGAAGAAAGCAGCGATCTGATCCGGAACAAGTCAGGACTGACCGTGGGTTTCTTCACCAACACCACCAACAAGTTGATAGCTCCGGTCTCCGGTTGGAAACTGAATGGGAATTTTACCTATATGGGAATTGGATTTCGTTCCCAATTTCATTACTATAAGAGCGAGGTCAGCCTGATACGCTATATTCAGATTGAGGATGACTGGACAGCAGCCGGGAGAATCCGTTCGGGTTTTATCAAACCACTTGGAGACGAATCTTCTCCAATTGAAGACCGGTTCCTGCTGGGGGGAGCTTCTTCCCTCCGGGGCTGGGGAAGACATCAAATATCACCGGTCAATGAGGAAGGTAAACTCACAGGGGGCAACAGCATGCTGGAAGGTAGCCTGGAACTGCGGTTCCCGATTTATGATATCTTTTCAGGAGTTGCCTTTACAGATATGGGCAATGTATGGAGAAAAGCATTTACCTATAACCTCGCTGACTTAAGATTTGATGCAGGAGCAGGTTTAAGGGTCCGTACGCCGGTAGGACCAGTAAGACTTGATATTGCCTCACCGGTGTTTGAAGAAAAAAAGGAACCCCGTTTTTTTATTTCGATTGGTCATACTTTTTAACTTAATCTGAACGCGCATCCATGCGAATAGTGAATAAAATATTGACAACACTGATCTTAACGCTGACGACTTTATTACTGCTGGTAGTGATCCTGTTGATGTTGGTTCAAAACGGAAGGCTGAATAACTCCATCGCTTCCATACTGGCTGATCAGGGCAACAAGAATCTGAACGCAGAGGTATCCATCGGGGGTATACAAGGGAATCCATTGAATCTGTTTTCACTGAATGAAATAAGAATCAGCCAAAACGACAGCACCATCCTATATCTTGAAAGGATCCATGTGAATTATAACCTCATGGCCCTGTTGCAAAAAGAAGTGAGGATAAGAAATCTGGAAGTGAGCGACCTGATTTTGGAGGGAACACAATACCCGGATTCTTCCTGGAATTTTATAAAATTATTGCCGGAACCGGAACCGAAACAGAAGGAGAAAGAGGAGACGTCCCGGCCGTCCGAATGGCGTATCACCGTCAACCGCCTTCTGCTGGATGACCTGAGTGCACAGTTGAACCCCCTGGCCAATAATAAAATCCCTTCGGAAATTCAGGTGGACGGAGCGTTGGATTTTAGCTTCAAACAGGATTCTATTGATCTGAAAATGGAAAAATTATCAGTGGAAACCCAATCGCCGGAACTGTTCGTTGAACACATGGAAGGAAAGTTCCGGAATATTAAACAACAACTTTCCTGGGAAGATCTTTCCATTGATCTTAAAGAAACCAAATTGAGAAGCAACGGAAGCATCCGCCTGGATGATTTGTATGAACACCAAGCCCATATCCTTTTCGATCCATTAAAACTGGAGGCCTTGAACCCCTGGCTGGAGGCCATGAAGCTTTATGGAAGCCCCGGAATAAACCTCGATATTATGGGCAATGGCGAAGAACAAAAGCTGGAATTTAATCTACAGGAGGGAAAACAAAAGGTACACTTAACAGGAAACATGAAGCATCTAAAAAGCAAGCCTCAATATCAACTGACTTTACAGGTGGAGGGTTTGAACGGTGAGCACTGGACACGCAAACCCAAGTTAAGGTCAAAGGTTGAAGGCGAGCTTAACGCCAGAGGCGAGGGCTTTGATCTGAGGGAAAGTTCTACGGTAATTCAGGGTAATTTCAAAGATGTTATTTTTGAAGCTTATACATTAAATCATCTGGCACTCCGAATTGATAAAAAGAAAGAAACCCTGAAGGGAAATATCAAAGCCAACACCCGTTTTGGCAATATCTCTTCCCGGTTCGATCTGAAACAAATCCTTCAGGAACCGGAATATTCTGTGCATACCGAACTTGCACATGTGGATCTTTCGAAATTTCCCGGGAACAAGGAACTGCATTCGGATTTGAATTTGAGATTAAGAAGCTCTGGAAAAGGAACCAATTTCGACAGCCTGAAAGCGGAAATCCAGATGGATGTATTCGACTCATACTTCCTGGGCTGGTCGGTTAGTTCAATGGATCTGTTGCTGAGCTATGACCGGGGATACTATGATCTGGGGAATCTTAATCTGAATTCTGATTATGCTGAGGTGCAGGCACACGGTGAAGGCAATCTTCAAAAACAAAATTTTTTGAAATTCGACATTTCACCAAAAAACATGGGACCCTTAGCCAGTGCTTTTGATTTTCCCGAAATAGAGACGAAAGGAAACATTGCCGGCCAGATCGAAGGAAAGAGAGATTCCTTGAACCTAAGTGCCAGATACAATCTTTTGAACGTCAATTATGATTCTCTAATGGTGGCACGATTGCACGGAGACATATCTCTTCTTTCCGAAGATTCCTTGTTGACCGGTGAAACCCGGGTAACAGCAGACTCCTCCTATCTGGGCGGCCAGCAGGTAAAGCAGATAGCATTACAATCCTCCTACGGAAAAAGTGGATTAAAAAACAGTTTGGACCTCATTGTTAACGATTCGCTCAGCCTTTTCACCCAAACCGATATAAATATAAAGCAAGATCCTGTGTTTACCATACATGATCTGCGTCTTAATATCGGTGATCATAAATGGAATAGTACCACCGATTCCTCCAATATCACGCTCGCTGAGAATGCCATCCGGACGGATACTTTTCAGCTTCAATCCGGAGAACAAAAGATTGGCCTCAATGGAACGCTGGATTTTAAGGGTGAAGAAAACCTGGATTTTTGGATCAAAGACCTGAATTTGTCCGGTTTACCTTTATTAAGCGGCTTCCCTGACAAACTGTATGGCACTGTTAATTCCGGGATGCAACTGACGGGAGAGGCTTCAGCCCCTGAACTAAAAGGTTTTGTAAATATCAATGATCCTGGATTGGATACCATTCGTTTAAACCGGATAACCACCAATTTTCATTATGCATCGAATAAACTGGATGTTGAAAGTAATTTGGATTCGAAATATAGCCGTTCCTTTCAGGGAAATATAAAAATACCCCTGTCATTTTCTCTGACCGACAGCTTTTCTATGCCGGATAAAAATACCCCAATACAGGCATCGCTTAAAATGGAAAGCTTTGATGTTCAAAACGCCAATCCTTTCCTGAAAAAAAACAATATGCAGGTTTCCGGGTCAGTAAACGCAACAGTGGATGTTTCGAACAACATAGGCAATCCTCGGTTTGATGGTAGCTTCCAGCTTACAGAAGGAGCTTTCTTTTATCCAGCTCAAGGCATGGCCTATCAGAATATAGAGGTAAACAGTCACTTCGACAATCAGCGGTTTTTATTAGACAATGCTTATCTAAGTTCGGGAGGAGGTAAGCTTGAAATTAACGGCTTTGCCGATCTCGGATTCGCTCGGGATGAAAGTAAGCAGGAGATCAGTTTCCGAATTGGGGGTGAGAATTTCAGAGCTTTAAAATCAAATAAAATAGAAGCCTATATCGAGCCCTCCGTCAATATTACGGGAACAGTAACAAAACCTGATGTTAAAGGGAATGTTAAAATAACACGTTCCACGATCAATGCCGATGCTTTCCGCCGGCAATTATCGGTTAAATCTGATAACCCCAACCCTCCTTTGCTGGTAAAGGCAATGATAGATACCACCAATATGGGTGCCAATCAATTTAACAACGTGCAGAAGAAAGCTTCTCAGGAAAATATCTACAAAAACTTGAGCCTCACCCTTGATCTGACCATACCCGGTAATACCTGGGTTCAGGGAAAGGACATGAATTTTGAGCTACAGGGAAAATTAAAGGCCATCACAAAGCAAGGACAGATAGATCTGTTTGGAACATTGAATATAGGACGGGGATTCTTTGAATTCTACGGAAAGCGATTCGACTTCAAAAAAGGAAATCTGACCTTCACCGGGGGAAGGGAAATCAATCCCCGGCTTGATTTTATCCTGGGATATGATTTCCGGGATCAGGAAAGGGAATTACATACCATGACCCTTCGCATTGAAGGGCAAAGCAAACAACCCAAATTGTCTTTTACTTTAGATGGAGAACATATTGAGGAGAAATACGCATTTTCTTACCTCCTGTTTGGTAAGGCGCCGGGTAACCTTACCTCGGGAGAACAAATGTCGCTTGAAGAAAATGCTGCCGATATCGCCCGTTCACTGGCAATTGGCAAAGTAAGTGATATTGTAACCGGTACCCTGAGGAGCTCTTTTGGTTTGGATGTTGTGGAAATTGGCGGGGGAAAGACCTGGAAATCGGGCAATGTCAAAATTGGGAAATACATTACAGACGATTTGTATTTAAACTATCAGCAGACCTTCGCGTTCGACAAGCGGGAAAAAATGATTGAGCCTGAAAAAATAACCCTCGAATACCAACTGATGCGGTCCCTGTTCCTGCAGGCTACCAATCAAATGCCCAATTCTGGGTTCGATTTGATATTTAAGAGAACATGGAAATAGAGAAAAAAGCACAGAAAGGTTGAAGTTTTGCATTGAAAGATCAACGTGTGAGAATGCTTCACCCTTAACCCATATAGCTAACAAAATCCATATTACAGTAACTTTATTGTAAACAAGACGTAAACAAATTCTAATACCTAAAGTTTACTAACGTGTAGTAGTGTTCCGTAATTTTTTCGGGTTCCTATTGCTTAATATACGTATATGAAGAAAAACGATGGTGATTATCCAGGCAATGAAAATATCGGGGATACAATCAATGATCCCCAGAAAGAACTGGAAAAGGAAAAGCAAAAAAACGCAGCCCTGAAAAACAAATTATCCGGGATAAATGCCTCTTTAAATGAACGAAACAAAGAGCTAAGCGGAATATACCGCATAACCAAACTGATCAATGATCCGAAAAACTCTATAGAATATGTGCTGGAAGAATCAGCCAAAATCCTTTCAAAATCTTATCTTGACCCTGAAAACACCTGCGTTCGGATCATTCACAACAACAAAAAATACCAGACAGATAATTTCTCCCAAAGCCGCTTGAAACAAAGTATCTCAAAACAACTGGATAATAGTGCCCTTCACGTGGAAGTATATTACCTGGGCGAGCCTTCAACATCTGATAGGGATCCATTTCTTAGTGAAGAACACGACCTGTTAAATGCCATCTCCGAAGAACTGACGGTTTACCTTGACAGAAAAAATGCGGAGGAAGCTACTGAAACCAATTTTCAAAAATTTAAATCCG
>JBKGZA010000185.1:0-6576 GCA_046545815.1 Bacteroidales bacterium
AATATATGCCATTCCTACGGAATTCTTGTTATATGTGAATTTTATAACCCGGGTTATTTTAATATGCTACTATACGGAATTCCGTAGGAATGGTATAAAAGATGGTAGGTGGAAAAAATTGGGAATGCACCCGGAGGATAGAGTAGGCTATAGAAAAATTGGGGTAAATCAGAAATAAGGATATATTCCCATATGGTAGTTCTTTTACCCTTATTAAATTGTTCCCCGAACTTTTCAATGTTTTTTTATCCATTCCCTTTCAGTATCAGGCAGAAGATTCTTGAGGTAAGAAAATTTGGCCAAATTTTTGAATTATAATTAAAATATTTGGCCAAAATTTATAACAAATAAATCTCAATGATGTATTTCATAGATATAGAACTCCTTATTGGAAAATTACTGCATGAGCATGAGCGAAAGAATAAAATACAATTCAATCCATAATCCGTTAGTAAATGTATTCTTTTGGAGAACATACGATGGTGGGGAAATTGATTTGGTTGAAGAAAAAAATGAAAGGATATATGCATTCGAATTCAAATATAACCCGAAATCAAAAGTTAAAATTCCGAAAAGTTTTGTCAATGCATACCATCCTCAATTGTCCCAAGTGGTTACGTTGGAAAATGTTCATGAATTTCTGATGAAGAGTTGAAAATGAATCCATTTCCTCCAGGCTTTATTACCGGCGATTTAAATACCGGGACTAATGATAATATGGACCTGGGTGGATAAATGGTAACACTGGCTCGCATTATTTCCCCGTAATTTTAGGGAAGTAGGCCGTACGGCCCTCCAAAATCAGATTTTATTTATTTTTCTGTTTCTTTGGTTGCTGTTTCTGCTGCTTTGCAATCTTGGCCCAGGTATCCTTCAGGGTAACGGTGCGGTTGAAAATCAGTTTTTCACTGGGATTGCAGTATCTGTCGACGCAGAAATAGCCTTTGCGTTCAAATTGAAATTTGTCCTCCGGTTTGGCATCTTTTATAAAAGGCTCCAGCATACAGTTTTCCAAAACATGCAGTGAATCGGGGTTAAGGTTTGACCGGAAATCCTTACCCTCTTCATCTACCTGATCGGGATCTTCGTTCATAAAAAGGCGGTCGTACTGCCGCACTTCAACCGGTACGGCATGCCTGGCCGAAACCCAGTGCAATGTTCCTTTCACTTTACGGCCGTCAGGGGACTGGCCTCCCCGGGAAGCCGGATCATAAGTGCAACGTATTTCTGTTATATCTCCAAATTCATCTTTGACCACACCTTCAAAGGTAATAAAATAAGCGTATCGTAACCTGACCTCACGGCCGGGTGCCAGCCTAAAAAACTTTTTTGGTGGGTCTTCCATGAAGTCATTGCGTTCGATGTATATCTCCCGGGTGAATGGCACTTTTCTGGTGCCCATGCTTTCATCTTCAGGATTGTTTACCGCATCCAGCTCCTCTTCCTGATCTTCAGGATAATTGGTAATGACCACTTTTATCGGATCCAGCACGCCCATCACACGCTGTGCCCTCTTATTAAGATCCTCCCGCACACTGCTTTCCAAAAGCGCCATATCAATGATGTTATCACGTTTGGCAATACCAACCTTCTCAGAAAAATGACGAATAGAGGCAGGAGTATACCCCCTTCTTCTTAACCCGGATATAGTAGGCATCCTGGGGTCATCCCAGGCATCTACCGTACCATCCTTAACCAGTTGAAGCAATTTTCTTTTACTCATAACTGTATAACCCAGGTTGAGCCTCGCAAATTCGATCTGTTTAGGCCGGTACTCTCCTTCGGCAATATGGTCCAGAAGCCAATCGTAAAGCGGACGATGCACCTCAAATTCCATAGTGCACAAGCTATGGGTGATGCCCTCTATATAATCGCTCTGTCCATGTGCCATATCATACATGGGATAAATACACCACTTGTCCCCCGTTCTGGGATGTGCCACGTGACGGATCCTGTACAGAACAGGATCGCGGAGATGCATATTGGGCGAGGCCATATCGATTTTAGCCCTGAGCTGATAACGCCCTTCAGGAAATTCCCCTGCCTTCATCCTGCGGAAAAGATCCAGACTTTCTTCAACAGGACGGTCACGGTAAGGACTTTCTTTACCCGGTACCATCGGAGTGCCCCGGGTATTTTTTATCTCTTCAGGGGTTAATTCACACACGTAAGCCTTCCCTTTCCTAATCAGTTTCTCCGCAAATTCATAAAGTTTGTCAAAGTAATCCGAAGCATAATACTCACGGTCCTCCCAGTCAAATCCAAGCCAATGAATGTCTTCCTTAATTGAATCAATATATACCTGTTCCTCTTTCAAGGGATTGGTATCGTCAAAACGAAGATTGGTTTTGCCGTTATATTTCCATGCCATGCCAAAATTAAGGCAAATGGATTTTGCATGTCCGATATGTAAAAAGCCGTTCGGCTCAGGAGGAAAACGGGTATGGACCCGCCCCCCGTTTACGTTGTTTTTGATATCCTCCTCAATAATCTGTTCTATAAAATTCAGTACCTTCTTTTTTTCTTCCTCGTTATTCTCATTATTCCCCATGGATCAAAGGATTTATCATTCATATAATAACTGATTGCGGATTACAAAATATTATTTAATGACCATAGCAAAAGAATGTTAATTTTGTATCCAGCCATGCAAAGTTATTTGATTTTATTGAATAAATCATTTACAGTTCTATAAATCTTAATAATTTTTCAGTTATGGGAATGATTCAGCTTGAAGACATGGAATTTTATGCATTTCACGGGCATTTCAAGGAGGAACAGATTGTAGGAAACCGTTTTTTGGTCAACCTGACACTTCAAACGCCCATGGAATATCCCGTTAAGAGCGATGACCTTAAGGATGCAGTAAATTATCAAACCGCCTATGAGATTGTAAAAAAAGAAATGGAAAAGAAATCCCATTTGCTGGAACACATTGCAGGAAGGATTCTGGACGCCCTTTACGATCATTTTGATACCATTGAAAAAGCCACAATAAAAGTATCAAAAATGAATCCACCCATGGGCGGTAAAATGAAATGTGTAAGTGTTACCATGGAAAAATAGGCTTGCCTGACCGCTACGCAGCAATCTCTTCTATATCCGGGTCGGTCTTGTTATAAGCTTAAATGAACCGAAAGCGATAAACCGGAGATTTTGCCAAAAGTAAGGCCAGGCATGGAATATAGACTGATTTGAAAGTCTGGTATATTTTTCGTATTTTGTCCCCCCTAATCAAATAAGGCAATTTATTATGATTCAAGAATATGGCTTTGGGAAGATGGTTATTGATGGCGAAACCTATAAGCAAGATCTCATCATAACGCGGGATGGAGTAATACCGGAATGGTGGCGTAATAAAGGGCACCAGCTACAACTTGATGATCTGAAAGAAGTATTGGAAACGCATAAGCCAGATATATTGGTTGTTGGAAAAGGACAATTCGGGATGATGAGCATTGAACAAGACATTACAGATTATTTGCACGAAAAAAATATATCCCTGGAACACAAGAAAACGGGAAAGGCGGTCCAGATTTTCAATAAATTATTTAATGAAGGAAAAAATGTGGTCGGAGCCTTTCATCTTACCTGTTAAGAGAACAATATACACCTGTTTTTTAGCTCTGATTTTATCCGCCCGCTGATGAAAAAGGTACTCGTTGCCATATTGATCTCATCAATTTGTGCTGTATCCGCTTCAGGACAACGTTTTCAAGGCGGCCCCATGCTGGGCCTGGCAGCAACACAGATTGACGGGGATAATCTGGGAGGATATAACAAAGCCGGCATCCGGGGTGGAGCGTGGGTGAAAACTTCAGTCTTGGAAAATATTATCATGCAACTGGAACTGGAATATATACAGAAAGGCAGCAAAATTTCCCAAAGCGAATTTAAAGTCAACAACAGGTATTATCATGCCCGGCTGAATTATATACAGGCCCCTGTATTGGCCAAAACGCTTTTAATGCCTTGGTTAACAGGAGAAGCAGGAATCGCAGGCTCGTATCTGATTACATCATTGGAAGATGACGACGGGGGCGGCTTTGTTGAGGCAGACCCGGCTTTCAACTTGTTTGAATTATCCGGGCTGGTGGGTTTGAATTATGACCTGAACGAACACTTAACGATAAATGTACGTTTAAACTACTCCCTGTTTCCTGTCGGGCCCCATCCTGGGGGGCAGAAATACAGGCTTGACCGCGGGCAGTTCAACAACGCCATGCTTTTTTCTCTCTACTATCAAGTTGACTAAAAAAGACCAATCTCCCTATTTCTCTTCCAGCATCAGAAAATCAATCTGTTTCTTTTCCAGATCGGCACGTATTAGCTTGACCCTTAAGGGATCGCCCAACTGGTATCTTTTCCCCGTATTTTGGCCAATAATGCAATAGTTTCGCTCATCATAGATGTAGAAATCATCATCAAGATCTCTCATGTGCACCAAGCCTTCGCATTTGGAGTCGTTCAATTCCACAAAAATTCCCCACTCCATCACACCGGAAATAATGCCCTCAAAATCCTCTCCGATCCGATCTTTTAAAAATTCAACCTGCTTGTATTTAATGGATGCCCTCTCGGCATTTTCAGCCAGCTTTTCCATATCAGAAGCGTGCTCACACATCTCCTCATATTTCTTACGGTTGGCGGATCTTCCTTCCTCTAAATAACGGGCCAGAAGCCGATGGACCATCATATCCGGATATCTCCTGATGGGAGAAGTAAAATGGGTATAATAATCGAAAGCCAAACCATAATGGCCGATGTTTTTCGTGGAATATTCAGCTTTGGCCATGCTTCGAATGGCGAGGGTTTCAATAACATTTTGCTCTCCTCTTCCCTCCACTTTTTCCAACAACTCATTGATGGAACGGGTTATTGTTTTGTTATCCTTCATGTTGATGGAATAACCAAACTTCTGAACAAATTCGGCAAAGGTCTCGAGCTTATCTTTATCCGGCTTGTCGTGTACCCGGTAAACAAAAGTTTTGGGTTTTTCCTGCTGCGGTACTTTGCCGATATATTCGGCCACTTTTCTGTTGGCCAAAAGCATAAACTCCTCAATCAGCTCATTGGATTCACCGTGCTCCTTAAAATAAATACCGGTTGGCGATCCGATCTCATCCAAAAGGAACTTCACCTCTACACGCTCAAAAGCAATGGACCCGTGCTTAAACCGCTCAGCTCTCAATTTTTGGGCAAGATCATTCAGCTTAAGCATCTCGGTTTTAAACTCTTCCCTTTTTTTATCGATGATTTCCTGTGCTTCCTGATAGTTAAATCGCCGGTCAGACCTTATGATGGTTTTACCAAACCACTGATCGTGTAACCTGGCCTTGTCATCCATCTTAAATACAGATGAAAAACATAGCTTTTCCTCATCCGGTCTTAAAGAGCAAACATTATTGGATAACCTCTCAGGAAGCATAGGCACAACCCGGTCTACCAAATACACAGAAGTAGCCCTTTCGAAACCTTCCTGATCGAGAATGGTGTTCGGCTTTACATAATGCGTAACATCGGCAATGTGTACCCCTATTTCCCACAAGCCGTCTTCTAATTTTCTCACGGACAAGGCATCGTCGAAATCCTTGGCATCTTCAGGGTCAATAGTAAAGGTACGCACATCCCGAAGATCCCTTCTTGTCTTGTATTCCTCTTCAGGGATGTGATCCGGAATTTTCGCTGCAGCATTTTCTACATTTTTCGGGAAATCGTGAGGAAGATCAAATTCGGCAAGAATGGCATGCATTTCCACCTCATTATCTCCCGGATCCCCCAAAACCTCTATAATCTCCCCAAAAGGATTATTGACTTTTTCAGGCCAATCGGTGATGCGGGCAATGGCTTTCTGACCGTTTTTAGCATCTTTCAATTTTTTCAGGGGAATAAAAATGTCATACGGCACACTTCGGCTAGCCGTAACAAGAAAAGCAAAATTTTTGGAGCGCGAAACGGTGCCGACAAACTGTGTTTTGGATCTTTTAATTATCTCTATTACTTCGCCTTCCAGGGCCTTATTTTTTTGATGGGCAAATAAACGTACACGAACCCGGTCACCCGGTAAAGCATGATGTAAATTTCTCCCTAAAATATATACCTCCCCGTCAATCTCATCTGAAACCAGATAACCTAATCCTTCTGCCGTAAATTCTATTCTGCCTTCCAGAATGCTTGACTTTAACCTGATCTGATATCTGCCTTTCCTGACTTCGTCCAGATATTCAGCACGCTCCAGCTCAGCAAGCGTATCCATGACGAGCCTTCTTTTGTGCTTGTTGTTTATATTCAGCTGGTTCGATACCTGTTTATAATTATATGATTTGGTCGGATGACGGGTAAAAAAATCAAGTATTTCTTCTCTTAATCTCTCTTTTAGTTTAGCTTTCGAACGATTCTTTTTTTTCTTTCCCATTAAAATTTAATCTTTGTTTGAAGATGCAAATTACTAAGACTTTGCCTTAATAACAAATACCTCTGATAAAAATAACATTTTCAATTTTACTCAGGTTTAAACGAAAGAAACCCGCATCCAGAAACCTTCACAACAAGGCAATGGATAAAGCATGCGGGTTC
>JBKGZA010000186.1:0-6483 GCA_046545815.1 Bacteroidales bacterium
TATGGAGGTCTAGTTCATGTTTGTAATGGTAATCTATGGACCCGTCCTCATGCACGGTATATACTTTGGTAATTTTGCGGAATAGCGCATCTGCTTCTTTTTGTTCTTCAGTAAGCTGGTCACAGGAATAGAAGCCCGTCAGTACCAAAATTGAAAGCGCAAAATTCAGTAGTCTTTTCATCTTCATTGATTTTCGGCGTTCGAAATTTATTTATTGAGTACCACTTTTTCTTTTGCCAGTTTTTTCTGGGCTTTAACAACACTTCTGAAATTGTTCCATTCATCTGCCTTGTACTTTCTCTTTTCAAACCGTATGGTTTCATCCAGTACCAGTGTGTTGTCCTTTATCTGGTAACCTCCTTCAAAAGAAGCTGCAGAACCTTTTATTTTACTTGTTTCCGGAATATATGCCGCTTTTGAGCCTTCAGGAAGATTTACCGTTTCATGCAGTTCCACCAGCCGGCTGCAGCGGTCTCTGAATCCATAAGCTCTTTCATTTAAATCCGGATCAAACCGTAAATGATGGTTGACATTTTTAAAAAGCTCCAGGGCAACTACAGGTGTAAACATGATGTTGTTGGCAGTTACCATGGCATAATTGGGAATCCTGTATCTCACAGTTATTTGCATGTTTCCCTCAAGATATTGATAGGGGGAACTGTATTCCATTTCCAGAATCTCGATGTCCGGTGAAATCTCCCTTAGCTTTTTCTCCATAGTCCTGTCCCAGTTTGATTTGTAATTTCCGGTGAACATACTTCTCAGGGCAGCATCGGATTGTCCTTCTGCTTCAATTGTAAAGCGGCCTTCCAGTGTGCCGTCGTCTTTTAAGGTAGAGGTGCCGTCCATTTTGTAGTAATGATTCTCCGGCGACGATACAGGTGTTTCTTTCAAATCGGCACCTTCGGGAACGCCCATCAGGTAATCCTGCTGTTGCTCAAGGCTTGACCAGAGCTCTCTTGTGAAAGGCACCCATGTCGGATCGAGCAGTTTATAGTCTCCATTGTCCAGTTTTACAACAGTAACGGCATGGTTAAACTGATCTGCCGGTATGTCTTCAATGCTTGAACGTGCCATAGTCATGGCTGCATAGGATTCAAATCCTGCTGCCCGTAACATGCTAACCAGCATTCCTGCTTTGTCCTTGCAAACCCCGCATCGGTCCCGAAAGGTTCTGGTGGACTTATGAAGCGTATATCCTTCACCTTCTCCCATAGAGAGACCTGAATACCTGATGTTATCAGCTACCCAGTGTGTGAGAAGGGAAATGCTGTCCATTTGCGTTTGGGCATCGCTCAGGATTTCATCCACTTTGTTTTGGATGGCCTGATTGATTTCAAAACTGCCGTAATCTTTGTTGACATTGTAAAACCAAAGGGATTTCTGTTCCCATTTTTCTGTAGTGGTAACGATAAGCTTCGGAGCTATATCGGAGACCGCAACCATATGTGATTCTGTTTCTACCGGCGTAATGTTGTTTTTTATAAAATTATATTGTACCCTATCTTCTTTGGAATATTCGGAAGTATATACGTTTCCGTTGTAAAACTTGTAATACAACTCTTTGGACTGGGGAATTGATAGCTGATAGACTTTCCTCTGGACAGGTTCATCATTCCAGAATTCCACGATATCGTAGAAATGCCCTTCCATAGGGGGTACATATTTATCGTCGGAGGGAGCGTCTTCTTCCTGCAACAGGGCGTAAGTGAAACCTTTCATGAATCGCACTACTTCCACGGCATCTCCGGGTTCCAGCTTCCCTATGTTGATTATTTTGTGTCTTGCTCCCCAGTATATCATCCGCGCAGGTGCCGGATAATCCCTTTCCTTCTCCATATCGAGCTCTTCAACCGTACCATCTTTTCTGTAAATTTTAACTTTTTTTATATCTACATGGGCGGAAAGCGGATCGTAACGGTACTTCAGATGATTCAGCTTTTTAGCTCCTTCCGGAGTCAGCACTTTGTAAAGCTTATGGTAGTTTCTGTAGCTCAGGCCGCTCTCTTGAACGTCCACGCTTGTGGAATCGAAAACTACCAGATAGTCTGAATCCGGGTAGTCTTCAGCATCTCCGGCGTTTCTGATCAGACTGAAAGGAACACCATACATTTGAATGGTGAAAACGAAGAAAAAACAAAATAAAGCGATTTTTTTTAGCATGGTTGTTTTGGTTTTCATGACTGCAATTTGGTGGCAAAATTTAGAAAAAATTGTGAATGCGCCCAATGCGTCTCGACTTTTTCATAAACTAAATATTGTTCAACTATATATCAACTAAAGACTAGCAAGTCCCATGGGCCAGCAATGCTACTTTTTTATCCTTATGATAAAGCTCATTGTATTTTTTACAGGCATCCGGGGTTTTTAGCAGCACCAGTTCGTGGATGTTTTGCTTTCTGATTTCTTTTTTGACCGTATCCGGACAATCAATCTGGCCGTTTACGCCGGTGCCGATGATAAGGGTGTCGATATTTTTGTCAAAAACTCTGCTCACCATAGAGGGTTCCAGCGTATGCCCCTCCCTCTTTTTCCATTTCTTTACCTCGTCACCGATAAGGCATATGTCTTTACCTTTGCCTTTCTTTCCTTCTTCCGTTTTTCCGTGTTCTTCGCCATTAATGACAAACTTACCCCATGAGAAATGCTCGATGGGGCCTTGCGGATCATTGAACATGGTTTTATGATTTTGTGAGTTTAACAAAAATGAAATTGAACTTTACTTGTGATATAAACGTAAACAAAAAGAATCTCATTTTGTATGGTTTAAAAGACATGATAATGATGAGCGTTTAATTTTCAACACAGTTTTTTTTAATAATATTTTGATTATTCCGAATTTCTTCATTTATTTGTGAGTTGATTCAAACCTCTTTATTTTCTATAATAAAGGGCGTTTGATTTATACAGAAGAGGGGAGAGACCAGGCTCTGTGAACCTCTAGCAACCGGTCTGAAGATGACAAGGTGCTACTACCTGGCCCAAAAGGGGGATTTATAAATCAAAACGCTAAGCCATGAAAAGACAGGACATTTTAAGAAAGGAATTACCCAATCACCTAATCTGCCATTTAAGGGATTATCACCTTACCTGTAAAGACTTCATAATGCCGTTTTTGCCTATGTCTATGCATTAATGCCTGGTTATTTATTCCAATGTTATTCAGTTAAACGGGCCTGGGCACAGGTCATGAAGTCTCATGTATTTTTACCTTTAACCTTAAATATTATAATAATCATGCACCATTATCGTGTAGTGAAATTTGGCGGATCCAACCTGAGGTCTTTAAGTGACATAAAACAAATCCTTGAAGTTGCCGGACTGTATCATCAGCCCTTGATTCTTGTATTCTCCGCATTTTATGGCATCACCGATGAATTGACTGAAGTGCTGCAAAGATGCCGGGAAAATAAAAGGGATATTCATGATTTTACGGAGAAGATCCGGCAGATCAAATACGAGATATTCGATAATTATATTGAGGATCCCGAGTTGAACGAAGAAGCCAAGAGAAGTCTGGAACAAAGATTTGAGGAATTGCAGAAGAAATTGATGGGTGTTCATTATATCGGTGACATTCCCGAGTTTCTCAGAGACGAGATTCTGAGTTACGGTGAACGCTTTTCTTCATTGATCTTTTCCTATGTACTGCGGGCCAATGGCATTCCCTGCAAGGAACTGCTGCCTGAGGATATTCCTTTTTATACGGATGGAGAATACAGAAATGCCACCATTGAGACTGAGTTAAGCCGGGATCATTTTAAGAAATATCTTGACGGCACATTATATATTATTCCCGGATTTTATGGCATTTCCAGGGAGAATAAAGTGAATCTGTTGGGCAGGGGAGGCAGCGATTATTCTGCCGCTGCAATAGCCAACTGCATCAATGCAGAATCACTGGATGTATGGAAGGATGTGGATGGATTTTTAAGCGCTGATCCGGATATTGTTGATGATACAAGAAATGTAGGTCATCTTACCTATTCCGAATCTGCGGAGCTGGCTTATTTCGGTTCCAAGATTCTTCATCCCCGAACGGTGGAGCCTTTACGTAAGTATAACATTCCGGTCAATATCTATAATATCCGCAATGTTACCGATATTTCTAAACCTTTAACCGTCATTAGCGAGAAAGGGAATGTATCCCGGGAAGTCATCAAGAGCATCTCCTATAGCGATGATTTTGGTATCGTTAAGTTGGGCGGTTCAGGTGTGGGAGTAAAACCCGGAATTCTGGCCAGGATTACTTCCGTGCTTGATCAGGCAAACATTAATATTAAATCTGTGATCACTTCACAGATTGCAATCAACATCCTTTTGGACGTCAGGGACCTTAATCATGCCGAAAGATTAATCAGAAATGAGGAAATAAAGGGCATTGAAAGTATATCGGCTGTGTCTGATATATCGGTTGTAGCTGTAGTTGGAGAAGGGCTCACCACACAATATGGAATTGCTGCCAAAACCTTCCGGGCGGTAGCAGAAAAAGGAATCAATATTGAAATGATATCCTTCGGAGCAAGCCATGTGGCAGCTTATTTTATAGTCAATAATGCCTGCAAGTCAGAAACGGTAAGGGCCATACACGATGAGTTCTTTGTGAATGCCCCGGACCCTTCTGTTTTGACAGGAAATGATAAATGAGTATTTAACTTTAAAATCATATTTTTATGGATAGCAATAAGCAATACAGATTCAATACTTTACAGGTTCATGCCGGTCAGCAGATTGACCGGGAAACCCTTTCGAGGGCCGTGCCCATTTATCAAACCACATCCTATCAGTTTAAGGATTCGGATCACGTGGCCAATCTTTTTGCATTACAGGAAGAAGGCAACATTTACACCCGAATCATGAATCCGACCACCGATGTACTGGAAAAGCGGATGGCCGCCCTGGAAGGAGGAATAGCTGGTTTGGCAACCGCTTCGGGTCATTCTGCACAGTTTATTGCCTTGAACAATCTGCTGCACACCGGAGATAATTTCGTATCTTCGCCTTTTCTTTACGGAGGTAGTTTCAACCAGTTTAAGGTATCTTTCAAGCGCCTTGGGATTCAGGTTAAATTCTCCGAAACCCTGAATCCGGAGGATTTTGAAAGATTAATGGATGAAAATACAAAATTGATATACCTGGAAACCATAGGCAATCCGAGCTTCAACATCCCCGATTTTGAGAAATTCTCGGAACTGAGTAAAAAATACAATATTCCTCTGGTTGTGGACAATACTTTTGGGGCGGCAGGATATCTTTGTCGCCCGGCAGACTATGGAGCCAGTGTGGTAGTAAATTCTGCCACCAAATGGATAGGCGGTCACGGTACTACCATGGGAGGGGTCATTGTAGATACTGGTAATTATGACTGGAGCAACGGTAAGTTCCCTCAATTTACCGAAGAATCCGAGGGTTACCATGGTATTCGTTTTTATGAGTCCTTTGGCGATCTGGCCTTCATAATGCGGGCCAGGGTAGAAGGGCTGCGGGATTTTGGGCCTGCCCTGAGCCCCTTCAATGCTTTCTTGCTTTTACAGGGTTTGGAGACCCTTTCCCTGAGGGTGCAAAAGCATGTGGACAATGCACTGGAGCTGGCCCAATGGCTGCAACGGCATCCCAATGTTAAAGCAGTATATTATCCCGGCTTGCCGGAAGATCCCAATCATAGGCTGGCTGATAAGTATCTCGATCATGGATACGGTGGGGTTTTGGCCTTTGAAATTGACGACACCAAAGAGCAGACCAAAAGATTTGTCGAATGTCTTCAGCTGATAAGCCATGTTGCCAATGTGGGAGATGCCAAAACACTTATTATTCAGCCATCCGCATCCACCCATCAACAGCTGAATGAAGAAGAACAGGCGGCAGCTGGGGTCACCCCGTCCCTTTTAAGGGTATCTGTTGGGATAGAAGATATCGAGGACATCATCGAAGATTTTAAACAGGCATTTAAAAATATTGGCTTATAATGGAAAAACATGTATATCATTACGATAAACCTTTCTCTTTGGAAAAGGGAGGAGAGTTATCTTCCCTGACCATCACCTATCATACGATGGGTACGCTTAACACTGAAAAGGATAATGTGGTATGGATATGTCATGCATTTACTGCCAATTCGGATGTGTCCGATTGGTGGGGTGGCATGGTGGGTGAAGGTAAGATATTTGATCCACGCCATCATTTCATCATTTGTGCCAATATTCTTGGCTCGTGTTATGGTACTACCGGACCTCTATCCATCAATCCGGAAACCAATGCGCCCTGGTATCATGATTTTCCCGAAGTGACCGTAAGGGATATGGTCAAAGCCCATGAATTGTTGCGTGAACATTTGCAAATCAATAGAATATTTGTGGTCACCGGAGGCTCCATTGGAGGGTTTCAGGCGCTGGAGTGGAGCATTATGAATCCCGACTTGTTTATCAATCTTGTGTTAATCGCAAGCAGTGCAAAAGCTTCACCGTGGGCCATTGCATTCAATGA
>JBKGZA010000187.1:0-6426 GCA_046545815.1 Bacteroidales bacterium
CCCATCGGATGCAACGTAAAATGGGAAGGCAAAGAGGAACACTGGATGCCCCCGGAAGCTTGTGATCTGGTTTAATGTGGATCGAACTTCGTTCTTTTTTTAGGCGCTTAAAGCGCAATTTGAACCAACATGTTGTTCAAACTTAATCTCAACATTGGTTTCTTCCGCGAAGCGCTTTTTTCAGGCTTGGCATGGAAAAAACGTAATTTTTGTAAGGACAAATTTCCCGAACAGTCCTGATCGATAACTATGAAACCAGCATAAAATGATGGTTAAGCACGGATACAGAAGAAACCGATGAAAAAAATGAACTCAATCAGGATCTGGAATGCCCGTTGAATAAATGGTCAGGAAAAAAGGCTGGATAAAAGTTGTGCCTTCCCTGAAATTTCGTTACAGGCTGTGCATGATACATTATCAGTAATTATAATTTTTTTCTTTCCAATCCTCCATTATCATTAATGCACTCCCTTCGCTTTCTTCTCCAATACTTATTAAAACATTCGAGCAACCAACAACAACAGATCTGTTTTTCGTCTTTTTTATTAATTGATAAAGTGTTTGTATCAAATCTTTAGGTAATTCTTCCTCAGTTTCTGTGATAAGGGAATTCAATTCGTCTAAAGTTTGGATTAATAAATGATCTCTTCCTGAGTTTAATGCATTTCTAAAAATATCAAATCCTTCCTTTATATAATATTCTGTTAATAATAAACATAATAATCCTACAGCATGACCTTTCCTTTTTGAGGAAAAATTATCCTTTTTCATTTTAAATTCAAATATCAGTTTTATTAAATTGAATATCTCTAAACTGGTTGAATGAACCCGTTTTAGTTTTTGGTCTTTTGTATTTGCTATCAAAGCTTCATCAAGATTTTCACAGTCAAATTCAAAGTCAAGGATCAGATCATCATAAGCCATTTCAATTGAATTTAAAATCTTGGCCTCAATTCTATTTTTATTTTTTCCCTTTTTGTCTATTATTTTCTTTTCAAACTCTATCAATCTATTGATTAATGCAATCAAATCACAAGACTGAGAACTGTAATATGGTTCTACTATTTCAGATAATTGTTTTTCAATCCTTTCAAAATCCATCTCTTCGTAGTTTTGTTCTTGATCAAATAAATTCATTATCATTTGTTTTTGATGTTTTTGCATGACTGTCAACGTTTACTATATTCAATTAATATCATCCAATGGATTCTTGATACTTGAAAAATCTGTAAAGTTTGCAATACAAACTTATCCAGCTTTTGACGGAACTTCTTCTCCTCCCTCACTACGCTTAACTCGCTACCATAAACTTCAGTCAAACAAAATATTGTCAACCCGACGACAATCGCAATCTTCTGCTAACCCGGGCATTTAATTTGCTTACGCAGAATGCGGGACCATCTATAGTATAAAATATACCCCCCTACTCAATCTCCTGAAGCCCTTCCCAGGCATCTTCAAGGCCGGGATCCTTTTCAAGTGCTTTCTCATATTGCCGCCTGCTCATTTCCCTGTATATGTCGGCCCGGGTATGGTTTAGCCCGGCATCCTCGGGATGTATGTTTTCGGCTACATCCAGCAGGTTTAAAGCCTCATCGAGCCGGTTCCGGTCGAACAGCCGCTGTGCATAGTAGTTAAGCACTCCGGCACTGGCGGCATGACGATCTACCTTTGCCTTTAATCCGCGCCTATAGGCAGACTCCGCCTGATCCTTTTCGCCCTTCAGAATATGCAGATGGCCTTTTGTCAGATAGGGTACGGCCGATTCGGGGTAGAGTGATATGAATTGCTCTGCCGGATCGACCGATCCATTGCCATTTTCATCTAAAAATTTTTCGAAAAGGGCATTGGCCAGTTTAGAGGTATAGTCGGGATGGATTGATTTTTCTGCTGCCCGTAAACTAAGCCTTTGAAGGATTTCATCCGGATCGTTCCAGGACGCGATGAACAACTGCCGGTTATACCCGCTCCACGTCTCCGACCAGTCATTTTGGTAAGCCCGGATCTTTTCAGTGAGGCCCTCATTCACAGGCCAGCGGTTGCCCTGTGAGGGGGTGAGCTCCAGATAATCTTCAAACAAGGCAAAAGCCCCGTTCTTGTGATAATATTCCATACGATCCTTACCATAGTGATCCACCAGAGATGCGATCATATGCGAGCCTACCCGTACATATGCCTTTTTGGCCTTCGGATGGATTCCCAAATCAATCTTTTGTTTTACGGTTTCAAAATTCTCACGTAGTGAATCGGGGTTCAGTGTGTTGTTCAGAAAGCGGAAGGATCTTTCCATCTCTCCGGGATGGGTGTTGCGGGGTTTGCTCCGGTAATCATAATAGGCCATTCCGTAGTTGTACACATCCCATATACCGTTTATCAGGGCTTTGTCGAACTTATTCCCGGAATAAGGCTTCACATTCCAGGCTTCATCCATAATGAGCTGATAAAGACGCCGGGCAATGGCTCGCAGGCTTCCTCCTTCAAGATTATAAGCCAGGGCAATGGCAAAATCCTCAGCAGGAAAACGCAACAGCATGGTGCGGGTCTCAGGCTGGCCGCCGGTATGGTAGGCCTTAAAATGCCCGTTAACCGGATCTACATGCCAGCCCATACCGTAATCTGTACGCCGGCCGTCGGCCGTGTTCATGGATGTTTCCATCATCCGGGTGCTTTTCTCAGATAACACCGTTTTATTATTCATTCCCCGGGCATACTTCAGCATGTCCACTACCGTAGAGCGGGCGCCTCCTGCGGCAAAACGGCTGCTCATATTTACAAACTCTGATTTTTTCAGCTCACCGAACTCCAGCCGGTATCCCTCGGCCCGGTTGGAAATGATTTTATCCGGAACATCCATCAAGGTATGATCCATATCCAAAGGTTCCCAGATATTCTTCCGGAGATATTCCCCGTAACGCATCCCGGCAGCTCCTTCAACGGCAGCACCCAGAAGATTATAGCCATAGCTGGAATAATTATACTTTGTACCAGGCTTGTCAACCAGATCAAAATCCTCAAAGATCTCAATGGCTTCCCGCGTATCCTTATGTTCTTTGATTGATCCTTCCTCCTCATAATCCTGATAATGGCTTATTCCACCAATATGGCCCATTAACTGCCTGAGGGTGATCTCCCATCTTTTGCGGGGAAAATAAGGGACATATTCCCTTACGGAATCATCAATGTCCAACTTCCCTTCTTCCTGAAGCTGCAATATGACAACAGCAGTCATGGACTTGGTATTCGATGCCAACCTATAGGCACTCTCACCAGTGGCTTCCACTTTATTCTCCAGATCAATGTACCCGTAGCCCTCGGTCCACATGTAATCGCCCTTGTAAAAACCTACCGAAAGGCCGGGAATTCGATCAGCCTCCATCTGGTTCTCCAAAAATTCTTCATAAACATCAATTTCATCCGAAAATGGATTTTTCTCCTGAGATTTGATTATCAAGGGTAAAAGCAGAAGTGACGCCGCAAATACTACATTTGTTGTTGTTTTCATAATGATAACCCCTAATTGTTTTACACAATCCAAAAAATCTTAACCCAAACGTTTGGTTCCACTCAATAATAAAAATAATTTTGAAATGATCTTCAATGAAAAAGGACATTTTTGCAGGTTATCACAAAAAAATCCGCCATTAGTGGCTTTGTTCTCCAAATTTTTATCAGTTTTATACAAAATTACAATGGGTAAGGTTTCTTGAAATCTGATAACACTTAACAAATATATTATCATGCTTGACAGAAGAACATTTCTAAAAAGAACGGCAGCGGCTGCCGCCGGATTGGTTACAGCCCCGACCATTGTGCCCGCCTCGGCACTGGGTAAAAACGGGCACGTAGCTCCCTCCGACCGGATTAACATGGGGTTTATCGGTGCGGGCAATCAAGGCTTAAACGACGCCCGCTCTTTCTTTAATGATGAAAGGGTTCAGATCATCGCCGTCTGCGACGTGAACAAAAAAAGTGATGGCTATTGGGATGGCGCTGTAGCAGGCAGGGAAGTGCTCATGGAGATGGTGGACAAGGCCTATTCCGAAAGGTATGGCAAAAAATACAGGTCTTGCCGTGGTTATGAAGATTTCCGGGAGGTTATCCAAAGAGATGATATTGATGCAGTGGAGATCGTCACACCGGACCACTGGCATGCCATACCAGTGATGATGGCTGCTGCGGCAGGAAAGGATATTTATTGCCAGAAACCCCTTTCCCTCACCGTTCAGGAAGGAAGGGACATGAGCAATGCTGTAAAAAAGCACAACATCGTATTTCAAACCGGAAGTCAGCAGCGTTCCAACCATCACTTCCGGAGGATATGTGAACTGGCGCGAAACGGAAAGATTGGCAAGCTTCATACGGTAATATGCGGTTTGCCGGGAGGTACACCCGATTTTGGCAATACCGGCGATCAGACTGAAAATAAGCCGGTGCCTGAAGGATTCAACTACGACATGTGGCTGGGCCCTGCCCCTGAAGCACCCTACTGTCCGGCACGTACCCATGTCAACTTTCGGTGGGTCCTCGACTATTCGGGAGGCAATGTGACGGACTGGGGAGGTCATCATCCAGATATCGCCCAATGGGGAATGGACACCGAATATACAGGACCTGTAAGGATACAGAATCCCAAATCCAAATGGTCCGATCATCCCGTCTGGAACACCGCCACTGAATTTTACTTCGAATGCATTTACGAGAACGGAGTAAAACTGATTATACAAAACGACGAGAATATCGGTGTCACCTTTAAAGGAAGTGAAGGAGAAGTGTGGGCCAGCAGGGGAGAACATAAGGTGAAGCCTGAAAGCCTCGAAGATGTAGAGATCAGCTCGGATGGAGTCAAGTTATATAAAAGCGACAACCATTTCAGGAATTTCATCGATTGCGTGATCTCCCGTGAAGAACCGATAGCTCCTGCTGAGGTGGGACACAGGTCCATTACCCTTGCACATCTGGGCAATATTGCCATGATGTTGGGTCAGGATTTGGACTGGGATCCCGAAAAAGAAGAGTTTATTGATCATTTTGCAGCAAATCAGCTATTGGCCAGGCAGAATAGGGAACCGTGGGAATCGGTATATCGTAAGTACAGGGTATAAGAACCGCATCATTTTTTCATGATCACATCGGTTCGGTTCTCATATTTTTTGTAACCCACAGGTTTATATCCAAAGGATTCATAGAGCTTTTGCACCGGTTCGTTCCATGCTTCCGAGTTGGTTTGTATAGTATATACAGGCTCGCCGATAAGGTATAAAAAATGTGTACTATGCTGAAAAAATAACTTCAGTAATTTACGGGCAATGCCTTTTCTTCGGTAAGCCTCATCAACGGCAAGCTCACTGATGTAAATGCTGTTTTCCCTGTAGGAAGGATGAGTTTCAGCTTCCCTTTCATATGCAATAAGCACTGCAATCGGCTTACTGCCATAAAATGCAATCAGGCTATGCTCCCATTTGCCATAAAGGGGGCGGCCGTCTTTTGATTCAGCCAGTATCTCTTCCCGGGTATAATCCTTCATCGGAATATAATTGACAAGTCGTAAAATAGAATCAATGTGACGGAGAGCCGTTTCCTTATCCAGTGAATAAATACTGTATCTTCCAAAAGAAACCCCGGGATATTTCAAGTTGTCTGACATATACTACAAACATCTGATTATTCAATCAAAAATTCGTTTCCCTGAAATCATTTTTCAAATATACAAATATTGTCAGAAGCAGTAGTTCTTATGATGAAGTTCGCAACAATGTCCTGAGAAGTGTATCCAATTCGTTGATATCAAGAGGTTTTGATATAAACCCATCACATCCTGCCTCAAAAGCCGTTTGCTTAAAATAATCACTTACAGTTGCAGTTTGTATAATTACCAGGATGTCGGGATTGCTCGCCTTAATCTCTTTTGTAACCTGATACCCGTCAATATCCTTTAATCTTATCTCTGTAAACACCATTTCAGGCTTTTTCCTTCGGCATAGATTTATCGCTTCCTTCCCATGGGGTGCAGATAATATTTGATAATCATAAGCATTGGGTAAAACCATCAAAAGCACTTCTTTCAGCAGAAGGGTACTGGTTTGGTCAGAATCAACAATCAGTATGATAGACTTGGCATTCAAAATAAAAGCATATTTGTATTTTCACGCAAAATTTCTGCCATTCTTCCAGCAAAAAAGAACAATGTATCCATCCTTTTGTTATAATCGGACTCCCTCATATGTAAAAACATAAAAACATTAATTGCAGGAGTGCTGATAAGTGATACTCTGTTTCTCCTTCCTGACAGGGATAAGATCCTCTATCTTCAGGTGCTTTTAAGCTCCTTCATCTTACATTTTATTAATCGGGAACCAAATTAATTTTCTTCTTTTAACCTGCATTATTCATAAATTTTTATAAATATGAATAAAATGCAGGTTAACC
>JBKGZA010000188.1:0-6389 GCA_046545815.1 Bacteroidales bacterium
ATAGTCATTAAGTTGGCAGCTTACTATATTGCAGAACCAAATTTAAGGAAATAGATCTAGTAAAACAGTTGGTCCCGCATTCTGCGGGAGCAAAGGGCAAGTCCTGAAAATAAAGTTTGCAGAAGAATCAAAGAGTCCGGTTGCTATCGCGATTGGCCTTCTGCGAAGGCAGTATTGAAGTTTCATATGTTAACAGGTGGTTTTGATTTGGTAGAATTTATAGGTTGGTTAATCGGCTAAGATCAAGAATCTGGTTTTATTTACACTTATTTATTAATTACTTATTCTTTAAGGTTAGACCCAGACCTTCGAGGTCCGGCAAAAGCCGGACTCCGAAAGTCGGATAAATCCCCTAGGCAGGTTCGGCTTCCTCCCCCGCTTCTGTTTCTTCGGTTCTCTTATGGGTTGATATCATTTCATTGTATTTTTCAATCAGCTCATTTAATTTATTAATGAGACTCTGATACCTTTCAGGACCAGAAAGCAAAACGTGGGCTCCTATTATGTCAACCAGGTCGCGGTAATGTGCCGTAGCTTTCTTACGAAGGTCTACCGCACTCTCATCAAGTACTTCCGACATTTCTTCGACCCGTTCCAGGTACTTTTCGTCAAACAGTTTATTCGAAGTCTTTATCTCATCCACCAGGGGTTTTAAACCTAAAATATTTACGGCTGCGGCCAGTTCGTTATCCGATTCCAGATCGTGCACCAGGTTGGTCAGCGTTGTTGTTTCAGCCAGGTAATTCAGCTTGTAGAGCGAACTGCCATACTGTTCAACTGCCAATTTGATTTTCATTGCAGCCTGGCGTTTCGTTTCCTCGAAGTAGTTGAGATAAGCCTGGATAAACCATGTAAGGCTAATAATGGCCGTGTCGCGACGTTCATCCAGGGAAGCAATTTCGTTGGTAAGATCGCTCTTCTGTCGCTTTTGGAATACATCATCCAGCCTGTTTACGATTTTTTCCAGGGGAGTAAGCCTGTCGTCGATGTTGAGCTCAGCAGGGGCATGTTTTCTGCAGACACTGATCAGATGCTTAAGAAACAGGATGAATTCACTCACCCATAGCTTTTGGTAATTGATTGTGTTAATCATAATTTAATAATTTGAGGTTTAATATTAAGGAAATGTGATAGAATCTTAAATATTTTTTTAGATTGATTACCACTCAGCCAAGATATGGAAATATTCTATTGGAGTCAAATTTTTTTTGCATCAGATTTGAAAATTTTTGTTCCTACCGGGAGGAAGGCAGGCGGGAAGACGTTTACAAAACTTACCTAACGGGAGAGACATGCAGAAATTTTAGGTATAAATCCTTCCTGACGATATCAGGGAGGTAATATATATATATAAATGCTTCCTGACGGGATCAGGAAGGTAAAATATGTATATAAATGCTTCCCGACGGGATCAGGAAGGTAAAATATGTATATAAATGCTTCCCGACGGGGTCAGGAAGGTAAAATAAACATATAAATCTTTGCTGATGGGAGCGGAAGAGAGAAACGCGGTTATAATGCCTTATTAACGGCATCAGTAAGCAAAAATACTTACTGTCCAGTCATTACTATAATGGTTGACAGAAGCATATTTTTAAGCTTTCTCAATCATTCAAAATCTTCAGTTTGGGATTATTCTCCATGTAAGATTTCCGCCGGATCCTGACGGGCAGCAGTTAATGCCGGAATCCATCCTGCTACTATAGATAAGATTGCAGCTCCTGCCACCGAAAGTACAATCAACCATATTAAAAACGATAACTCAAGATCATTCCAGAGGAACGAGCCTTCCGGAAATTTACTGAAAATAAAACCTAAAAGGAAACCACCGAAAAATCCGGCAACGCCACCGAAAATTCCTGCAATAAAATATTTCGACAGGAAAACTTTCAAGATTTTTTTAACCGGTACACCCATAGCCCGAAGGATGCCAATCTCTGCGCGGCGGGACCGGGTATTCAACAATCCCAAAAACACGATCCAGACACCACAGGCAATCAATATCACGAGTCTCAAAACAGAAGCAATCTCCTCTCTTACTTCCCGTAAATTCTGACGATGTTGTAGCTCGCTCTGTATCGTTTGTTCTGCTCTTTTCTTCACTTTCAGGCGGGCTTGAGTTCTTGCCTTAGCCCTGTTGCCTCTATCGATAACCTGTGTTCCGGGGAGTATTTCGGATATTTTACTCCGTAATTTTTCCATATCTTCCTCAGCAAAGTCAAAACTTTCCATTGCAAGTATACCATTGATCACGCCTTGCTTATTGTTTAACTCCTGGGCATCTTTCAGATGAACCCAGGCAGAAATATCCTCCTTATTGCCTCTCTCATCATAACATTTATCTACGATAAACTGTTTGCCCTTAAGCCGGACTTTCTCACCTTCCTTAACATCCAAGTTTGTATGAAGCTGATATCCGAGTTTAATAATACCTTCAGCTATTGAATCTACCATTGGGCCCTGTGAGGGTTTAACCTCCCCGGGCACCTCTTCTCCACGCCCAATCAAAAGAAGCTCCATATTCTTTTCTTCCCACTCAATCCTATTCTGCAGAATGGGAAGAAAATGTCTGACAACCTTCAATCCTGATTTCTCCAGTTTATCCACATATTGTTCCGGCATAAAGGTATTCCCATAACCCTTGGAATACCACTCATATACATCCTGATTCTGTGGAAGGATCATGATATTAAAACCCAGCTCCAGCATTGCTTTCCGGGTCTCATTCTGAAGGGAATCCATTCTTTGCTCCAGTTGTTCCTTTTTGGTCTGAAGAATCTGGTTGGTATGATAATCATGGATGCGCAATATCATGAAGGAACCCGTTAAGGCACTTATGGCAATAAATACAGAAATGACAGACAGAATAAAATTCATCTTTCGATATCCTATCTCACCTTTAATGAGCTTCCAGGCAGTAATTAACCTTTTCATATATTTATTTTTCCTTTTATGCAAACAATCTTAATGATTCCGGGTGCAACAACAGAAAGGGCTAAAATACTGAAGGCAGTCGGCACAATCCCGCAAACGGATAATCCCAATCACAATATTTCTCCCTTTTGCATGTGCAATACGCGTGTACTGTATTTAGTTGCTTTGCTGTCATGAGATACCAGTAAAACGCTTCCTCCTTCGCGGGTATACTCCCGGAGATAAGAAAAAATGATGTGTGCGTTGTCTTCATCAAGGTTCCCGGTGGGTTCATCGGCCAGGATAATTCGGGGTCTGTTAAACAAAGCTCTGGCCAGAGCGGTTCGTTGCTTTTCCCCCATGCTCATCTGATATGGGTAATGATCCATTCGGTCTGCGAGTCCGAAATGCTCCGCAAGCTGTTCGGCCCGGCCGCTGTTGCCGTGATTTCCATTGGCCAAAGCAGGAGAAACAATATTCTCCCGTACAGAAAGATAAGGGATGAGATGAAACTGTTGAAAAACAAACCCAAGAGTATTGGCCCTAAGCCTGTTTCTTTGGGTATTGTCCATCTTATAAGGATCGTGGCCATCAATAGTGACATTGCCGTTTGTAGGATGTAACAAGGAGCCTGCAATGAGCAAAAGAGTGGTTTTCCCGCATCCGCTGGGCCCGTTAACGGTTAAGAAGGTTCCTTCTTCAAGCTCAAAAGTTACGTTTTTCAGGGCTTCAACAGTTCCCTGCTTTACATGAAATGTTTTGTTGATGTTATTAAATGTAAGCATACCCATTTGATAATTCTTTAATCAGTTATGAATCCAATACATCCTGTTCCATGAATTTCAACTTACTCCCTGTGCAGTATCTCAGCCGGGTCCTGCCGGGCGGCGCTCAACGCCGGAATCCATCCTGCTATTATCGATAACAGAGCTGCACCTGCAACCGAAAGAACAAGCAAAGAGGCTAAATATGAGGGTTCAGGGTCAATCCAAACAAATGACCCCTCCAGAAACCTACTGAAAACGTAACCTAACAGCAGGCCTCCAAAAAATCCCACAATACCACCTAAAATGCCAACAATAAAAAATTTAGACAGGAAAACCTGCAAGATCTTTCCAACCGGTACGCCCATTGCCCGAAGAATACCGATCTCTCCACGCCGCGATCGGAAATTCAACAATGCTAAAAAAGCAATCCAAATGCCACATGCAATAAAAATCACCGGTATCAGAACGGAAGTAATGTTTTCTCTGACCTCCCGTAAATTCTGACGGTGTTTCCTTTCACTTTGTATGGACTGTTCCGCTCTTTCTTTTACTTTCAGGCGGGCTTCCTCTCTTGCCAGGGCCCTGCTGCCCTGCTCGATCACCTGAGTTCCTGGAAGAATATCCCTTATTTTGCTCCTCAATTCACCGGGCTCTGTCTCTTTAAAACACAAACATTCCAATGCAAGTATGGCATTGATCACTCCTTGTTTATTCACCATTTGCTGTGCTTCTTTCAGATGAATCCAGGCAGACATATCGTCCTTATTGCCCCGCTCCTCATAGCATTCATCTACAACAAACTGTTTGCCCTTAAGTTGTACTTCCTCACCTTCCTCCAGGCCAAATTTTCGGTGAAGCTGATATCCCAGTTTAATGGTACCTTTGTTTACCGGATCTACCATGGGCTCCCTGTAGGGCTTATCCTGATTCGGCACCTCACCACGCGTTCCTATCAGAATGATGTCGGTGTTTTTTTCTTCCCATTCCACCCTGCTTTGCAGGATCGGAAGAAAATGCCTGGCGATAAGCAATCCGGATGTGGCCAATTCTTCGACATAGTGTTCCGGCATATATATTTCTCCATAATCTTTGCCATACCAATCAGAGGCATCCTGATTCTGTGGAAGAATCAGAACATTGAAACCCAGTTCCAGCGTGGCTTTCCGCATATCATTCCGAAGAGAATCCATTCGATTTTCCAGTTGTTCCTTTTTGGTCTGAAGGATCTGATTGGTGCGATAATCATGAATACGCAGAACCATAACCGAAGCGATCAATGCACTGATGGCAATTAAAACGGAAATCACAGAAAGAATAAAATTTCTCTTACGATAACTTATCTCACCCTTAAGCAGTTTGCGGCCGTAAATCCATCTTCTCATAACTGATCTTCTTTACCTTCGCTTTAAGACAACAACAGTAAGCACACCGATGATCACTACAAGAATGCCTATGATACCCCCTACGGAACTCACAATTTTCGAATCAAAAAAAGAAGAACGTTGATCGGTAGTTAAATCTATTATGGAGTCATTCTCCGAAGTAAGCGTTGAAGAAGAATTGGCAGATCCTGAATCAGGCATTACACCGGTAAGCTTTGGGGATGTGCTCTGCTGTGCAAAAGATTCAAAACCCTTTTCCCAGTTGGCTTTCATCAACAGATCGTTACCCGGACTGGCCATTTTTATCTGGCAGGCACAGGGACTCATAAGAAACCTCATGATGTTGTATATCCTATCCTGAGTAATCTTATCTGCTTTAAAAGTAGTTAAAGCCCGTGCCCTTCCAAAAACCGGTATCACAACAGATTCATCCAATGAAGAATCATCTCTGAGGCCAGTGATCATGGAAAGCAAAACCGTTTCTTCGGAACTTTTCGCAGACATAGGTACTATGGGAAATGAAACCTCATCCCCATCATTTTCTATAAGGGATTTAAATTGGGGGTCTTGTTTCATAGAAGCTACGGTTTCAGAAATCTTCTCCCTTAAACTGTTCAACGTTTCATCCTTGTTGTCTTCATCAGAAGGATGAATAAGAATCCAGACAACAGGACTTCCTCCCACCAAATGATGTGTAACCTCCCGTGCCTTTTCAGACTCGATTACATTTTCCAAAACCGGCATTTCCAAAGGGCCAACCCAAAAGGGCTCCTTGTTTCCTTTTTCCATGGGATACCATAAAGCCATAGCTGGCAAATTGCCGGGTTTTACTCCCTCCAATAATTGATCATACTCATCAGATTTTGAATCCACATCCAGCTTTTCAATACGAAGATTAAGCACTGATTTGTCTTTACTGAGCATCTCCTGAAACTCGGCAAAGGTTGCTTTCTCTTCCTGACTCAAACTGCCCTTATAAAGCAATACCCCATCATAAAGAGACTGGTTCCAGCGTTCCATCGCATACTGAAATACCGGTACGGTACATGACATTACAGAATGAGCCCCGAAAAGAAGAACCATTACAACGATGATTGCTTTCATCCGCTTTTTCAATATCATAGCTTCTTTCCTTTCCTTTTAGACAAAGATCTATATTAATAATATGCTAATTTATAAAGCATCCAAACAATTTAAAAAGTTTGCATTGGAAAATAACAAAAAACTTCAAAGACCTTTCGACTTTATATAGGGGCTCTAATTATCACTCTCCTTCATAACAAAATATCTCACCCTTTTCGCTGACCATATAAAGTTTGTCTTCTGC
>JBKGZA010000189.1:0-6386 GCA_046545815.1 Bacteroidales bacterium
TAAAAAGGCGCTTAGCGGCTGTACTTAGTTAATTGTGTAAAAATAATCTATTGAACTTCAATAATCTAATGGAGCCGCTTAGCGCCTTACCAGCCAAAATCCAGCTTTTTATACCGAACTCGAATATTATTTGCCTGCCGGTGAAGCAGGGTGCTTGTTATTTTATCATCATCATTTTCAATTGAAAAGACAAATGCTTCTTCTCTACAATTATAACAATTATTCATAAAAATCCAATTCATAAGCCAATCTTTCAGTCAAATTTTATCCACAGCTACCAATCGTGAAAAGAATTTTATATATTGGTATGCTGAATCACTCAAAATATCATCATCATGTGTCATTTTTTCCTCAGGGCCTTGTTTCGTAACAGTTGGATTCTTATTTTAAGCTTCATTGTTTTATCCGGTAGTTTTGTTTCCTGCGAACAACCACAAAAATCCATTTCGATAAAGCCTTTCAGCCTAAAATGCAACTATCGTAGCAATCCGCAGGGTACCGATATTACCAATCCATTGTTTTCCTGGGAGGTATCCGATACCAGCAGGAATGGAAAACAGAAAGCCTATCAACTTCTTGTAAGCACCAGCCTTGAAAAGCTTAAGAATGACGAGGCTGACCTTTGGAACTCGGGGAGAATTCAGTCCGGAAAATCCATCCATGTCCGATACAGGGGACCTGAACTGAAGCCGGCTACCCGGTATTACTGGAAAGTGAAAATATGGGACAGCCAGGGAAGGGTTTCTCCTTACAGCGGGGTTCAATGGTTTGAAACAGGCCTTCTCACTGAAGATGACTGGAAAGCTGAATGGATATCCACCGAAGATTGGCATGACAGCATTCCGCCCGACACACCCGCACCTTTTTTCAGGAAAACCTTTGAAATTAACAGGCCTGTAGAAAAGGCGAAAATGTACATTTCAGGACTGGGTTACTATGAATTGTTCATCAATGGTCAGCGGGTGGGAGATCATCAGTTGGATCCGGCGGTTACCGACTATGAAGAGCGCGTAAAATATGTCACTTATGATGTTGGGCGGTACCTGAAGCAGGGAACGAATGTTGCAGTAGCCGTGCTTGGTCACGGCTGGTACAACCAGCATTCTCCATCAGCATGGGATTTTCACCAGGCACCGTGGCGCAACAGCCCCGTTTTTCTCGGTCAGCTCGAATTTCGGGACCCAAATGGTCGAATCCATCGGGTGGTCAGTGATAAAACCTGGAAATATAAACGCGGGCCGTTGGTTTACAACAGCATACGCAACGGGGAATTTTACAATGCAACGAAACATAACAAAAGCTGGTTTCATGAGGGATATGACGATGACCATTGGTCTTCTGCTGTGGAAGTACAAGGGCCCGAAGGAAGCTTGTCAGCACAGAAACTCCCTCCCATCCGTATCATCCATACACTGGCAGCACAAGATATTACCCAACCCAAACCGGGAACATGGGTTTTCGATTTCGGCCAGAACATGGCCGGATGGACACAACTTAAAATAAACGGAAAGCAAGACGAAACGGTGACCATTGAACATGGAGAAAGACTATATGAAGATGGCACCCTTGACCAGGAGGAACTCAGCCGGTTTGTCAATGAAGGTCCAACCCAAACCAACAAATATACCCTTAGCGGAGAGGGAACCGAAACCTGGGAGCCTTCCTTCAGCTATCACGGCTTCCGGTATGCATCCGTAACCGGTTTACATGAAGCTCCCGATTCATCCACTCTGAAAGCACAAGTTGTGCATACGGATTTCGATACCGCGGGTACCTTTTTCTCTTCCGATAGCGTATTGAATCAAATTCACCGGAATACCCAATGGTCGTATCTGGGCAACTTTCATGGCTACCCGGAGGATTGTCCACACCGTGAGAAGATCGGCTGGTCGGGTGATGGGCAGGCGGCAGCGGAGGTTGGTTTTTGGAATTTTCACTCTACCACAGCCTATCGGAAGTGGCTCGATGATTTCCTGGATGAACAAAGGGCCAGCGGAGAGCTACCCGGTATCATTCCTACCAGCGGCTGGGGGTATACCAGAGGGGAAGATACGGTATTGGGTTATGGACCCCAGTGGGAAGGCGCGTTTGTTACCATACCCTGGAACATTTACCTCTATAAAGGAGACGAACGAATACTAAGACGATACTACGACGGAATAAAAAAATACATGGGTTACCTGGAATCCCAGGCAGACAATTACCTTCTCTACGGCGGCATCAATGATCATAAATATGTGGATACCCCCACCGAACCACCGATCATCGCATCATCATACTTCTACCACCTTACCAGAATAACCGCAAAAATGGCTGCTGTCATGAATCATGAGGAAGACAGACAGTACTACAAGGATCTGGCCAGGAATATTAAAAAGGCCTATAATAAAAAGTACTACCACCCGGAAAAACAGACATACGGCAACGGCGGCCAGACCTCGCTGGCCATGGCCTTATATTTTGACCTGGTCGAAAAGCAGAACGAACAAGAAGTACTGAACAGCCTGGTTGAAGAGATAAACAATCAGGACAATCATTTCGATGCAGGTGTGATAGGGGTCAAATGCTTGATCAACGTACTTACGGAACACGGGTTAACCGACCTGGCCTATGAGATGATCACCCAAAAAACCTACCCGGGATATGGAGACTGGATCGAACGGGGAGCTACCACCCTGTGGCAAACCTGGGACGGATCGATGTCAAGAAACCACATCATGTTCGGCAGCGTGGACGAATGGTTTTTTGAAGCCCTGGCAGGTATCAAAATCGATCCTGAAAATCCCGGTTTCAAACATTTCTACCTGGAACCGCAGTTGCCGGAAAAACTCACTCATGCCCGGGCAACGCATTATAGCATGTATGGTGAAATTAAAAGTACCTGGAAGAAGAAAGCGAGAGGAACAGTGTTCCGGTTTACGGTACCCTTCAACACCTCGGCCACCATCACACTGCCCGTTGATAAGGGTAAGGAAATCCTGGAAGGAGACGCTCCCCTTTCAAAACAGCAAAACATAGAAATAATCAGCCGAAAAGCAGAAAAAGTGGTAATGAAGGTAGGCTCCGGAAGGTATGATTTCCTTGTAAACTGACAAAGCTTTGGAATTTTGGTTTCGATTGGATGTGCGATTTCCAGATTGTAGAGAATGCCAATGCCGCCATTCACGCCATTGAAAAAGCCGCCAACAGGCAGAGGCCGTGGTATGGCTAATGAAAGATAGATTAAGCGCTAAGACTTCAGGATAAATGTTAAAGACAGCGTTTACCCGTGAAGCCATATTGATGTAAGGTCCATGGGCCTCTTTATCGGTACCAAATCTTTTTATTCCGAAGGAGTGATCAGCACCGCCCACTGGCCTTTTCCAGGGGTTTCCAGTGTAAGCCTATTTCCTCCGTTAAGAGGCTCAGCTTCATGCCATTCAGAATTTGATATATTCAACCATCGCATCTCCCATTCTCCGGTAGAATAGTTTATAGTAAGTTTACAATCGCCGCCGTCGGGAAAATAAACAGCGTATTGTTCATCTTCTTCAGCTATGCAGTAAGCTTCATTGATTCCACGATTGTTCATAAAATGATTTGCAGGTTCGCATGAAAATATATCAAAATTTTCCATAAACATCCTCATGCTTTTGATATGCGTTTGGGCCAAATCACTCAGCCCAAGTCCAAAATATTGTTTCGAAGGTCCCGGCCGGTGAAAACGTGCTGAGGCACAGCCTCCGAATATATTCCTCCAGAAACGACGCGTACCTTCCTCCACGCTGGTGGTCCAACTTCCAATGGTGCCCCCGTAAATCTTTACGTTGTTAAGGGGTTTTGGACTCTCCCTGATCCGGTTACGCACAGACATAATCAGGTCGTAGTGTTTCTGATCGTCATTGGCATTGTTCTGGGAAATTTCAAAAAAATCATAGTGCTCGTTATCCATTAACAAACTAACCTGTTCTTCTGAATTAAAATCACTATTCCGGCGCATATCCGTAAGAAACACTTCTTCATCCCTTTCATCGGCTTTCTGCCTGATGAATCGTGCCCAGTATTTTCCCCATTCAGCGGGCTCTCCTATCTCGTTGTTCATACAATATAAAACATTGGGATAATCAAGACTTACAGATAGAATCTTTTCAACGAACTTTTCCTGATACTGACGTACAACGGGAATATCTTTAAGCTTCGGCACAGTATGAAAAAATACATGATCGGTAGGTTCTGCTTTGGAATGATACTCAATCTGGATATCGAGCCCGGATTCTTCTGCCGTGTAGTTGACATTCAGCCTGGGATTAAAGGGATTGCTTTCCCATCCTGCATTATGGGGTCCATATCCAAGCGGGGCCTCGGTTTTGAAATAGTCCCACGGATCCCAAATCTCAATCTGCACGATGATGTCCCGCTCTGCAGCAAGATTAAGCAGATTTTCGAAGCGATCCCAATATTCTTCATCCCATTGTTCAAGATCGTAAAGACCATTTTCCAGTTTTTTGAAAGGCCACCTGTTCCCCGGATTGCGACTGCTCATGGTATTCCGGATATAATTTCCACCGGCCGATTGTAAAGTATCAAGATGACCTTCTAGCCCTTCGGGGTGATTAAAAAGATTATCCTCCTTTGAACCGCCGAGAAGCAATACAGGCTCACCATCATATTCCCAGTAAAAGGGATTTTCTTCAGATATTTGAATGGATTCTTTCTGGTCATAATCCCCAGTAGAATCACAGGAAATAATGAACAATAGCGTAACAACCATTAACGATACCAATTTAAAACTGCCAATCTTATTCATAGCTTATATTTTTAAGGTTAGACTTTTTCATTTTAATCCTGGTAATTGCAATGGAATGCGACTTTTTCCAAAATCCCGATAAAAGCAGCAGTACCCGTAAATACCGAAAAATATTAGAACAGAGGATCAGGGCCGTTCAGCCGTAACCGGGTTGCTCATTACAACAAAAAAGTCATTTATGATGCCGTAAATGTCGAACCACTCCCAGATGGTTATTTTGCGGGAATTATCGGGTCGCTCAACCCATTGTCCGTCTGTATAGACCGGAGCAGGATGCTTGTAACTTTCTGCCCAATCCGAATTCTTCACAATGGCTACGGCAGCCTGGTCGAAGAGCGGCCTGCTGGGTGGATGGCCCCCCATATCGTACATCTCGAAGAGGTTTGCCGAATAATCTCCCCAGGTATAAAATTCACCGCCGTGACGACCGGTAACAGGTTCAGAAATTTCCGGCCCCTTCCCGGGCATCCTGTGGAGCATCTGTGCCTGGGCAACCTTAACGGCATCTGTGCCTGATGGATCCCCATAACGGACGGTCACCATCTCAAAGGGGACATCCACATCAAGTATGTAGTTCATTGCCTCAATATCCCATTCCAGGTTATGTTCTCCAGGTTCCGGATAATTGGCCCCCAACCACACGATCCTTATATTTTCAGCTATTGATGGTTCTTTTTTAAGGGCAAGAGCAATATTTGTCAATTTGCCCACAGGGAGCAGAATCAGTTCCTGATCCCGCTCTTTAAGACCTTGTTCAATTATGAAATTTACCGCCTCATAGCCGTCAAATTCAGCTTTATGGATATTGTCCTCTATCTCATCGAATGAATCCTGGGCGCCCGTATAAAGAGGTACCCGATTCCACACCCCGCAAAGTTGCATCACCCGTTTTGCCTCATCATAGTGATCGCTTACGGGCGAGTGTGTGACTCCGTCCTCTGGATCGCTGGTTGCATTTACTGTCACCCCCTCGACGGCAAAGTCATCACCGCTGAAAAGCAGGTAGGCCAGGGCATGTTGGTCGTCCACCTCGTTGTTTGCATCGGTATCAATAATGACATGATGCCGGAAGGTTTCTTTCCCGGTATCTTCTGTTCTCCCGCAGCTTGAAAGGACAATTGTTGCTGTCATGGCCATTAATATAAGTTGGCCGGCAATTTCCCTGTGAAAAAGTGATCTGAATCTGATAACTGGTTTTTTCATAATGAGGTAAAAAATTGAGGTAAGTAGATATTTAATGTTTATCTTGTGGAACTTCCAGGTATAAAATTACAAAATTAATTTTAATCAACATTAATCATCACCTGATCCAACGCAAAACCAATAAACATGGGATATGACCAACTGCTGTAGCCTCTGCCCGTATCTCCTTTGTACCGTTGTAATTCTGATTTTATAACCGACTCCAGGGGTTTGGCCTTTTCACCGATCCTTCTCAGGGAGATGGCTGCCTGCAGAACCAGCCACGGCTTGTCTCTGGTTTTCAAATGTTTTTCAAGAACGGGAAGGGCTTTTTCACTCCGGTTCCACTTGCACAACAGTTCCGCGGCCTTGATCTGAACAATCGGGGAAGGATCATCCAACAATGATTTTACTTCAT
>JBKGZA010000190.1:0-6386 GCA_046545815.1 Bacteroidales bacterium
AAGATACAAGAATCAAGATATAAAGCAGTATAAGATAACTATAAAATCTCATATGTTCTCCTGTGCCTCTTGTGGTTTAAAATATTAATGAGCCATCTAAGGCACAGGAGAAGATTTAAGACTTATTTTTTGTGCATTCCTGTGACTAAAAAGGTCATCAGTTTCATGAACCGGGATTATAGGTTGTTTCTGTCCCTCATAACCACTCATTATCAAATCATCGCCAGCAGCCATTGTTTAAATTCCTGGTAATCGGCCGGCATTCGGGTTGCCAGTTTGGGTTTATCCTGAATCTCTTTTAAATAGTTCGGCAAATCAACCTCTGTCTGAATACTTTCTTCCACAATATCTTTAAATTTGGCAGGATGTGCGGTTTCCAGAAATACTCCCGTTTCGTGCCGGCGGATCATATTCCGGCATCCCAGGTAACCAATAGCGCCGTGAGGATCCGCCGTATAATTGGCAGCAGCATATAAATCCCTGATCCCTTCTCGTGTTTGATCGTCATCCGCAACAAACGGATGAATTATGGTTCTTATCTGCCTGTGATCATCATGGAACATTTCCCTTATGCGTATAAAATTGCTTGGATCACCCACATCCATAGCATTGGACAGGGTTCTGACCGCCGCCCTCGGCTTATATTCACCGCTTTCCAGATAATCCGGGACCACCCGGTTGACATTAGATGCAGCAATGAATCGCTTAACCGGCAATCCCATCTTCCAGGCCATCACCCCGGCTGACAAATTGCCATAATTGCCGCTGGGCACAGAGACCACAACATTTTCCCGCCCCGCCTTATCCATCTGATGCCAGGCCCAGAAATAATAGACAGTCTGGGGGAGCAATCTCCCAACATTGATAGAATTGGCAGAGGTAAGCGTTTTACCTTCAAAAGTCTCTTTATCGGCAAAAGCCTTCTTTACCAGCGTCTGGCAATCATCAAAAGTGCCTTCCACTTCCAGTGCCAATATGTTGCCCCCAATGGTGGTCAATGTCTTTTCCTGAATCGTACTGACCTTTCCTGATGGATACAGCAAAACCACACGGATTCCTTCCACATTGTAAAAACTGCTGGCAACAGCGCTTCCCGTATCTCCGGAGGTAGCCACCAACACGGTAATTTCCTCATCTTCCTTTTCAGCAATCTTCTTCAACACCTCTGCCAGGAAACGGGCGCCGACATCTTTAAAGGCCAAAGACGGGCCATGAAACAGTTCGAGGGAAAAAATCCGTTCATTGACCCGGACCAAAGGAATGGGAAAATTGAAGGCCCGGGTGCATATATCTTTCAAATCCCGGGGTGTAAAATCCGCCTCAACAAAATTATGCAGTACTTCGGCAGCGAGATTGACAAAGGAATAACCATCAATCCCGTCAAAAAAATCCCGTGATTTTTCTTTTATTTCCAGAGGAAAATACAAACCGTTATTGCTGCCGGCACCTCGCAACACTGCCTGCCGGAAAGAAACCGTTTCTCTAGGTTTATTAATGTTATAAAATTCCATATGGTCGTTTTTATATATTCAATTCCACAGATTTTTGAGACAACAAGTGCTTACCATCGATCCAGAATCACGGTCCCCTCTTTGTCCACCCTGGAAATATAGGTTAAAAACTCAACGGAATAATTTTGATAGGCCTCACGCATGGCCATTTCCACTTTTTCAGCATTGTCACGGCTATCACATACGGCAAAGAAAGAAGGTCCGGAACCGGATATGGTATAGCCTTTGGCCCCGTTTGAAAGTGCCACTTGTTTGAGTTCGCGGTATCCCGGGATCAATTCGGATCGCGCAGGTTCGGCAACCAAATCCTCCATAGAATCACCGATCAGATCGTAATCGGAGGTATAAAAACCGGCCACCAGTCCGCCTACATTGCCCCACTGCCGAATGGCATCCTTCAGATCAATGCGGTCCATAAGCAATGATCTGCTCAGTTCGGTCTTGATCTCAATCTGCGGATGAAACACCACGGTCCATAAATTTTTCGGCGGTGGAATGCGTATGATATCCAAAGGATGATAGCTCCGCACGAGAACGATTCCTCCAAGTATAGCAGGGGCCACATTATCCGCATGTTTACCGCCGGACACCAGCGCTTCTCCTTCCATGGCAAAATCCACAAGCTCTCTCTTTGAAAAAGGACTGCCCAGCAACTCATTCACTCCCACAACTGCTGCTGCGGAACTGGAAGCACTAGAACCCAAACCGCTTCCGGGGATTACCGTTTTATCGATTTTCATGTCGAATCCTTCCCTACTCCCTAAATGATCGAGTAATTTACGAACGGCATGAGAAGCTACATTCTTTTCCGGATCTTTGGGAATTCCTTCATAACCGGTTATCTCCGTTATCCGGATAGCAGAAGAACCGTTACGATAAAGTGTAACGGTATCCCCCACATTTTCTATAGAAAAACCAATGATATCAAACCCGCTTCCCATGTTGGATACTGAAGCGGGGGCAAATACCTTTATTCCTTTATATGATGCCATATTGATTCCTTATTAATAGTTGTGTTGTACAATTTCAAATACATCATTCAATACACCCGAAGCAGTAACATCTACACCGGCACCGGCGCCCTTGATTACCAACGGCTGCTCATTGTACCACCGGGTATGCAACAGTATGATATTATCGGCATTATCGAGGTCATAAAAAGGATGTTCTTTAGGAAACGCATCCACACCCAGCTTGACTTCACCCTGGTTGAGTGTGGAGACAAACCGCAGCTTTTTTCCCTGAAGGATTTCCTCCTGCCATTTCTCAGTAATAAGCGCATCATTCTCCCGAACCGCTTCGGTGAATGCTTCAATAGAAGAAGCCTGCTCCACCGTTTCAGGGAGGAAGGAAATCAGCTCAACATCCTGGCTCTCGATCGGGTATCCGGCCTCGCGGGCAAGAATAATCATTTTCCGGGTAGCATCCGTTCCCAGCAGGTCGGTTCTGGGGTCCGGTTCTGTATATCCCCTCTCCATAGCCTCCTTCATGGCCTGGAAGAAGGTCATCCCGGAAGATATCTTATTCAGGATAAAATTCATGCTCCCTGAGAGCACTGCATCAATCCGGTCGATCCGGTCGCCAGTCTTTTTCAGGTTTCTTATGGTGCTAAGTACCGGCAAGCCGGCTCCTACATTGGTTTCAAAAAGGAAATGGGCCCGGTTGCGATACGCCAGCTTTTTCAGCTTATTGTAATTGCCGTAATCACCGGATGCCGCAATCTTATTGCATGTAGCTATGGATATGCTATGCTGCAGCAACTGTTCATAAACATTTCCTATCTCTTCACTTGCCGTATTATCCACAAAAACGGTATTGCGAAGATTAAAAGAAACCATATTGCTGAAAAATTCTTTCCAGCTTGAAGGGGATCCGTGGGATTCAATCTCTGAAACTGCATCCTTCCAGTCAATGCCTTCCTTATTCATCAACATTTTTCTGGAATTGATCATGCCAATCAGTTTAAATTCCAGATTAAACTCTTCCCGGAAGGCATCCTGCTGTTCATGGATAAGCCGGATAAATTGTTGCCCAACATTGCCGGTGCCGGCTATATACAAATGCACCTTTTTGATTTCGGAAAGGAAGAAATCCTCGTGTAAAAGGTTGAGCGCTTTCTCAACATCCAATTCCTTGATGATAGAACTGATATTCCTTTCGGATGATCCCTGTGCGATGGCATGCACATTAATGCCGTTGTATCCGAGCGACTGAAACAATTTGCCGCTTATTCCAGGAGTGTTCAGCATATTCTGACCCACCAGGGCTATAATGGCAAAACCGGTTTCTCCGGTGACCGAATCAATCATCTTACTTTCTATCTCAGTCCTAAACTCACTTCTAAGGGCATCAAGTGCATCCTGCTGATTTTCGGTTCGTATGCCTATACAAATGGAATGCTCGGATGACGACTGACTGATGAATATCACGTTGATCCGGTTTTCCGACAAACAGGTAAATGTTCTCGATGCAATACCGGCTACACCAACCATACCCCCTCCTATCAAGGTAACCATGGAAATATTTTTCACACAGGAAATCCCTTTTACGATGCGCTCATCCTTTGCATATCTTTCGATGCGTGTTCCCTTCTCATTGGGATAAAAGCTATTTTTGATCTGGATGGGCACATTGCTTCTCAAAGCAGGCAATACAGCAGGCGGATAAAGTATTCCCGCACCAAAGTATGACATTTCCAGGGCTTCTTCATAGGATAATTCCTCAATACAAAAGGCATCGGGAACAATCCGCGGATCGGCAGTATATAACCCACTTACATCGCTCCACAGGGTCATCACTTCCGCATGTATTGCCTCAGCAACAATGGAAGCGGTAAGGTCAGAGCCCCCTCTGCCCATAGTTTTTACCGAGCCATCCTCAGCGCTTCCGATAAAACCTGGTATTACGCCTATACCGCTCAAATTTTCCACAGCTTTCCTAACATTGGCCAGGGTAGGCTGATAGTCTACTTCCCGGTCTTTGCCGGCCTGTTTGATTTTTATGAGGCTCTGGGCATCCAGTAAAATTACCTCAAGGGTATGGGTTTTCAGATATTCCGAGAGCAGAAAAGCAGAAACATTCTCCCCGATGCTGAGTATGCGGTCTCTTGATTTTTCGGTAGCTTCATTAAGTATATTTATTCCCTCAAGAATGTTTTCACCTTTTTTGAACTCAAGATGCATTTTCCCGATAACCTCAGGCTGGATGGAAGGAGAAAATAACTCTCGGGCAATCTCCATATGTTTTTGTTTCATCAGGTTGTAAGATTCAGTATAATCACCCCCGGCTTCCACTGCCTTGTCAATGGCCTCTACCAAAAGATCTGTGGTGTCATCGACAGCCGAAACCACCACTATGGGTTTATCTTTCCCCGATAAAATGATTTGGGCTACATGTTTAAGCCTCTCTGAAGATCCCAGACTGCTACCACCAAATTTATATACATACATAATGGCTAAACTATTATATTAATTAACAATGAATAGTAACAACAAAATATCCCCGTCTCTTTTTATGTATCCAATATCACCACTCCTCACCAGGGAGTGGTCGTAGTGGTGGCAGTTGTGGTGGTTGTATAATTGGAAACAACAGTGCTTTTATCAAAGCAAATTTCTTCGGATGGGATGCATTGCGGGAAAATAAATTCTCCCGCAGCGTTTAAATCGATATGTAAAGCTTGCTGTTCCATCTACACATTTTATCTGCATGCAAAGAAAATGAATATTATATTTCAATACAAAAAAAAGAGAAATTATTATAAAAGAAATTTATAAAAAGATATTTTACAGCAATTTACCTTGCCATACAATTTAATGTTTTCTTAACCGAATCCCCCAGCTATAAGAAGTATAACCCCCTCCGGGAACGAAGTACCTTCAATTCCCGGACATCTTCAAGTGGTCGTCCTTTACCGGATTTAATCAACCTGGGTCATTGAGTGTATTAACGCTATCTTTTGTTAAGGTATTTCCTCAGGGGCTTTCCCTTATATGTCTTCCCATCCTATTTCATCACCTTGTATCTCAGCCATACATACTCATTTCCAAGATTTAGGGCATCTTTATTGGTAAGCTTGATGTGCTCCGCCTCCATATCAAGATCGATGAATATCCTGGGCTGGGACCGTGCTAAAATATAGGGGGCCACAATCAAACTGATTTCATCTGCCAGGTTTTGCTGAAGGAGTATATTATTCAGGGTTGGACCTGTATCGGTTAAAATCGTGTTGATCCAGTATTCATCTTTAAGTATCTGAAAGGCCTCAAAAAAATCAACTTTATCTTTTCCTGCCTTTACATGGGGATAACCTTTCTCCTTGAGATAACGCAGGTAATCTTTAGGTGTTGAATTTGAAACCAGCACAATAATGTCTTTTATGTATTCCATCTTCCGATAGAAATGAAGCACTCCTTTCAAGCGGCTTCTGCTGTCAACAACAATCCAAAACGGCCTGATGTCCTGCGGATCATAGATTCTTTCTTTCGCTTCGTTTTCCGTTTCCTGGGGTATTTCTTCCGATGCATCCAATATGGTCTGGGAACCTACCAGGTAAGCATCCACCTTAAGACTTGAGGCAATGCTGTAATGCATATTTAGGTCGGCTTCAAATCCCCTGAGGGAACCATCCAGGCTGATGGTATTATGAAGGATGATTTTGGGCAGCAGTTGATCAATATCAAGTTTGTTGCTCATGGGTATAAAATTTTGGGTAAGATAATAAATTTTTTAATACGGCGAAAGGGCAAAATATAAATATTTAAATAATATGAAGTATCTTACCGGACAATTTTTGCCAAAAAAAGCGAGAATTTGACCGGTAAGCGCCTAAGATAAATTACTCCTGATATCCTGAAGGGTATTATAAAGCTGCTC
>JBKGZA010000191.1:0-6156 GCA_046545815.1 Bacteroidales bacterium
GTGCTGCTGCATACCATCCCAGCCAGGCCTGTTCGGCCGGAGGAGAAAAAGTGAAATTGTTGGGATGTTCGGGAGGTGCGCAACAGGTATAGAAAGTGGTGATATGCCCCTTTTCCTTACGTTCTTGGATGATTTGCTTATCCAGTTGGGGCCGGTAAAAAACGCACAGATCATCAATATCGTCGGTCAACTCTTTGTGATATCTACCGGCCAAGGCAATTCGAAATTCTGGGGCCACTTCATTCACCAGGGCAACCATACTTTTCATTTCCTCCAGACCCCGCTCGTCCATAGCAATGGCTGTTTTCCCAAGCCAGCCCTTTTCTTTCAGGTGTTCACTGAAATGAACCAGGAAGGGCTTCCAGATGTCTGTGTATTCTTCAGACCCGGGTTTTACCTCCACTGTCACGTATTTTGACGAATCCTCATCATAGTAGCGTACCTGGTTTCCCCAGGGTACCATTGAATAGCAGCTTATCTGGTCCGTAATTCCCGCGTCCATTGCCAGGTTAACCCAACGGTCGAAGACAGAATAGTCATATTCCCATTCTCCGTTGCCCAGATGGGTCCACTTGATCATGGATTGGAAAGGATCATAGGTCTGTCCGCCCCAGGGACGGTGCAATATGCTCGTGGTAATACATTTCTGTCCTGCATTGGCAAGCATCTCAAGGTAAGGTTTCAACAGTTCCATATGTTTATCAGACCACAGCTCAACCTCGTGCCAACGGGCTACGGCAAAAGGATTCTGCCATAAATCAAGGTGAAATTTCCATTGATTGGGAGCGGGCAGGGTAAGATCCAATACATCCAGATTCAAGGGCAATTCTTTATTATCTCCACCCTTGCAGGATACATGGATGACTCCTTCATAACTTCCCGGATCGGTTTCTGGAGGGATATCAACAGTAATCCAAACAGGACGGAGTGTTTTAGCTTTCAGGTTAAAGGACTGGTTGTTCTCCAGCATATCAGCAGCAAGAGAGGCCGGAATGGTATCCTTATCTCTTCTGCCACATCCGTTCAGGAATTTATCGGTAAGGACATACCTGACCGGATGTATGCGGATATTGTCCTCAGAGATCTTTCCACCGTTGGATCCAGAAAGTTTCAAAGGTTTAACCTCTATGTTTTCGACTGGATTTGCGCTCCACAGCATCAATTGAACGTTTATCCGTTCCCCTTTCCAGGCGGAACCATTCCATGTTTCTGCCGGTTCATGGGAGGGAGGTAAATGATGATTGTATCGCTTGTCAGTACTGCCAAATGCAGCATGAAAACCTTGATCAACGTTTTCCCATACACTGGCTGAGACCGTATCGGGGTTCTCAGGCTCGTTAAAACCGGTTTTTTCAACCTTTACCTGACAGGAAGTGTAAAGCAGGATTGCAAGAATGATTGGTAATGCTTTCGTTTTGTGTTTCATTTGAGGTAAATTTAACCGTAAATTTAGTGCAAAACAACTTGGATAAGCCAAAAATTGAGATATTATTTTAATTTATAGATATCCTGCTTGGTTTTGGCCTGTCCAAGTTGGGAGTTAATCATAGACATTGTCATTGATTTTTTCCAACTTATTTCTTGATGAGTACAGTTGGTTTCAGAATATCAGCAATTTATAAGATTATGATTGGATTCTTAGAAAGACTCCTGCAAAGCAGTAGGTAGAAGATTTTTAATTGTAATTTTTTTAAGTATATTTATCAAACTTTAGAAATTAAGGATATGGAAAACACCAAAATATACCAAATAAAAAAAGCAGAAAAGCCTATCAACATTGATGGCAATTGGAATAAACCACAATGGCAAAAAATCGAAGCTATTGAAATTAACAATTACATGGGTGCTGTTCCTGAATTTAAACCTTCAACGAAAGCCAGGATGATGTATGACGAGCAAAATCTTTATGTAATATTTCATGTAGAAGATTGCTTTGTGCGTTGTACGGAGCAAAACTATAACGGACCCGTATATGAAGAGTCCGCCGTGGAGCTTTTCTTTTCACCGGATATTTCTAATCCTGAAAGATATTTTAACCTTGAGATCAATTGCGGCGGGACTCCGCTAATGCAGTATCACGTGATTCCCAGAAAAGAATTTAGAGTTTTGGATGTTGATGACATTAAAGAAATAGAAATTGCCCATTCTCTGCCTTCTGTTGTTGATCCTGAGATAACTGAACCCGTGACATGGACGGTTGAATACAGGATTCCCATTTCAATACTCGAGAAGTATTCACCCATAACCTATCCCAAAGAAGGGACAACCTGGAGGGCCAATTTCTATAAAATTGCCGAAAAAGGATCCAATCCGCATTTTGTTACCTGGTCATTCGTGGATCATCCTGAACCGGATTTTCACCTTCCTGAATTTTTCGGAACCTTAAAATTTCAATAAGCAAATATTATGAAGATTTTTTTTAAATATTTGTTGCCGCTTTTGCACCTCAATAATTCCTGGTCACTTCGACCATTTTGTATATATTTTCTTCCGGGGTTTCCGGGGGTATGGCACATCCGGCGTTCATAATAAATCGCGGAGAATCTTCATAGATTTTCAGCAGTTCCAACACTTTTTCCTCCACATCTTTTGGGGAACCATAAGCAAGGACGCCGGAGCTGCACTTTTCGTCAATGTGAAAGTGGATGAACCGGATTTTTGCCCCGGCATTAACAGGACTATCTTTGAAGTTCCATCCCCGCTTGTTTCATCTAATTGGGCCGGTATCATATTTTCATCGCCACTTGCTGAACCATCTAAAATTCCCAAACTCGCCCGATCCCCGGCAGAAGCTAACGCATCGTTCAACTGGACATTCAGTGATACCGGGGCTTGTGTTTCCGAGAGTTCACTATTCGGATCGTCGATTGTTAATTCCCTGGTATTAGAAGTACAGGCGTATGTACCCAATATCAATAAATAAATCAGGATTTTGGTTAAGGATATTAAATGCTTCATTTAAATGAATTTTTGGATTTATACTGTGAATTTAGTAGGACTAGCCTCATATTTCTCAAAAATAAATTAAATTTTAAGCCACTCAACATTCGGTTCAATTTTTTTACCCAGCTCCATATACCTGAATCTGCGAAGGATTTTTGGTATGCTACGAATGCACACACAGGCTGTGGTGTAACCTGCATCATTCAGCAAATGGGCAATTGTTTTTCGATCCGGTTGGAATACAGAAGGTCCAAATCCATTCACATTACCACCGTCTATTTTGTTGCGGAAAGCATAACGTCCGGTTAGCAGGCCGTATCGTGAAGGGGTGCTCACGGATGCACTTGCATGTGCTTCTGTAAATGTGAGTCCGTCCTCAATTAGGCCATTAATGGCAGGAGTGTAGGTTCTTGCCTCCGGATTTAACCCGGAAACATCACCATATCTTATATCATCAGCAAAAACGATGACAATATTGGGAAATTCGTTTTTTGTTTCTTCCGGCTGGCAGGATGCCAATGCCCCAATAGAGTATAAACTTGTAAGTAGTAATGTGGTGTTTTTCATTGTTCAGAAATGATATTTAAAGCCCCCCTCGAATACCGGCTCTCCTTTTATTACAGTATAAAGATCATCCAGGCGTTCTATGTTCTGACTCAGAATATTCTGAATTTTCAGATTAAGTTCATAATGATTTCTAAATTGAAAACCTATTCCGGCATTCATTAATTCATAGTCTTTCAGTTCAGTGATATGTCCTTCCATATTATCAGGGGCTACATTCTTCGTAGGCTTCCAGCTCCATGAACTTCTGTCCCTTACAACTTTTAAGCTTATAAATCCATTGGCATTAACATTCTCTGAAATCCTGAAATTATACATGAATCGTCCAAACAATGAACTGCCTGGGTAATAAGGAAGTTGATCATTGGTGGAAGTGTTTTCATTTTCCGTATAGGTATAACCTGTCTTAAATCTTCCCCAATCAGCGAGTTGCCAAAGAACCGAGGCTTCATACCCAAATATTTTTGCTTCGTAGATATTGGATCTTACCCATTTGTATTTGGTGGGATCTTCTTTCCATGGTCCATCATATACCGGGGTGATCATATTGTCAATCTTGCTGTAATATCCATATAAATATAATTCCAAATTATTATGGATTTGAAATTCGGTATTCAGCGTTGAAGAGTAACTATATTCGGGTTTTAAGTTTTCATTTCCAAAACGATAGGCCCGGCCTCCATGGCCTGCACCTTTCTCATAAAGTTCCTGCAAGGATGGCGCACTAAATCCTTTACCAAAAGAGCCACGAATCTTTAAAAAGCCAACAGGGTTATATAAAACAGCTAATTTAGGAGAAAAAACACCTTTGATATTTTCCACCTTGTCAAAACGAAGTGCGGAAAATACGGAAAACATATCCAATCGGTATTCATCCTGAAGGAACATACCGAACATTTGCTGGCTTTTCCCGGGAACACTGGATCTTTTGAACTCCTGATACCTATAATCCCATCCGGCCATCAGCCGGTTATTTTTCCATCCTTCCCATGACAAATACATTTCCGGATGAAACAGGTCGTTCTTCTCGTTGCTCACTTCAGCACGCCACCTGGAGTAATTCACACCGGAAGTGATATCCAGATTTTGTGAAAGTTGAGACTGAAATTTAATATTCGGGACAAAAAGCCGGCTGTATTTTTTTTCTCCGAACCAGTCTGTCCGGTTTTGAATAAAATATACTGATGTCTCGAAGGAAGATTGATCTGATAACTCGAAATTCGTACTGTTTATAAGAGACAATTTTTCATATCCCATATTACCAATCCGGTGTTCAGGGGCCAAAAGCGGAGTACCGTCAGACTGTTCCCATTTAATAAATGAAGAACTGTTAACTGAGGGATTGACAGGAGTCCTCACTGACATACCGGAGGAAAATGTATTATAATTTCCATAGGAAGAGAAGAAGGAAGTTTGGGGTTGTTCACTTTTCTTTTTGGTTATGACATTGACTATACCGCCCATGGCATCACTGCCATATTGAGATGAGGAAGCTCCTTTCAGGTATTCAATTTTTGCAATGTTTTCAGGCGGGATCAAATCCACATTCTGACCACTATGGATATGGTCACTCAAGAGTCTGATACCATCGACTAAGACAAGATTATAACCTGCCGGAAAGCCGTTCATACTCAGCACGCTTCTTTTAGGAAGACCACTTCCTGTTCCCGATACCACACTGATACCGGTAAGATACTGAAGCGCTTCTCCCGTTGACTTGACATTCATCGCCTGTATTTCATCTCCATCAATAACACTTATGGGTTCAGGGGTATTTTCGAGAAGCGTGGGTTTGCGCATGCTGGTTACAACTACTTCATCCATTTCCTGGATCTTCTTGCTGAGGGTTATATCAAGGTCACTACGACCCCTCAGCGGAATTTCCCGACTTTGATAACCCACAAAGGAAAACCGCAAGGTGATATCCAAACTGGAAACATTCAGTTTAAAAGAGCCATCGGACTGGGTAACCGTGCCACGATTTGCACCTTTTACCTGTACGGTAACACCGACAAGAGGTTCTCCTTTTTCACCATCCGTAACAGTTCCGGTTACCTGATGTTGAGCTACCGCGATATAACTTATAAAGAATAAAATTATAGAAATAAAAACTCTTTTCATAAGCCAATTAAATTTTAATTATTATATTAATCCAGTCTTTTGATCTTGATATTCCTGAAAGATACCCTGTCTCCGTGATCCTGAAGCAGGAGAGGAGTTTTATCGGTTTCGCCAAAGCGCTCATCCTGGTGTCTGACCGGATACTTACTTTCTTTTACAAGTTTTCTGAAGCGTTCGCTGCCTCGGTTAAATTCCAGTACTTTCTTTCCATTGAGCCAGTGTTCCACATGATTGTCTTGAGAAATGATACGGGCTTCATTCCATTCTCCAATGGGTTTGGTCTCTTTGCCTTCGGCCGGAATCATTTCATAAAGGGAGGATAAAGAGTGGTTCGATCCTTCGTTGATATCAGAGTGGCCCTCGTTATCCAGAATCTGATATTCCAGTCCAAGATTGACACTGTCATCCACGAGATAATATTTGATACCGCTGTTGGCGCTTTCTGTCATTCTGAAATCCAGTTTTAATTCAAATTCACTGAATTTTTCTTCGGTGACAATACTGCAACTACCGATCAAATTCCAGTTG
>JBKGZA010000192.1:0-6121 GCA_046545815.1 Bacteroidales bacterium
CTCTTATTTCAATGGTTTTTTTCTTGTTTCACTGATATTGACCAAAATGATTTCCTTCTTTCTTGGCTTATAACGATAGGTAAGTAGGGTTAACCTGTTAATCGGGCCTCGGTATAGATTTTTATGTTCATCGGTAGGCTCCAGCATGTAAGGGTTTTCTTTCAGAAGATCAAAGAAGTGTTTGGTCTCTTGTACAAAATGTCTTACTTCTTTTTCACTCCATTCCTTTTCTAAGTATTTGACAATACGATCGTAACCCTGAATAGCTCGTTTGGTTCAAACAAGTCTTACAGCCATTTTTTGTATTTTTCCATGACTTCTTCATGGGGCGTAACTTCACCTCTGTCAGCTTCTGCAATGCCTTGTTCTATTTCTGCCCGTTCTTCCTCACTTATGGTATCCCACCAATCAGCTTTTGTTTCTACCTTCCCCATCAAAAGAGTCTTTATTGCGTTTAATACATCGCGATCAGAAATTTTATCGATCATGTTGTGCAAGTCGGCTCTTAGTTCTTTAACATCCATAATTGACCTGTTTTATCTATTACAAATTTAACGAATATAATTGACATTTAGTTTAATTTCTCTGAGTGAAATTCTGATGGACCAGAATTTTCCGACCTTTTTAAAATGCAATGAAGGGTGGTGAGGGTTCTTTTTGATTTAATAGACTCTATAAACTCACGCCTTCCTGCATTTTTTCCATCTTCCAACTGAAGTCCGCTATCTCCGATGCTCCCGGACATTGTTTTAGATGAAATGGATTAGAGCCGAAACCATCGTTTTGTAGGATACGCAGATAATGCTAACGTCCTTGTACAAATTGAAGCATCGGCGAGGCGGGTGAAAGCAGGTCTCATTACTTTTATTGAAAGTCGCCTGCACAGCTTAAGATAAAACGCGAGAAGGGCCCCGTATGCCGGCCATGGGAATTGACCCTCTCAGGCCACTGCATTCTGTCCGATGAAAATTTTGGTTTGAGCAGGGAAAGTGAGACACCGTTTCAAACAACTATCAGAGCGTTAACTCGCAGAAATTGGTGATCAGCTTAGAATAACTGATCGCGGAGTTGAATCCTGTATTGGAGAAAAAAACCGGAGCATCCAGTGATGCCCCGGGTTTTGAGGAAACGGATTTACTGGGTGGAAAAATCTATAGCTCTGAAATGTCTATGGGAACATTTTCTGTGCCTTTGCTTTCTACTTCTACATCTTCCACAATTCCAAGTACCTGGTCGAATTCGCCATTTACATGTTTGACAACAACCAAGTCGTAAGAGTTGGGTGCCAGCCAATTTAACTGGTAATTGCCCTCTTCATCTGCCACGTCGCTGGTAACAGCATTGGGGAAACGGTTTTCCTCATCTGTTGGTTCGGCTGCTTCATCATCAATATCTCCGTCATCATCAATATCTTCGTAGGCATAAACGGCAATGTCGCTGGCATCATCCGGGATTTCACTGATTCCGCCGTCAATGCTTCCCGCTTCGTTTTCAGCAATGAGCCGGATAGTTGGACGAAGGATATAGATGTCTGTGGCTCCTGCTTTCACAACAGCTTTCCGCGCATCCCAGTCGGCCGTGAGCTCAACCGTTCCATTAGAAGGAACCTGGAAAGGGCCAACTGCTTTGTAACCGGTTTCTCCGCCACTTGGAACGAACAAGGGTTCTTCGCTGCCGTCTTCAAATTCCAGGTAAGTCCCGGGATTGGAAGGAGTGCTCTGGCCTCTTTCAGGAATCTCCAGCATAAAGCGCAACTGGTTGTACTGGCCTGCTTCCATCTCAAATGTTCCGAGCATTTCTTTCACTCCGTCGGTTAGATCAAGCAGATTGAATTCCTTCGGGCCTTCGTAGCCTTCAAAAGTTTTCCATCCACTATCCTGAGTATGATACTCCAGGCCGTTCACTTTGATCCAAACGCCTTCAATGTTGTCATTATCAATCGGCGCATCGGTAATAGAAAGCGCCACCGTTCCGGTTTCTCCGGAGTCTTCTTCTTCGCATCCTGAAAATAATGCGAAAAGCACGATTAAAGCACTGAGAATTGAAATTTTTGTTTTCATAACGTTTAATATTTATGGTTTGTTGGTAATTCTTTTAAGAAAGACGTGGATATAGATCAAAGGGTGGGAATGAAAATGGAAAATTTTTACCTTATGTGTGTTACCACTACCAATAACTTTGTTTTATCAGCAAAGTTTTGCTACACTTCAATTGCTTAACTTTGAGAAAGAGACCTATCCTCAGGTTATGAAAATTTGTTTGCAGCTAAAGCAGGGGTAATAATGATCCAGGATATATTGATAATTGATAACATAAAGGGTATGAAAAACAAAAAACCGGGACATCAATCGATGCCCCGGTTTTTTCGAGGATACGGGTTTATAGAGAGGAAAGCTCTTCAATATCTATCGGTTGATTTTCTGTCTTGCGACCTGTTACCTCTACATCTTCTAAAATGCCGAGGACTTCAATGAATTCACCATTGTCGGAGTGGACTACAATCAGATCATAGACCATTGGAGCCAGCCAGGAAAGCCTGTACCGATTTTCTTCACAAACTTTGCTGCTGGAGACGGCATTCGGGAACCGGTTTTCCTCATCAGCAGGCTCTGCTGCTTCTTCATCAGTGTATTCTCCATCTTCATAAGCATAGATGGTAATATCGCCTGCATCTTCCGGTATATTGGATACTGCGCCTGCAATGGCTCCTGCCTCGTTATCGGTGATCAGCCGGATGGTTGGCTTAAGGATATACATTCCGCTTTTTCCGGCTTTCACGACAGATTTTCTTGCATCAAAATCGGCTGTAAGTTCCACCGTGCCATTCGAAGGCACTCTGAATGCACCGATTGCTTTATAACCGGTTTGTCCGCCACTGGGTACAAATAAGCTCTCCGTGTCGCCATTTTCATATTCAATATAACATCCGGGAGTAGCCTGAGGTCCACCTATATTCCGGCCCTGACCCTGGCCTTGTCCCTGACCCCTCTCAGCAGCGTCCAGCATGAAACGCAGTTGATTGTACTGACCGGCTTCCATCTCAAAATCGCCCAGCAATACGCTGATGCTGTCCTGCAGTTCCAACAGGTTGTGCGTCTGAGGCTCTTCAAATTCAATAGTTTCCCAGTCTTTTTGCTGTTTGTGATATTGTATTCCTGTAATGGTGATATATACGCCTGTGATATTTGCGTCATCAACCGGCGCGTCGGTTAAAGACAGCTTAACTGTTCCGGATTGCCCAAGGTTTTCACCTTCTTCCTCGCAACCGGTGAAGGCTGCAAAGAGTGCAATCAATGCAATGAATATAGAAACTTTAATTTTCATGGTATTTATTTGTTGAATTTCATTTGTAAGACGAACCAAAAGGATAAAAGGTGGGAATGGGTATGAAAAAAAAATTATTTCTTTGAAAAATCCGGCGAGGAGGGCTTTTTTTTATCAATATGCACCAAATTTTGACCATATTTTTAATTACCACAATCGCTAATTACATCTTAAAGCAGAGTCATCCTTACAGGAGTGAGGTTCGTGCTTTGGAATTGATTTCCGGAAAATATTTCTCGCGAAGGCCGCAAAGATAAAGAAAGTGGTATTTTGCACACGGACCAATTATATTTTAATGGGGAAGGTTATATTTAACGGATATATTCAGATTAACTGAAGAGCTGTAGGTTTTGTTAAAATCTGCCGGTAGGTTGGGCATACCTTCGTAGATGTTTATGATTCCGGGATCAAGGCGAAACCCTGTGGAAATAATAAAATTCGGGGCAAGTTGGGCGTCGAGTTCATAGCCAAGCACCATGCCGAGGTCATAATTTTTATAAGCCTGGCGTAGGTTCTCGCTGTTGCCGTCCAGTTCCTGGCGTGCATTTTTCAGATAACCGCCATAGAATCCCACAACAGCATGGTGGGAGAGGGGTACCTGAACATTGCTCCCAAACAATTCATATCTTCCGAGGAGATTCAGCGAAGTGTAATCCAGCGTGATTTGGTTGCTGATCACCTGTCCGTCGGTATATTCTTTATATCGCTGGCCGCTTTCGTTTTGGATAAAACCTTCCAGTTGCAGCGATAAACGGTCGTTTAAGTTTATACCACCGACAATACCGATTGACTGCCCCTGGTTTGGGGAAGCAGAGCTGTAAGGAGATTTCTGTATGCTGTATAATGTTTTCTGGCTCAACAACCAGGATTGACCGACTTCCCCGGTCATCCCCATATAATAGTCAATCTTGCGCTGCGATGTTGTTTCTGGTTCTCCGGAAATTGAAGCAGCAGGCATGCGGCGGGATGTGTTCATGAGACTTGCATCTGTATCCACTTCAAGTTGTATCCCGGCCGGGTTCACTTTCTGTATTGAAAGCTGTTCAGTCCTTGCCAGCAGTTGCTGTTCCCGGGCCGGTTCTTCCTCATCGGCTTCTTCAGTGGCTTCATGCTTTTCTGAAGTACGGCTTCCGCGTTCTCTGGGGGAAGGCTCAATATCACCGTCGGCCATATGTTCCTCTGATTCGGCCGCCGAATCGGCAGCAGGTACCTCATCTTTTCCTGGTCCAGCCCGGTCTGCATCGTCCTGTTTGGAAACATATTCCTGCTGTGATTCCGAAAAGGGTAAATCGTTTTCAAGCGGGGAGAATACCCGGAGCACCAGAAAAGCCAGCAGTGCTGCTGCAGCAGCATAAATCACAAGGTTTCGACGTTTTGTCTGTTTTTGATCCAGCTTCTTTGAAATCTGTTTCCAGGTGTCGTCAATATCCAGCTCGTCCTGGATGTTGTCCCAAACTGCTTCCGTCGGCTCTTCCGCATTTTGGGTTATACCCTGACCATACCACTGGTATAGCTTGTTATCAAGCTGATTTTCTATATTTTCCCAGATTTGCCCGGGAGGTTCTTCCCCGTTGTTTTCTGTTTTTTCTTTATACCAGTTGAAGAGATCCCGGTCCAATCCACGCTCTATTTCCTCCCACACGCTTTCGGGAGGATGCCCGGCATTGTTCTCGATCATCCTTTTGTACCACTTGTAAAGTTCTTTGTCTTTCATGGTTTTCTAATAAAGATCCCTCAACAATGTTTTCAGCAGGCTTCTCGCCCTTTTGAACTGTGACTTGGAAGTGCCCTCTGTAATTTCCAGCTTTTCAGCTATTTCTTTGTGTGAATACCCTTCCACTGCGTAAAGGTTGAATACAGCTTTTGCCCCTTCAGGCAACTGTTTGATCATGTTGAAAATGCCATCCGCATTGATTTTTTCCAGTATGGAATTGTCCAGCCTTTCTTCCTCCACTTCTCTGTTGTCGTCAATGAACTCATACAACTTTGACTTCTGCCTGAGATAATCCAGCGCAGTATTGGTTATGATCCTTCTGATCCATCCCTCCAGAGAACCTTCTTCTTTGAACGTATCGATTTTTTTGAATACCTTCACAAATCCATCCTGAAGGATTTCCTGAGCCATGCTCCTGTCTTTTGCATAACTCATGCAGATGCCATACATTTTTTTGGCAAATTTTCTGTACAGCAGTTCCTGGTACTTCCTGTCATTATTTCTGCAACCCTGAATCAGTTCAGAGTCACTGTATAAATCCCGTTCCTCCATTATAATGTTGCTATTTGATCACAGCCTTGATTGACCTTTCCACCCTGTATTCAAGGTTAGAATGTATTCCTTCATTGTAATCTGGTGATATAATGATTTTTTGTTTATTACCCTGCCCCTGAATTTTTGCCCCATCAAGAATATCACCAATATCTTGGCTAAACGATTCAGCCAAATTAATTCTTATTTCCAAAGTATTCCAGTTGTCTCCGTCAAATACGATTTGTTGGTCATCTGTTTTATTTTTTACTGTAAATGGCCTAAGTGCTTCAATCTCTTGAAAAAGATTGAATTCTACCGGTATTTCTTCAGGTCCCTGATTACCGGGTCCACCTCTGTTCTTTTGTCTTTTCCATTTACCCCTTAATTGCAGGGCCGGTAAACTATCCGGCCGGTTCGTGTGCAATGTGATTTTAATGGGATTATAACTCCCCCGGGGAATATCAAAAGTGACCTCCTGGTTTAATGAATCGTCTGAAAGATTGGCTATAAGGTCTTCAAATTCCCTGAAAAAATAATAATCATCGTTAT
>JBKGZA010000193.1:0-5996 GCA_046545815.1 Bacteroidales bacterium
ATGGAGCCGCTTAGCGCCTTACCAGCCAAAATACAGCTTTTTATACCGAACTCAATAAAAATTTAAATACAAAGAAAAGATGGAAGAGAAAACCAGAGTTACCGGCGCAGAAGCGCTTCTCCTGTCACTGATCAGGGAAGAGGTTGATACGATATTCGGTTACCCCGGTGGTGCCATCATGCCCATGTACGATAAGATGTATGACAAGCATGATTTGCTGAACCACATTCTTGTGCGGCATGAACAGGGTGCGGCACATGCTGCCCAGGCCTATGCCCAGGTCACGGGCAAACCGGGCGTTTGTTTTGCCACTTCAGGCCCTGGAGCCACCAACCTGATGACAGGCATTACCAATGCAAACCTCGATTCCATTCCTGTTGTTTTCATTACTGCCCAGGTGCCATCCGGTTTACTGGGTACCGATGCTTTCCAGGAAACCGATATGATTAGTCTCTCCATGCCGGTCACCAAATGGAATTATCAGATTACTTTGGCTGAAAAAATTCCTGAGGCAATAGCCAAAGCATTTTATTTTGCCAAATCCGGCAGGCCCGGACCTGTTTTGCTGGATATAACCAAAGATGCACAGATACAGGAATTCGATTTCCACTATAAAAGAATTAAGTCCATTCGATCTTATAATCCCAAACCTACGCTTGATAAAAACAAGGTTCAACAGGCTATTGACATGATGAGCCAGTCAAAAAAACCCATCTTGCTTGCCGGACACGGAATATTGATTGCCAACGCGCGGGATGAATTGATGGAGTTTGTGGATAAAACCAAAATACCCACGGCAGTGACCCTGTTGGGCAAATCAGTCATTGATGAAAAACATCCTTGTTTTGTCGGTATGTTGGGGATGCATGGCAATTATGCGCCCAATAAGCTCACCAACGAGGCAGATTTGATCATAGCTGCGGGAATGCGCTTCGATGACCGTGTTACGGGTGATATTAGCCGATACGCACCCAATGCCAAAATCATTCATATTGATATTGACAAAGCCGAACTGAATAAGAACGTGAAGGCCGATCTGGCCATTAATGCTGATATCAAAGATTTTTTGCAGCAGATCGTACCGGCACAATACTATATCTGCAACTCTGAATGGCGCCAGGAATTCGAGAGGCTGAATGAAATGGAAAAAGAAAAAGTGATTGCCCCCGAGCTTTATCCTGAAAATGGTCATTTAAGGGCAGGTGAGGTGATCAGCAAAGTTTCACAACTCACTAAAAGGGAAGCCATTGTTGTTACCGATGTCGGACAAAACCAGATGATGGCAGCCCGCTATTATGGATTCAAAAATCCTAATACGCTGATCACTTCAGGAGGGCTTGGTACCATGGGCTTTGGACTGCCTGCCGCTGTGGGAGCACAGGTAGGAAAGCCCGACAAAACAGTGGTACTATTCACCGGAGACGGCGGATTCCAGATGACCGCCCAGGAGCTGGGCACGGTGGTACAATATCAGCTACCTGTTAAAATCATTATTTTCAATAACAATTTCCTGGGTATGGTCCGTCAGTGGCAGAATCTGTTCAACGACAAGCGTTATGCCCAAACGACCATGCCAACTCCGGACTTTCCCATGATGGCAAAATCGTTCGGCATAAAGAGCAAATGGGTCCGTGAACGCGATCAACTGGATAATACTATAGAAGAAATGTTTTCCCATGAAGGGCCATATCTGCTGGAAGTAAGCATCGAGAAAGAAGCCAATGTATTCCCGATGATCTATCCCGGAAAGGCCGTTGATGAAATCGTACTTCATGAAGACCAATAACCTCAAAAGCTTTAAATAACCATGAAAGAATTGTTTACCATAATCGCATTTTCTGAGAACCATATCGGTTTGCTTAACCGCATCACCATCGTCTTCACCCGCAGGCATATCAATATTGAAAGCCTTACGGTTTCTTCCACTGAAGTAAAGGGTATCCACCGTTTTAACATCGTGGTCAAGGAAACCCCGGACCAGGTAGAAAAAGTAGTGGCCCAGATAGAGAAAGTTTCTGAAGTGATGCGGGCCGAATATTATACGAACGATGAAGTTGTTTCCCGGGAAATAGCCCTTTATAAAATACCCCTTAAAACAGCTATTGAGCAAAATCTGGAACAGTTGCTCCGCGAATACGATGCCCGGATGGTGGATGTCCAGAGCGATTTTGTGGTCATAGAAAAAACAGGCCACGTGGAAGATACAGAAAAAATCTATGACCTTTTAGAGCCTTTTGGCATTCTTCAGTTTGTTCGCTCAGGCAGTATACCCATCACCAAACAAAGAAAGGAGTTGTCTGCCTATTTGAATGAGCTTCCAAGGGATGAATATGCATAATTAGACTCTGTCCATAAAGTCCTCTGTGCTCTCAGTGACTTCCTCTGTGTTCTTTGTGGTTAATATTATGTATTTGAACCACAGAGTTCACAGAGAGTAAACACGGAGAACCACAGAGACCATTTAGAAGAGTAACGCAGATTTCTTGACTTTATAGACAGACTCTAATTAAGATAGCTATCTTAATTCCGTGCATTACGGCAGATTGCAATTTTCATTGGTATTCTGCTTATAGGTTAATTGTAGTATTTTTCCATCAAGTCAAAGAGATTTGAAAGAGTCTCCAGGGATTTTTTAATACTTTGTTTATTCAAACTCAGAGCAATCTTCTGAGGGTTGATAGACCGCAGCCGATTGCTGATACACCAGTTTGGAACCCAGATGGCCAACGTAACCAATAGTTATTATTTATATTATATATAGCTCAGAAAAAACCCAACAGAAAAGCCTTCCCGTTTTCAGCGGAAAGGCTTTTTATACTTTGTCGGGATGGCCAGATTCGAACTGGCGGCCCCGTGTCCCCCAGACACGTACTCTAACCGTGCTGAGCTACATCCCGAGTGTTTTGGTGTCGTTTTTTTGACGACACCGTTTATCAGAACGCAAATATATAAAAAATCGTACCACGAATTATAATTTATGGTACGATTTTTTTATCTCCACAAACAGTCCACGCGCATCCCTTAATCCGGCGTCCGGTTGAATAAATAACTATGGAGTGCGCCGTCGTTTTGCTACCTCCTCCTTGTTTTTGGAGATATTGCCCTACCATAATTTCCTCGCTAAGCGATTGATGTATTTTGGTCTTTATTTCAAAGTAACCTTTTCCCGACCATTGGGAGTCATTTTTTGATTGGAGTGTCTCCAGTGAATTTTGACAAGCCAGATATCACCGTTTTCTTGCCTGCCATCGCGGGGCCATTCAGCCACTATCACATAGCTTTCTTTTTGGTTGATTGGCCATACCCAAAAGTTACCCACGGGCAAACCGGATTCTTTTTCTGAGCGGTTTGGCACGATTATTCTTTCTGTTGATCGCTTCAATGACAATGTTTTGTGATCAACATCAGCGATATGAAGCGGTGCGCGGTTCCGGAACACGTTATCATTGTCTTTGCGAATACGCGTGTATACCAAAGTGAGTCCGTCCGAATGAGAAAGCAGTTTGGTCATCGTCTGATTCATTGGAATTGTGTCCCCATTTTCCCAGCTCCAGGGCTTGGGCTTACTCCAGGTACGGCCCATATCTTCACTTTTCATGATGTATCCCTTCCCGTCCTCAGCTCTTGCCGTCATGTAATAATTGTTTTTATAAGAGGCAATGTGTGGTTCATATAGTCCGCGTCCCGTATTAATGGTGAAGGAATTGGAGATGTGCTTTGGAACAAGGTTGCCATTTTTATACTCTGCTATAAGGGATTGCACACTGTTGCGGGAGCCATCGCTGGTGGTAAATGCCTGAAGGATTGTCTTTGGATTCAGGTAAACAAATGCGGAACCCCATGTATGTCCGAGTTGTGAAGGCATTTCTACTGATGTTTCTGAAAGGGCTAGGTCATCAAGTGATAAATCTTTTCTTTCCCAGATTGAATCCGTTGGTTGGTCGATGGGTTGCAAGGTGTTAAAATAGTCTTTGGTTTGAAAGTAATGCCAAGCCCTGTGTCTGTCACCGCCACGGCGGTCAGTTGTTCTTGCCCGCATTTCAATGATAACGGGATCTCCGGGTATGGTCATCAGTTCCGGATGCACCCAAAGAGCGTCATGGGTTTCACCGGGAATAATAACCGCCGATTCGGCATGACTGACAATGGAACTTTTGCCTCCTTTTGTTACTATCGGGTTTTCAAAACCAAGTTGTTGAAGATCATTTTCCTGTGCGAGCATTATAGTAGCCGATGTCATAAAAACGGCTATCAGTAGCAGGAAATATTTATACGTTCTTTTCATGGAGTATTACTTTGTGTGTTGTTATAACAAATTTATAAAAAATTTATTAAAAAGTTGTCAGGTGATTTTTCCCGTTTTTTTTGATAAAGGGTTATCTGTTAACCTATCAGAGGATTCATATTTTACCATTGGCATAATTATTGTTAACTTTGTCAAAATTAAATCTACTTATATAGATATGTTGTTAAAAATCATTTTTAAATTATAAAAGATTAAATATTATGGCGTTATTCAAAAAACTGGAGAACCTTGAACAGGACAATCAGACAGAATCCATCGACGGTGAAGAGGAAAGAGTTAAGGTGCTTATCATAGGATCCGGTCCGGCAGGTTATACGGCTGCCATCTATGCAGCCCGGGCCAATCTTCAACCTGTGATGTACGAAGGCCTGGAGCCGGGAGGACAATTGACCACCACCACCGATGTAGAAAATTATCCGGGCTACCCGGAAGGTGTTCAGGGACCTCAGATGATGGAAGACTTTAAGAAGCAGGCGGAGCGTTTTGGTACAGATATACGCTTTGGTATCGCAACCGCTGCTGATCTGTCAGAACGCCCCTTTACCATCACCATTGATGACAATAAGAAGACGATCAAGACCGATGCCCTGATCATTGCCACCGGTGCCTCGGCTAAATATCTCGGTCTGGAATCAGAGGAAAAATTTAAAGGAATGGGCGTTTCCGCCTGTGCCACCTGCGACGGATTTTTCTACAAGGGCCAGGATGTCGCCGTTGTTGGAGGTGGCGATACCGCTGCTGAAGAAGCCCTGTATCTGTCAGGCATCTGCAATAAAGTGTATATGATTCACCGGCGGGATGAACTGAGGGCTTCCAATATCATGCAGGAGAGGGTATTCAATACCGATAACATTGAAATTCTCTGGAATTCACAAACCAAAGAAGTGCTGGGTGATGAAGAAGGCGTTAACGGCGTGCATCTTGTGAAAAATTCCGGTGAGGAATATACCATCAGTGTAACCGGTTTTTTCCTGGGTATCGGTCACAAACCGAATTCCGACATATTCAGGGATTATCTGAACATGGATGACACCGGTTATATCAAGACTGAGCCGGGTACCACCAAAACCAACCTCGAAGGCGTTTTTGCCTGCGGCGATGTTCAGGACAGCATCTACCGGCAGGCGGTCACTGCTGCCGGTTCAGGCTGTAAAGCAGCACTGGATGCCGAACGCTACCTCTCTGAAAAGGAATTTGAAGAATCCAAGAAGAAAGGGAAAGCGAAAGAAAAGGCTCATAAATAAAAGACAAAAGAGCTAAGAGCTAGGAACAAGAATTAAGACACAAGAATCAAGAGGCAAGAGCCAAGAGACAAGAATCAAGAATCAAGAGCCAAGACACAGGGAGAATCTAGAGACAAAATAAACCCACGTCAAAAAAGACATATGATATGGTGAATGCTAAGAGCAAGTTTCTTGATGAATATTGATTGTTTCTCTTGTCTCCTGAGTCTTAATTCTTGGCTGGTTTCTTCTCTTTTTCTTGTGTCTTATCTCTGGTGTCCTGACTCTTGATTCTTGATTCTTGATAACTCTTGTATCTTAAATCTTGTCTCTTTACTGTCAACTCATAACTACATTTCCCTTCTTCCTGTTTTCTCGTCTTCCCTTTTTCTTGCCTATAATCTCCGAGACGCAAGCATTGCGTCTCTACTACCTACCTTTAGCCTCTTCGCTGCTTACTGTTTACT
>JBKGZA010000194.1:0-5989 GCA_046545815.1 Bacteroidales bacterium
GTTTCTGCCAAAAAATGCAAGAAAATAAAAAGTAATGTATTAAATAAGAAATCCATGAAGATCATTCAGTATCCCAAACAACAGGAATGGGGCGCATTGCTGAGACGTCCCGATCAGGATCAGGGGGAAATACGTAACAGTGTAAATCAGATACTTGAGGATGTCAAAAAAAACGGCGATGCTGCCCTGCAAAAGTATACCAAAGCATTGGACGGGGTTCAGCTTGATCATATTAAAGTATCCGATGAGGAGATTGATGCAGCCGCCGGTAAACTTGATGATGCTCTTAAAGAAGCAATACGGATGGCTGCTGCCAATATTGAGAAATTTCACGCGGCACAGGTAGGTGAGGAGACAAGTGTGGAGGTTATACGCGGTCTGAATTGCTGGCAGAAACCTGTACCCATTGATTCGATCGGCATATATGTACCCGGCGGCAGTGCACCGTTGTTTTCTTCCGTATTGATGATGGCTGTGCCAGCTCGGGTTGCGGGATGTAACAACATTATCCTGACTACGCCGCCGGATAAGGAGGGAGGTGTCCATCCTGCCATTCTTTACGCTGCCCGGCAAAGTGGCGTGAATAAGATTTACAAGGTAGGCGGAGCACAGGCTGTTGCCGCTATGGCCTATGGTACGGAAAGTATTCTCAGGGTAAATAAAATTTTTGGTCCGGGCAACCGTTTTGTAACGCTTGCTAAGCAACTGGTTTCCATGGAAGGGGTGGCCATTGATCTGCCTGCCGGTCCTTCAGAAGTATTGGTGGTTGCAGATGATCAGGTTCCTGCCCGTTTTATTGCGGCTGATCTTTTGTCGCAGGCTGAACATGGCACAGACAGTCAGGTTTTTTTATTGAGCACCAGTGAAAAATTACTGGAAGGTGTCCGGGACGAGATCGATCAGATGTTAAATGATCTGCCCAGAAAAGATGTTGCTGAACAAGCGTTAAAAAACAGTAGATTGATTTTATTGGATGACATACCAGAGATCATGGAGATGGTAAATTTTTACGCACCGGAACACCTTATACTGGCTACTGAAAATGCGACGGAACTGTCTCAGCAGGTGCGCAATTCCGGCTCGGTTTTCATTGGCAATTATACCCCCGAAAGCCTTGGGGATTATACTTCGGGTACGAATCATGTGCTGCCTACCAATGGTTATGCCGTATCCCACAGCGGGGTTAACCTGGATGCTTTTGTGAAAAAGATTACCTTTCAGAGGGCTTCCAGGAAAGGACTTGAAAATATCGGAGCAAGCACCATGGTAATGGCCCGGGCTGAAGGTTTGGAAGCCCACCGTAAGGCTGTGGAGGTACGACTGGAAAACAAAAGCCGTTAGCCTATGTTAAAAATTGAGAGCCTGGTCAGGAAAAACGTAAAGCAATTGGTTCCTTACAGTGCAGCAAGAGAAAAATATCAGGGGGAAGGGTATATATTTCTTGATGCCAATGAGAATCCTTTTGGCAAGACCCTGAACCGATACCCCGATCCTTATCAAATGGAGCTTAAGAAGAAAATTGCGGATGTCAAAGGTGTTAGACGGGAACAGATTTTTATAGGGAACGGCAGTGATGAAATCATTGATCTGCTAATACGGGGATTCTGCAATCCGGGCATGGATAATATGATCGTTCCGGAGCCTACCTACGGCATGTATGAAGTTGCAGCAAGGATCAATGATGTGGAAGTCCGAAAACCTGAACTTACTGAGAATTTTCAGCCAGACGTGGATACCATCTTTAGAAATGCCGACCGGAATTCCAAACTTGTTTTTCTTTGCAACCCCAATAATCCAACAGGCAATCTGCTTGATCAGCAAAAGATAAAAAAGATACTGGACGGGTTTCAGGGTCTGGTCATTATTGATGAGGCATATATAGATTTTTCCGGTGATCCCGGATTTTTACCGTTCCTGGACCGATATCCCAATCTAATCGTGCTCCAGACTTTCTCAAAGGCAAGAGCTATGGCAGGTATACGTTTGGGGTATGCCTTTGCTATTCCTGATATCATTGCTATACTGAATAAAATAAAGTATCCTTATAATGTAAGCAGGATCACACAGAAGCTTGCCCTGCGAAAAATCAGGAAGCAGAAACAGATGGAGCAAAAGTTAAACCTGATCAATAAAGAAAAGGATCGGTTGATCGATTTTCTTGAAAACTGTACTTTTGTGGAACATATATTTCCGTCCGATGCCAACTTTTTCCTCGTCAGGGTTTCTGATCCTGAGAAATTGGTAGCATTTCTGGCGGAGAAGAGGGTAATCATACGGGATCGCTCGAATTTACCTGGCTGCGAGAGATCTGTAAGAATAACCATTGGGAAGCCCTCTGAAAATAATCAATTGATGAAATTGTGTCGGGAATTTGAAAAAATAAAATGAAGCAATGAAGAAATATCTTTTTATTGACCGGGATGGAACACTTATAAAGGAACCGGAGGATGAACAGGTGGATTCACTGGAGAAGATGGAATTTCTACCCGGTGTATTCAGAAATTTATATTTAATTACCCATCTGCTGGATTATCACCTTGTAATGGTTTCCAATCAGGACGGACTGGGTACAGCTTCTTATCCGGAACAAAATTTTATGGTTGTTCAGGAAAAGCTTTTAAAATCCCTGACCAATGAAGGGATTCAGTTTGAAGAGGTTTTAATTGATCCTTCATCCCCTGAGGACAATTCTCCCAATCGCAAACCCAATACGGGAATGGTTAGATCTTATCTTAAGGGAGAATTTGACAGGAATGCTTCATTTGTAATAGGCGACAGGGACACGGATATCCTGCTGGCCCGGAATATGGATATTAAAGGAATTAAGATCAATGAGAAGGAACCATCTGTTCCTGATGAGCTTGCCGAATTTTGTGCATTGACAGCCGGGAGCTGGGACGAAATCTTTTCTTATCTGAGGTCGTATTCAAGGAAAGCAGAGATCAAAAGAGAAACTGAAGAAACTTCTATACAGGGATCTTTATCTCTGGATGGTGTTGGCCATTCAAATATTCGCACAGGACTTGGATTTTTTGATCACATGCTTGATCAACTTACCCGGCATGGTAAGATGGATATAGAACTTACTGTAAAAGGCGATCTTGAGGTAGACGAACACCACACCATTGAAGATACAGCTTTGGCATTGGGTAAAGCGTTTTCCAGGGCGATTGGCAATAAAAAGGGACTGGAACGGTATGGTTTTTCTGTGCCTATGGATGAAAGCATAGCCAACTGTCTACTTGATTTTTCAGGCAGAGGTCATCTGGAATGGGAGGTTGAGTTTAGCCGGGAACGGGTTGGTCAGGTTCCTACCGAAATGTTTGAACATTTCTTTGAAGCTTTTGCCCGTGAAGCAGGATGTACAATGCACATCACCGCCAAAGGCAAAAATGACCATCATAAAGTTGAGGCAGTCTTTAAGTCCTTTGCCCGTGCCCTTAAAATGGCTGTTAAACAAGATGTAAATGATGTAAACCTACCGACTACAAAAGGAAAACTATAAATGAAGACAGTCATCATTAAATACAATGCAGGTAATATCCGTTCTGTGGATTTTGCCCTGAATAGGCTTCAACAGGATGCTGAAATTACAGATGATCATGATAAGATTAAAAAGGCTGACAGGGTGATTTTTCCGGGTGTGGGTGAGGCAAAAAGTACCATGGAATATTTGAGCAACAGGGGACTGGATGATCTGATAATGCATCTAGATCAGCCTGTATTGGCTATTTGTCTGGGGATGCAACTTTTATGCGAAAGTTCAGAAGAAAGGGATGCAAGAACATTGGGTTTGATTGATACAAAAGTGCAACGATTTCGTGGCAATGTAAAAGTACCCCATATGGGGTGGAACCGCATATTCGGAATAAAATCTCCTCTTTTTGAGGGCATAGAAGAAGGATCATTTGTTTATTTTGTCCATAGTTACTATGTTCCCATGACAGATTTTACCATTGCCAAAAGCTATCACTCCAGGCTTTTTAGCGCTGCGATCCGTAAAGATAATTTTTTTGCCGTTCAGTTTCATCCGGAAAAGAGCGGAACTATAGGTGAAAAGATATTGACTAATTTTTTTAATGGAGTTGGATGAATGAACTAGTCGAAAACAGGGTCTATATAACCCTTAACTCCAGTATAAAAAGGTTTTTTCTGCCATGACAACAAATGACTATAAATGACAATCAATGACTAAATGGAAATCATCCAATCAAGTCAATTAAACCAATGTGATAATACAACCAAAACAAGGATAAAGCAATGATAGAAGTGATCCCATCCATCGATTTGATGCAGGGTAAATGTGTCAGGCTTAAACAGGGAAGGTTTGATGAGCAGACAGAGTATTCCCATGATCCGGCAGAACTTGCAAAACTCTATATGCAAAATGGTTTCAAAAGGCTTCACGTGGTTGATCTGGAAGGTGCAAAAAATAAGAAGCTAATGCATCTGGAGACCTTGGCTGAACTGCGAAAGAAAACTGATCTTGTTATCGATTATGGGGGAGGAATCCGTTCCAGACAGGATGTTAATGAGGTGTTGATAGCCGGAGCCGATTACGTAACCATTGGTTCTCTGGCAATTCGTGAGCCCGAATCGGTCAAGAGCTGGATGGTGGAATCCGGCGCGGAAAAATTTATTATAGCTGCAGATGTCAGAGACGATAAAATAGCTGTAGATGCCTGGACGAGTGGTTCCCATCTGAAGGTAGATGAACTGATCAGACAGTACCTGCCGGTTGGTCTGAGAGAGATTTTATGTACGGATATAAGCCGGGATGGAATGCTAAAAGGCGTGAATACGGAGCTTTATAAAAGGCTGAAAGAAACATTTCCTCAAATCAGGATTATTGCAAGCGGTGGTGTGACTTCTGTGGATGATCTGAGAGAACTCGGACAATATCACGTGGATGCTGCCGTTATCGGCAAGGCCCTCTATGAAGGAAAACTCAGCCTTGATGCATTAAGGGAGTTCATTCCTCGGGAATAATTTTTGAATATATATTGTAAATAAAACCAAGCATTATGCTAGCAAAAAGAATCATTCCTTGTCTGGATGTTAAAGGCGGTAAAACCGTAAAGGGCTTAAGGTTTAAGGAGATAAAAGATGTTGGTGATCCTGTTGAACTGGGAGAATTGTATTCCAGAGAGGGAGCGGATGAATTGGTGTATCTCGATATAACGGCATCGCATGAAAAGCGTAAAACTTTGCCTCATTTGGTGCGTCGGATCGCCGAGAACCTGAACATCCCTTTTACCGTTGGAGGAGGTATAAATGAGCTTAAAGATGCAGAAATTCTCCTGGAATCAGGAACAGATAAGATATCGGTTAATTCAGCCGCAGTCAATTCTCCCGAATTGATCAATCAGATGGCTGAAAATTTTGGCAGCCAGTTTGTAACGCTTGCAATTGATGCAAAATTTATAGACGGTGCATGGAAAGTATTTATCAACGGAGGAAGGATCAATACAGAAAAAAATCTTTTTCAATGGGCCAAAGAGGGAGAAGAAAGGGGTTGCGGAGAAATTTTGTTTACCTCAATGGATCATGATGGAGCAAAAGAAGGTTATGCCCTGAAGCCTTTGAATGAGCTGAGTAAGATTCTGTCCATTCCCGTTATTGCCTCCGGAGGTGCCGGCAAAATGGAGCATTTCTCCGAAGTGTTTACCAGTACCCATGTAGACGCAGCACTGGCTGCAAGTATTTTCCACTACAAAGAGATAGGTCTGGTAGAGCTGAAAAACTATCTGAAGCAGCAGGGAGTTGAGGTGAGAATTTGAGAAGAAGGGAAGAGGAGAAAACGGGAAAACGGAAAAATGAGAACAGAGAAGACGGGGAAAGGGAAATATAGTTGTGTGTGTGAGTTGAAGACAGTAAAGAAGTAGGCAGCAGTAAACAGTAAACAGTAAATAGTAAAGAAGTAGGCAGTAAGCATTAAGCAGGAAACAGGAAACAGCGAAGAGTCTAAAGGCAGGCAGTAGAGACGCAA
>JBKGZA010000195.1:0-5964 GCA_046545815.1 Bacteroidales bacterium
GATCCCGGTTATTCAGCAAGAACCGCTTTACATAATATTTGATGCTTTTATGATTGTCTTCATGCTTCATTATCCGGGGATTAATACGAATATATTTTCAAAACACATTGGATTTGTATTTAAAAATACTCACTTTTGTTATTAAGAAGGGTGCTATATACTTTTAGGATTAAAATTCTGCCCGAAAATACACAAAATAATGAGCCCTGCCTTATGAAAAAAAGAAATGTCTGTCAAAAAATTCAGCATGCAATGCTTGTTGTGGCTATCATCCCAATGTTATCCGGGGGATGTCAGAAGCCTTCCCCGGAGGTCGGGTGGCCTGAGATCAACAGGGAAACCAAACCCTAAATATTGCCGACTCACTGGATTTGGGAATAGATATGGCCAACACCGCCGGCTGGCCGTTTGGCGGGCCCTGGATCGGGCCAAGACATGCCTGCAAACGTTTGGTGTATAAAAAATATCATTTTACCGGTGATCAGAATATCCGGCAAAAGATCATCTATGAACAAAACCCCCTTGCCAGGGCGGTACGCAAAAACCCGGACATTAGTGATATCCGGTATCCGGTAAGCAAGACCGACAGCCTTCAGCAACTTGCACTGGCACAGGTCCGGTTTCCCGGCAAGCTGCCTTTGGTGTGCCTCATGGCTTACTCAAACACCGAAGATGTTGTGAATATTACCGATCAGGTGAACGAAAACGGTAAACTTATCTGGCAAGTTCCTCCCGGTGAATGGGATGTTTATGCAGTTTTTCAGGGCTGGCACGGAAAGATGGTGGAAAGGGCTTCACCCGGGGGAGAAGGAAATGTGATCGATCATTTCTCTAAACCTGAAAACAGAGACGACGACGGTCTGTTTACCGCAGAGGAATGGGAACCTTTCGGGTCCGGCCTGATGGGTCAGGTAAGTTTAACCCCGCTGCAACGTAAAACATTTGCTTCCAATACAAAATAAGTTGTATGTAAAATATTTTATTAAATGTTTGGTCGGCTTTAAAATTATTTCTACTTTTACACCCTCAAAACAGAAAAGGCTCATGCGGCAAAGTCATACAAATATTTCCTTTTTTTATTTCTTCTTTTATTTTGGAAGATAAGGGGATTATTTGTATAGATTGCAAACAGATAAGATACAAATAATCCCGGAGAAATTCGGGATTATTTTTTTTAAATCATTAAAATCAGGAACTATGCGCATCCATACCTTTACATTTTTCTTTTACGGTTTTTTTAATAACTACTTTTATTTTTTTATAGAGTAAAGGGATGGATATTATAGGATATGACAAAAGCTATAATTGAAATCCCGAGGAACTTTCCCGGGTTTTTTTTTGGCAGTTGACCATTTGAATGAGAGGTATAAACTAAACTACGAGAAAATGAAACAGGTAAGTACAGAACCAATTCGTGTGGCCATTCAGGGTGGATATGGAGCTTTCCACGAAATTGCCGCTTTGCATTACTTTGGGAAGGACAATGTCGATATAGTACCGGGTCAAACCTTCAGCCAGTTGCTTAAGAACCTGGCCAATCAACATGCCGACTATGGCATCATGGCCATCGAAAACATGGTGGCAGGCAGCATCATACCCAACTATAAGCTTCTCAAAGACTCCAATATGAAGATAATCGGTGAGATCTACCTGCGTATTAAGCAAAATCTGGTAGCCTTACCCGGTCAGACGATCGATGGCATCAAAGAAGTCTACTCCCATTCCATGGCGCTGCTGCAATGCCAGGATTTCTTCGAACAGCATCCGAACATCCGTTATATTGAAAGCCCTGATACAGCATTAAGCGCCAAACATATTAGAGACAATGAATTAAAAGGTGTTGGTGCCATATCCAGTGAGCAGGCAGCAGTACGATATGACCTTAAGGTTATCAAAGCGGGTATAGAGAGCAATAAAAAGAACTATACCCGCTTTTTGATTTTAAAGGATCGCAACGGAGATGATGAGGAAGAAAAAGATGTCAACAAATCTTCCCTGACCTTTGCCCTGGCCCATAAAATCGGCAGCCTGTCGAAGGTATTGTCCATATTTTCATTCCATCACATCAACCTTTCGAAGATCCAGTCATTGCCTATTATTGGTAAGGATTGGGAATACCAGTTTTATGTGGATGTGGAATTCGACGATTACGAAAGCTACCAGCAGGCCCTGAGCGCTGTTGCCCCGTTCACAAGCGGACTGGAAATTCTGGGAGAATACAAACGCGGTAAATCCATCATTTAAAAAGGATTGAAACATGATTATCAAGCCGGCAGACCGATTGCAGACAGTCAAAGAGTACTATTTCTCCAAAAAGCTTAAGGAGATTGCACGGATGGGCGATGAGGGCAAGCCGGTGCTGAATCTTGGCATCGGAAGTCCGGATAGGCCTCCTTCAGAAGAAGTGATTCAAACCCTTCAACAGGAATCGGAGAAGAATCATGCGCATGGCTACAAGGGGTATATCGGGTTGCCTGAGCTCCGTAGCGCCTTTTCGGAATGGTATAAACGGTATTATGGCGTAACTCTGAATCCGGACAGGGAGATCCTGCCGCTTATCGGCTCCAAGGAAGGAATCCTTTACATCTCCATGGCTTTCCTCAATCACGGTGACGGGGTTCTGATCCCTGATCCCGGATACCCCACTTATCAGGCAGTTTCCCAGCTTATGGAGACCAGCATATTGACCTATGATCTGGATGAGCAAAACAACTGGGCACCCGACTTTGAAAAACTGGAACAAATGGATCTTTCCAATGTCAAACTGATGTGGGTCAACTATCCCAATATGCCCACCGGTGCAACGGCTTCAGGGGATTTGTTTGCCAAACTGGTTGAATTTGGCCGCAAACATCATATTCTGATATGTAACGACAATCCATACAGCTTCATACTAAATGACAAACCCCAAAGCATCCTGGAAGCAGACGGTGCGAAAGAAGTGGCCATTGAGCTCAATTCGCTCAGCAAATCCCACAACATGGCCGGCTGGCGGGTAGGTATGCTTGGCGGAAAAGATGAATACATTCAAACTGTGCAGAAAGTCAACTCGAATGTGCACTCAGGTATGTTTTATGCAGTACAGCAGGCTGCCGTTAAAGCCCTGCACCTGCCGGATGAATGGTACCGGGAGCTGAACAGCATGTATCAGAAGCGACGCACCATAGTCCGGGAGATTTTTGATCTGCTGAACTGCACCTATTCCAAAGATGCCATCGGCTTGTTCGTATGGGCCAAAATACCTGATGAGGCAGAGGATGCGGAAACATTATCCGAAGAAATACTGCATCAAGCCAATGTATTCATCACACCGGGCTTTATTTTCGGGGACAACGGCAAAAGATATCTGCGCATTTCCCTGTGCAGCAATGAAAAAGATTTACAGGAAGCAAAATCACGAATTCATCAAACGATAAACTAAATAGCTATGGCAGAAAAACTGAATTTAGAGCCTTTCACATTACCGGGCTTGAAAACAGAACGGCCCCTGGTCATTTCGGGCCCCTGCAGTGCCGAAACAGAAGAGCAAGTGCTGGATACGGCAAGGAAACTATCAAAGAACGGTGTTCAGATCTTTCGTGCGGGAATTTGGAAACCCCGTACGAGGCCGCTGAGCTTCGAAGGGCATGGGGCTAAAGCACTGAAGTGGCTTCAGAAAGCCAAACAGGAAACAGGTATGTATATGGCTACGGAAGTGGCCAACGTTAAACACGTTTATGAAGCTCTAAAATACGGAGTCGACATATTGTGGATAGGAGCCCGCACCACGGCCAATCCTTTTGCAGTGCAAGAAATCGCCGATGCACTGAATGGAGTAGATATCCCTATTATGGTAAAGAATCCGATCAACCCGGATGTTGAACTGTGGCTTGGTGCCGTGGAACGCATCAACAATGCAGGTATAACCAAGCTTGCTGCCATTCACAGGGGCTTCTCCAGCTACGAAAGCTCAATATACAGAAATCCACCTCAGTGGGAGATACCTATTGAACTGAAGCGAAAAACCTCTGAACTGCCCATTATCACGGACCCCAGCCACATATGCGGGAACTGGGAAAACCTGTTCGATATCTCTCAGAAGGCTATGGACCTCAATTTCGACGGGCTGATCATCGAATCACACCACAATCCTGAGGAAGCCTGGAGCGATGCCAAACAGCAGATAACACCCGAGGAGCTCAAAACCATGCTGGATAAGCTGGTGCTCAGAACTGAAAAACTGGACAAGGAACAACAGGCCACCATTGAAGAGCTGCGCGTTCAGATCGACAAGTATGACGATATGGTCATCAATACATTCCAGAAACGTATGGAGGTGGCTGAACAGATCGGGCGTTACAAGAAGGAGAACAACATTACCATTCTGCAGACCAAGCGATGGGATGAGATACTGAACAAGCGGATAAAGCAGGGTGAGATGAAAAACCTTTCACCCGACTTCATTACGAAAATTTTCCGGGCCATCCACCAGGAATCCATCAACCATCAGGAAAAGATCATGAGCCAGGTGGAAAAAGAGATGCAGGAAAGAAAGAATGCATGAATAAGGCTAAGACCGAGGCTAAGGCTAAGGCTAAGGCTGAGAAGAGGAGAAGACGGGAATACGGGAAGTGAGTAGAGACATGCCGTGGCGTGTCTCGTCGGCTGGAAGGAAATTATTCAACGTGGCAATAAACCGGGGAAGAGAAAGTAGTGAGTTTTGAATAGTGAAACAGTAAGTAGGCAGTAAGCAGACTCCAAGTAACTCGCTTGAGATTACTTTGAAATACAATGAACATATGTTAGCTTTGGCGGTGCATAAAGCTAAGCGGGCATTTAGTGCGGGTGGGGCCTTCAGGGATCCCGATGGCTATCGGGTAAAGGGCGCGGGAGCGGGAAAGGTCATTAAGATCTTATGTACGCAAATTTTCTTAAAATATAGATGACCAATTAAATGCACCCATTAGGCGCTTACCGGTCAAATTCTTGCTTTTTTTGGCAAAAACTTGGCCGGTAAAGTATGTGCCATCAATAAAAAAATTTACAAAACTCACCTTCATCTCCTCTGCCCGTCTTCTCACTCTCTCCTCTTCCATCCATACCCAGCCGCGCCCTCGCACCGTCGTGCTGCCGTGCTGTCGCGCCCTCGTTATTCATACCCTCTCCTCCTGGCGTCCTCCAGTATCTTCTCCGTGGCGGTGGCGCCTATTCTGGTTACGCCGAGACCTCTTACACGCAGCAGATCATCCAGTGTGCGAACGCCTCCGGCAGCCTTGATCTGAACCTTCGATGAGGTATGTTTTCTCATGAGCTTCAGGTGATGGTCCTGCGCTCCCTGATAGGCGTACATCCCGTTCGGTTGTTTAACAAAGCCGAAACCGGTGGATGTCTTTACAAAACCTACCTGATGTTCGCTGCAGATCTCACACATCCGGATGATGTGCTTATCCTCAAGGAAGTCGTTCTCAAAGATCACCTTCAGGGTGCCCTCTTCCGCAACCACCTCATCATTCACTGCCTTGATCTCCTCCGAGACATATTTCCAGTCTTCTCCCATTACCTTTCCAATATTCACAACCATGTCAATTTCCGTAGCGCCTTCATTTAAAGCCTGTTCAGCTTCGCGGGCTTTAATCCATAATGTGTTGTTTCCATGGGGAAAGCCGGCTACCGCACAAATTTGGACGCCGGTATCCTGCACCACGTCATTTACCATCTCAACACTATAAGGTTTGATACAGACAGTAGCCACATCGTACCGGATTGCCAGCATGCATCCGCGGATGATGTCATCATCGGTCATGGTAGGATGAAGCAGAGAGTGATCGATCATTTTGGCCAGGGTATTCAGTGTCAATGATTCTTCTTTCATGGTTTATGTGTTTTAACATTAAAAATTTTTCCAGGAAATGTAATTTTGCAGACCTTTTCATTATTCCTGCAACATTTTCTGCTATTCATGTAGGGTTTTCTGCTATTCATGTA
>JBKGZA010000196.1:0-5916 GCA_046545815.1 Bacteroidales bacterium
TTAAAGGTTTATACAACTTCCTGCGTATGGAAAAATTCTTATCATATCTTATTGGCCTATAGTCTGTTCATAAAGTCAAAAAAACAGCTATATTCTTCTATATGGCCTCCGTATTGCCCTGTCTTCAATCTCTGTGATACTCTGCTGTTCAGTCATTTATATTAATCGCCGGGGAGGATGGAGGACTTTATGGATAGTCTTTCCGTAAACCCTATTTAAGCTATATAACACACCTAATGTTTGCTATATAACAAATGTAGAAATTTCTGAAGAAAAAGTCAAATTCGGGATTTATTCACAAAAATCTTCTGATTATCAAGAAAAGAATAGAATATGATTTCCCTTAAATATATATTCCGCATCTTTCCGGAGAGCGCATTGCTCAATTATTGCCCTGTTAATTTGGACAAGACAAAACGGAAACACATTAAATTCCTTGAAAGCATCCTGTTTGGTGTTGGCTTGTCCAAATTAGGTATAAATCCCCTCTCCCACACCAATGGGGAGGTCCAATCCGAACCAGACAAAGAGCAGTATCAGCCACATAATGAAAAGTATCACGGCATAGGGAAACAACAGGGATATAATGGTACCGATGCCGAGCTTTTTATTGTATTTATGCACCCAGCCCAGTAAAAGCGGAAAGTATGGATATATGGGAGAAATACAGTTTGTGATGGAATCCCCTACACGATACATCAACTGGACAAATGCCGGACTATAGCCGATCTGCAAAAGCATGGGTATAAAAACAGGGGCAAATATTGCCCATTTAGCCGAACCGCTCCCCATAAAAATATTGATGACTGCTACAAGGATCATAAACAACGTAAACATCAAAGGCCCGGTTAGCCCTGTAGACTGCAGGAAGTCAGCCCCTGATATAGCAAGTATTTTATCCAGATGCGACCAGTTAAACAGATTGATAAACTGGGCTACCACCAGCATTAACACAATATATCCTGACAATTCCTTCATTCCATGTTCCATAAACTGGAGCACATCATTCGGTTTTTTGATGCTGCCAATGGCCTTACCAAAAAAATAACCGGGTATAGCAAAAAAGAAAAACAAAATGGGAATGAGACCCTTTAGAAAGGGAGACGGAACAATACCACCTGTTTCAGGGTCACGTAGAGGTGCACCGGGCGGTGCAACCAACAGAATAATAAAGATCATATAAATCAATACTGCAATGCCTGCGTTCCGTAGTCCTTTCTTCTCCACCTCGTTTGAAACATTCTGCTCCGGTGCTTTATCATCCGTGTCTTCGCAAGCCAGTTTATTGCACCGGGGTATGGTAAATTTTGATACAATAAACGCACCCACTACGCCCAGGAAGATGGTGGAGACAATCATAAAATACCAGTTGGCCGTGGCACTGACTTCCATTCCTTCGGCTACCCGCTCCGTAACACTAGTACTTATACCGGCCAGCAGCACATCGGTCCCGGCAATGAATAAGTTGGCCGTAAATCCGGCGGTTGCTCCCGCATAACCTGCAATCAATCCTGCTATGGGACTTAAACCCATTTGACTGAAAATAAGCGCTGCAATTGGAGGTACGATAACCACCCCTGCATCGGAACCAATATTCCCACAAGCCCCAATAATAAAGATCACCGGTAAAACAATCTTATTGGGAACTGCAAACGCAACCCTTCGCATAGCTACTCTGAGCAGTCCGCTGCGTTCGGCAATGGAAACACCCATAAGCATAACCAGCACCAGCCCGAAAGGTGCAAAATGAGAAAAATTGGTAACCATCTCCTGTACAAAGCGGCGCAATCCATCTCCGGAAATAAGGTTCTGAACCTCCACTACCTCACCTGTTGAAGGATCCGTGGCACTAACCCCCAAATAAGAAGTGATGCCGCTCAGAACTACAATAAAAATGCAAATCCACACAAAAATCCAGAACGGATGCGGAAGCTTATTGCCCATCCATTCTATCCGGCGGATCAGCCCCGAAGAGCCCGTATCCTGAAGTTGATCGTTATCATGACCTGAATTTTGTTTCTTTCCGTCTTGTCCTTTATTTTCCACCATAATAAGCCGGTATTATTTTGAAGTATTTATGTTAATAAGACAAAAGGATGTTTGTAAATTAAACCATTTGAGGACAAATCTAAAAATAAAAGACAATACATCACCATAGAGGGCCGTTACAAATATATAATTTTGAAATCTTCTAAGATTTTTAGGATTTATTTTTCCGGCCCAACGAAGAGGGCCGGTTTTTTTTAATACTTATCATGGCATCTTTCCCCGCATTTGATGAACCGGATGATATTTTTTATAATTGCTTCTTTTTCCAATATCCAACTTGAATTTTATGAATAATAAGCGGATTCGTTTTTTTGCCCCAGGTTGCCTGATTGATTTTTTAATTTTGATTCCAATCTATCGGTATCCAAGGTACTTCAAAAACATCCTGTTATACGGGATGATCCTGTCAATACTCATGCCTTTAACAGCTAATGCCCAAAAGCTAAATGTTCCCTACGTCACCACACCGCCGGAAGTGGTGGACAAAATGATGGAGGTTGCCGGTGTTGGGCCGGGAGATTACGTGATTGATCTGGGTTCGGGAGACGGACGCATTGTGATTGAAGCAGCCCGGAGAGATGCTGTAGGCCACGGACTCGAGATTGATTCGGGTCTTGTGCGGAAAGCCGAAAACAATGCCCAAAAAGCCGGAGTTTCAGACAGGGTCATGTTCCTGAATAAAGATGTATTCCACGGAGATTTTAGCCGGGCTAACGTAATAACCACCTATATGACTACCACCTTACATACCAGGCTCCGTCCTAAATTACTGAATACACTGGAACCCGGCTCGCTAGTAGTATCCCACGATTTTCACATGGGAAGATGGAAACCCGATAAACATGTGAAGGCAGGGAACCATGACATTTACTTTTGGGTGGTTCCGGCAACCATTGAAGGCCGATGGTACTGGCATACAGCCAATAAGCGTTTCACCATGTCGGTCCGACAAACATTTCAGGAGATTCAGCTTAATATTAAAGCGGATAATATCGCTTTAACTATTGACAAAAGCAAAATTTCAGGCAACCGGATAAGTTTTACGGCTGAAAATCCGGATAATGGCAACCATTATGCATATCACGGTGTAGTTAAAGGAATCATAATAGATGGCACAGTACAAATTGAAGACGGCAAAGAAAAACGAATTGAAAGCTGGTCAGCCACCCTTCACAAACAATAACCTGCAGCGCACTTCCCCACCATTTTTTACATTTTTCCTGCCGCCTTGCTGACCACGGCAATCTGACCGCCGTGCCAGGCATTGTGCTCGGCCACAATAATGGCCTGACGCAGTAAATGATGGTCAGGATTGGTTGAAAAAGGTTCAAACAAATCATTGGAAGAATCCTGCACCATTTCAACCATTTCTTCCAACAACTCATTGATGTGTTTTACTGATTTCTCCCACTCTTCCCTTGAAGGGGGTGCCGGAGTTCCCGGCCAGAAACCTTCGGGCCAGGGTGGCGACTGGTAACGGGAATCCTTTGAATATTCCACCAGGTCATGTAAAGCTATGCGCAGATGTTCGGTCAGTTCCCAGAGGGTATGGTCATATCCTTCAATATGTTTGCCTGTAATCTCATAAGGTATGGAATCAAGCAATTGGGGCAGCGGCCTGAAGGCATTGCCCTGTCTTATCATCGTAACAAGCTGATCACGTAGCATCTTATCCTGTTCTTTATTCATAATTATGTGAAGTTTTAGTTACCTGCAAATTTAACACATCTTTACGTTTACATTGTTGATCAAATATACCGACCGCCATGTAGCACAGCCGCATGGCAGGGTATATGAAAAAAGAACGGTTATAAATAACTTTTAGTAAGTTATCACAAGATATTTGCCTGCCCTCCAAAATTCTTCCGGTTCGGTAATATTCAGCACAGTGGTTTCATTTCCCTTTTCTTCAAGATCATAAGCATCTTCAGGATGCTGGGTCACCACTTCAACCTTACGTCTCTTTGCTTCAATGGTAACTGAGTCCTTCCCGGAAATGCCATAGGCATTAAAATCCGATTGGTTGAATTCCGGATCAAGCACAGCTGTTTGTCCAATAAAACCCAAGAATCCACCTTTTTTCATGACTATATCCTTTTCTTTCAGTTCATTTTCGGGACCCACGGTAACATAAACCGTATTAAGCTGCTCTTTCTTCTCTCTAAGAGAATCCCTATAAGCCTTATTCTGCTCCCGGAGTTTTGAAATGGTGGCATCCTGATCTTCCTTCTCAGACAATAGCTCTTCTACACGCTCCGTTTTAGCCATCAATTCGTTATTGATAACCTGAAGTGAATCTTTAAGCTTTCCCGTTTCATCTTTTAACTGATTAATCTTCTCTTTGTACTGTTGGGCCTGGTAACGTGCTCCCCTTAACTTATTCTCCAGCGATTCCCCTTTTTCCTCTTTTGTGCTTATCACTTTATTCAACTCTTTTAGCCTTTCACTGATTTCGTCCTGGCTAAGTCCCTCAAAACTCAATGTATCAAGACCACTCACCCTTTGGGCAACCGATTGCAGGTTCTTTTCAATTTTATCGTTGAAATTCCTCAATGCATTGATTGTGGAATCCTTTTTTTCGATTTGCTGACTGAGCTCCTCGTTTTCCTGATGAAGCTTTTCAATTTCATCCTTCTTACATCCCGTAGTAATACCCATTAGCAAAACTACCAGAATAATTGCTATGTTTTTCATCATAAGATAACTCCTTTCTTTTAATTCTTTGATGGAAAATAAGTTTTCAATTGTTTAAGTAAGGTATCCATTTTTCAAACGACTAAAGGAGGTAATTTAATATTTTATTCATTTAAAACAAAAAGATCATGAAAAAAATTCAAGTAAGTGTTTTGGCTTTAGCAATCGGAGTCTTGTTTGTGTTGGGCTCTTGTGAGAAATCAGATGATGTAACTGTAAATAAAGGTTTTGTACCTGAAGGAGCGGAATTATCATCTGCAGCAAATGAAAATGACCAGTTAAAATCAGGTGGTAATAATGAAGGATTTGTTCATGGCCTTGTAGTGGATATAGACGGCGAAAATTATTACTTTTCCGGCGCCCCCGATGGCTCGGAGCGATAGATGTGCCGGGCCATTATTGGGTGCAAAGCGGACTCAACAAGCTGGTCGGTAAACATTACAATACCGGCCCATTTGGAACACCCAAATGGTGGTCGTCAGATGCACCGGATGGAGAACTGCTCTACATGGTACATGCCATTATTGATAAATGGACTGAAAAGAAGGCAGAATATTATTCCTCCAGGGATTTTGTACATTACCATGAATTTGTTTCAGTAGCTGATGGAAAGCTTCATCCAGATAAGGTAGTATGGCTGAAGCATACTGCCGTAAACAGTTTTACACTGGATGGAGGACCGGGAGCACCCAATCCGCCCTATGAACATGAAGTAACACCGGGCGTGGATAAGTTGTTTATGCCCAATTATATGAGCCCTTATGACCCTGATGATCCCCACGACCACTAATGAAAATTTAAACTTACTTCATCCCCGTCAATATGAAAAACCAGAAGTTCCCGATCGCTGATTCCTGCAGAATCCTTTTTCAGTTCGGTAATTTGCTTTTCAACTGAAGATTCCGACATGGATCCAAAAAGAAGGATCAATCTGTTTTTCCAGCGATATGGTTCCAGCATATCATTCTACCCGTTAGCAAGCTGGGCTGTGAAAATTAAACACAAAAGCAGTAAAGTTCTCATCGTTTTTTTAAAAAAACCCTAAAGCAGACAAAATGTTCAGCAAATTCATAAAAAAGGGGAATTTATCAATGCACTTGAACATTTATCATTCAGATTTGTTGATTCTTACATGAAAACCTATCTGATCATTGGAGCTTCCTCGGGAATAGG
>JBKGZA010000197.1:0-5902 GCA_046545815.1 Bacteroidales bacterium
TAACTCCCGCTTGAATTGACCTTTGCTTGATAATATTGGGCGGTTAATGTAAATTAGGCTTGTTAGGTTTTGATTGCATTTTTTTGCGCAAGATATGTATTACCATGGTTCCTGTTTTACTTTACCCTGATTGGTAATGAAATCCCGCTGGGCTTTTAGCAGATTCACCGTATTAAGTGTAAAATTTTTCATTTCGTTGAGCAATTGGAGAAACAAAATGCTGTTCTTTGTGCTGGTCTTTTTCTTTTTGATTCGTTTGATCTGGGATTTTCTGCATTTGGCAATGTAATCCAGTGTTTTTTGCTGCTGCTGTAAAACAAGTTCATGCATCGCGCTGAAGCTGTTGTTTTCTATGATGTGCATGGTATTGGTGAAGAGGAGTGTAATTTCCTGGTTCAGATTCATGAGTTCCTGAATTTGGTTTTTATTCAGGCTTTTATGTTGATTGGCAATATGTTCGTAGCTGGGTTCAGCAATGAAATTCAGGGAATGTGCCATTTCTCTGAGATAATCGGTTACCTGGACATAGTAATGCCCCGTCTCGATATCATCTTCTTCGAGTTTATTTAAGGTCCAGTGCACATTGTCTTTTATACTTTTTGTTTCTGAATTTAATTTTTTAACGGTTTTGTGGATCTCCTTGAGTTTTTTTCTGTTTTCTTGTGATACAGCTATCAAAGTTTCATTGAAGGTATTGATCACTGTATTCAAAATGTTGTTGATCTCTTTGGTACACTTTTCAAGAATATTTCCATCTTCGATCTGATCTGCCGTAATCTCTTCCAGCTCTTTCTCCATTTCTGATCTTTTTTTGTGAATGGCATGGGTTTTGATCAGCAAGAAGAGGGCTAAAAGCAACATGCCCACAATGGCAATGATACCGCCGTAGGTAATGATGATGGCTACAATGAAACTGACAGTAAAGGCAATCAAAGCCGTAAAGAACCATCCGCCGATTACTGTCAGCACCCCGGTGATGCGGTATACAGCACTTTCTCTTCCCCATGCCCGGTCAGCCAGAGATGTTCCCATAGCTACCATGAAAGTTACATAAGTTGTTGATAAAGGAAGTTTCAGTGAGGTAGCAAAAGAGATAATGATACTGGCTACTGTCAGGGTAACGGAAGCCCTTACAAGGTCATAATAGGCCTTGTCTTCTTTTTTGTTTTTTTCTGTTTCCGGTGTATGATTCAGTTGGAATCTTTCGTTTAGCTTTTTCTCCCAACTTCCTGGAAGAAATTTTTTAACCATGTTATTGAGCTCAATGGCTTTTCTTACAAGTACCCTGGAAAAGTCGGATGCACCAAATCGTTCATATCCTTCACTTTGTCTGCTTAGATTGATTTCGGTTTGTGTAACCGATCGTGCTTTTTTTGAGAAATATAAGGTGATCACCATGATGATTCCTGCAGAAAGCAGCAAAAAGGTATTGGTTTCTACGCTTCCCGTTAAACCATCCATCAACAGGGAATCAGGAGAAACCCCTGGTGTGGTGCTTAAATCCTGAAAAGCTTTCAGCCCTGCAACAGGAACGCCGATAAAATTAACCAGATCATTCCCGGCAAAAGCCATAGCCAGTGCGAAAGTCCCTAAAAGAACAGTTCCCCTGAAGATATTGAGTTTGGATAAAAAGAAGAGAAGCTGAAGGATAAACGTCCATCCTATAAAACTCAATAGTAAAATCATCGCCGCATGCTCCTGAATGAATTTCAGCCCGCTGTCAGTGATCAGGGATGAATCTTTGGCCCCTTTAATGAGAATGAAATAAGTGATGGCTGTGATAGCCAGACCACCCCAGATGGCTCCGAAATATTTCAGGTATTTTTTATATTGAAAGGTGAATACAAATCTGACAAAATATTGAATGATGGCACCTATAATAAAGGCTATGATTACCGAAGAAAGAATACCAGCCATAATGGCCAGTGCATTGGTTGAATTGATGTATCCTCCAAGTGTACCGGCGGTTTCATTTTCAGAACCCAGTTTTATCAGCGACACTGCCACTGCAGCGCCCAGAAGCTCAAAAACAATGGATACGGTGGTCGAAGTAGGTAAGGCAAAAGTACTGTACAAATCCAATAACAGTATATCGGTGAGCATTACCGCCAGGAAGATCATCATGATCTCTGAAAAATAAAACATATCCGGGTGAAATATACCCTTTCTGGCTACTTCCATCATTCCGCTGGAAAAAGTAGCGCCAATGACAATTCCCGCACTGGCAACGATCATGATAATATAACGCGGAGCTGCATTTGAGCCTATGGATGAACTAAGGAAGTTGACGGCATCGTTACTGACCCCGACAATCAGATCAGCAACGGCTAATGCAAAGAGCACAATGACAATAATCAAATATATGTTTTCCATACTATCGTCTTATAAATAAGATTTCTTTGATGGACAAAAATAGATAAAGGGGGATAAATATGAATTTCGGATAGATTAAATTAATGTTAAGTTTAGATTAACCCAGTCTTACTTATTAACCCGGGAGATAAATGATCATGTGGTACTAATGTTGGTATAATGGGGGGAGACTCAGAACAGAGAGCAGAGAAAAATGAGCATGGAGCGTTTCCGACTTTTCCTCTGCTTATTTTTCCAGGAAGATTATTTGTAGTTCAATCAACCAATTATTCAATCCTACCTCCTCCTGGATTTTGTATAGGTGGTCAGGCCCGCCTGCCGGCGGACAAGCATTCAACGTTAAAGTTGGTCAGACTTAACAAATTTTGCGCCTGCATTTTTCATTTCATCCAATGCCTGTTTTAATGTGCCGTTCACATCAATCCCCCTTATGGCATCTTCCACTAGATAAATGGTAAAACCTTCCCTGATGCCGTCGAGTACCGACCATTTTACACAAAAGTCAGTAGCCAGACCTGTGACATATAAGGTGTCAATGTGTCTGTTATCCAGATAGCCTGTCAATCCGGTAGTTGTTACATGATCATTTTCATAGAATGCAGAATAAGAATCAATTGATTTTCTGAAACCTTTTCTGATGATCAGCTGGGTAGGCTGTGTGTCCATATCCGGATGAAATTCAGCACCTTTGGTTTGCTGAACACAATGATCGGGCCATAGCACCTGTTCACCATACTCCAGATTTGTGGTGCTAAAAGGTTCCTTATCCTTATAAGATGAAGCAAATGAACTGTGTCCTTTCGGATGCCAGTCCTGGGTCTGAATGACATTCTCAAAATGTTTATTCAATTGATTAATTATCGGTACCACTTCATCTCCCCGGGGTACTTCCAGGGCACCTCCCGGGCAGAAATCATTCTGGACGTCTACTATGAGCAATGCATTCATAATTACCTCCATTTTTTATTGTTGTTCCTACTGATTTCTCAATTCTTTAACAAGCCTGTTTCTGATATTGTTTAATTTTTCTGAGATACCGACCTTGTATATATGTGGCATTTCAAATCTTTGATGTTCAACGGGCAGATAATTTATTCTTTCCCTAACATAGGCCTGAATTTCCATAGGTGATTTTTCACCGATCAGAATTTGTCCTTTTTCATACACTTTCCGGTGCAGCAATTCCTTCTTCAGTCCTTCCAGTCTGCAGGTTTTGTCCATTTCGTATGGATGGATCATCAGTTCAGGTTCTTCTTCATCATCCATGGAAATGCAGTCGGCATAAAAATAATTCGATCCGTTGTAATAGCGGAATACCTTTTTCAGGCCTGGCAGGGAGATTTTCTGATAGGTGTCGGATATTTTCAGTCTGGGTTCATTGTTGTTCATAGCCAGTTTATAAACACCATCGAGGGCGGCGTTTTTTTTCCCTGTGATCAGTTCCGTTCCGACACCGAAGCCGTCAATGGGGGCTTGCTGTTCCAGGAGGCTTCTGATAACGTATTCATCCAGTTGGTTTGAGGCCAGTATTTTGGTTTCCTGAAGTCCGGCGTCATCAAGCATCTTTCTCGCTTTTTTGCTAAAATAAGCCAGATCTCCACTATCTAGCCGTATGGCTCTGAGCTGATGGCCTTTTTCCTTTAATTCATGGCCTACTTTAATGGCATTTGGAATACCCAGATTCAGGGTGTCGTATGTATCTACCAACAGAACGGTGTTTTCGGGGAACACTTCTGCATATTTTCTGAATGCGGTAAGCTCTTCATCGAAACTCTGAACCCAGCTATGAGCAAGGGTTCCTGTGATTTTAACATTATAACGGTAGCCAGCCAGGACATTCGACGTGGAATCGATGCCTCCTATTATAGCAGCACGGCTTGCCTGGAGTCCACCCAATCCTTGCGCCCTGCGCAGGCCAAAATCACTTAATATTCTTTTTCCGGCCATGCGTCTGATTCTGGAAGCTTTTGTGGCAATCAGTGATTCAAAATTCAGGAAATTAAGCAAGAGTGTCTCGATTACCTGACATTCAATGATGTTACCTTCAACTCTCAAAACCGGTTCTGTGGGAAAGACCACTTCTCCCTCGGGTACACTGGTTATGGTTCCCATGAAGGAAAAATCTGAGAGATGGCTCAGAAATTTTTCTTTGAACCCGTTTTTCCTAAGATAATCGATATCTTTTTCTGAGAAAGTAAAATTTTGAAGGGTTTCCAAAAGATCCCACAAACCGGCAAAAATTACGTACCCTCCTTCAAAGGGATTATCCCTGAAGAAATAATCAAATGCAGCGGGTTCATCTTTCTTTCCGGCATAAAAATACCCCTGAGCCATGGTCAGCTCATATAAATCCGTATACAAACCTGTATGTTCCTTTAAAACATTCATCATGAAGAACCTCCTTCTCTCCTATAGGTAATTACATCCAAGCATGGCAATTGTTCAAATCTTTTTGATGGTGCAAGATATAATATGAAAAAAGCCATCCCCCGTCAAAGGATGGCTTTCCTGTTTATTCAGTATTGATTTGATGTAACAGTTCGTCAACTGCTCTTTTTAGCTGTTCATCCCGGCCTTTGGCTTTGCTGTCCGGTTCATTGTTCGTGATGATGTCGGGTACCGCAGGTCCGTGTTCCATGTTCCGGTTGGTTTGCTTTACGTACCAGGCCCTGAAGGGCAACCTAATGTATGAGCCGTCAATCAGTCTGCTGCCTCCTGTTGAAATAACGGCTCCGAAGGTGGGTGTACCAACCAGTGTTCCCACATCGAGGGTTTTATATGCATGGGAGAATATCTCCGCATTGGAATAGCTGTTCTGATTGCACATGGCAATAGAAGGCTTGGTCCATGCCGAAAGGGGGAGCCTTTCGGCAAACGGATAATGATTCCTGTATTTCTCATGGTTTTTCTGAAGGTTGTCCGTTGCTCCCCTGGGAATAGTATAGGCATGCTGCTGCACGTTAAGCACGGTCATCAGGTAGTCGGTTGTCCAGCCGCCACCATTGAACCGCACGTCAATCACGATACCTTTTTTTCCGTGACCGCTGGCCGTAAGTTCACGCTGAAACCTTTCAAAGCTGTTCCAGTTCATGGCCTGCACATGAATATATCCCAACTGACCGTCGCTGTATTTTTCAGTCAGTTCCTTTCGTTCCTCAACCCACTCACGGTATTTTTCCCTGCTTAAGCTATTGGTTGGCCGGATGAACACATTTCTGGTGTTCCCTTCCTTATCGGCAACCTCAAGGTATATTTCCTCTTTTTCTTTATTAATGAGATATTGGTAAAGGTTATTGCCAGCTACTTCATTGCCGTTGACCGTCGTAATGATCTCCCCCTCTTTCAATTTACTGAAGGATTTGTCTGCCGGTGATTCGGGGACTACATGAGTAATCTTTGCACCTTTTTCGTGTGGCAAAACCTCGACACCCAGCAAACCGGTTTTTATATCTTCTGTTTCCGAAAGATCACTTCCATATAATCCCATGTGGCTTGCATTGATCTGACCAAGCATGATGTTGAACATATC
>JBKGZA010000198.1:0-5820 GCA_046545815.1 Bacteroidales bacterium
TTTAACTGGCAACCTGCTTCCGTTGACTTCAGGAGCATCCATGGACATCGGGAAGGTACTAACAATCCCCGTTCAATCATCGGGGAAAAGGCTATACGGGGAAGCATGGTTCCTACCCCGGGCAATATGAAAGTCCACATCAACCTGTGGTTATATGACGCCAATCATGATGGCAGGGGAGACCCCCCTAAAGACGGGGATGAAGTAGAAATTGTGATAAGAGATTTTAAATTTACTCCGCTTGAAAGCGGCGCACGTTAATAAATCCAGGATACCCCACTGTTTAAATAGAGCATAAAGAAGCAGACATTAATCAAAACCCCTGCTTCTTTATTTTAACTTTAATCAGAATTCCTCCTGTTCGTCTTCCATATCACCTCCTTCAGTAGTATCTTCCTCCATTCCCTCTCCTTCAGCAGGAGGTTCTTGTTCTACAGGTGCCGGCTCACCTTCCCGGGGCGGCTCCCCACAACCCTTGCAGGAATAAAACGCGGCAAAACTCATTACCGCCAATGCTAAAATTAAAAATCGAAGTTTCTTCATACCTATCCATATTTTTGATTTAACAGTATTTACTTAACACAAGAATATTAGGTTTATTCTTATTTTAATATTAAATAATGTTAAAAGTAATATAAAAAATGAATCAAATAAACACGAAAATTGAATTATGTAAATCTCTACGGGAAACCATTTGGGAAGACCGGTAATCTTCCATTTGATGGTGTACTCCCTGTCAGGCAGCGCCTCTTCAATGGGAGTTTTCAGCTTTTCAGGCATATAAAATTTGGGGGTATCATAATAGGGTTTCCGGCCGAATTTCTGCTGCACCCGCCGGCAGAGTACCTTGGGGTATTCTGGTTCATCACGCCAAAGACAATGCCGTATTTTCCAACACGCGACTCCTTGCGTATCACGAGTGCCGGATCGTGATAATAAGCGAAGGTGGCAATAAAGGCCAACGCATCAAAACTGTAAACCTTAAACGGCATATAATGGAAACCGGAGAGTACCTTCTTTTGCCATACTTCGGCACGCTTATACCGCCCCTCTCGTAATGTGATTCATACTTGTCGGTGTATTCACGGTTGAAAAACCATTCCTCGCGTCCTGCCATTTCTGCAGACTCTTAAGCGCCAGCTCAAATTTCTTTTTGTCAGACTGTTCTTTTTGTCATCTCCTTTTCATTTGATGACCTGGAGATGCTATAGCTGAGGAAATTGACTTGTACGGATATCATGGTGATCGATTCCCTGCGCTGGCATTACCCAGATCAGGTTTTTCGGGTATATTCTCAGCCTAACGTTTGTTAAGCACCCCATTGGATTGTACAAAAACAGTAAAAAGAACATACGATGTTAAAAATAACAAAGCATCAATGGATCCATCCCCGCGAATTCAGACAGCACAGATCTCATCTCAGTCGCATCCAGCCTGGCATGATTGTTCACCGATAATGGTGGTTTAAACTGAAAAGAAGATTAACGGGTTAACGGTGAAGAGAAAAAACCGGAACCATCGGAAGCTTCCGGTTCATTGGTTATGGTTTTCATAGATTTCATAACTAGCTCCTTCCTTAACGCAATAAAACATTGTTTTTCTTAGGCTTGTCTATATATTCAGGATCAGAACGTTTTTCTCTGAGGCGAATGAACTTCCTGAAAGGGATCAGCAGGGTATTCCATGGAAGTTCAGAAAGCACAACCAAAACAACAACAGATGGTTCAAAGTACATTCCTGCCAATACTATGGCCATTCCATTATTCATATAAGCCGCCCCGACAGCGGTGGCTATTTTACCTTTTCTGTCTTCTGTAAAACCCATTATAAAACCAAATACATGAAGCAATATAAATATCAGGTATAAAAAGCCAGTCTGCCAGAGAATTGTTATGAAATCATTGAATATAGCAGTCCGCTGCGAACCCATTACAATATATACCAATAAGGAAACTATAATGATGTTAACACATGTAAACAGATGGCGTTTTCTCTCGATAAAACGAGAGGCCTGTCTTTTTAATATCTGTGAAGTTACCATTGGCAAAAAAATGATCATTGCCAGGTCCTTGAATAACCACCAGGGATTAACAGCCAAATTTTCAACATCAACGATGCCAAACAGTAAGGGAACTGTAAGAGGGGCTATAATTGAGGTAGCAATCACCAGGCTCGCGGAGAGGGCAATATTGCCTTTTACTATATCGGTGAAGGCAGGAGTAGAAATTCCTGCAGGCATGGCAGTGAGGAGTAAAACACCAATTGCAAGATTATGATCAAAAAAATTGATTATCAGATAAAATATCATAGGTATTGCCACCATATTCAAAAAAACGACTGATGTTATCAATCTGTAATTCTTCATTTTTTTGAATATTTGGGTAATATCTGTTTTCAAAAACACCAGAAAGAGCATTACCATTAATAAGGGCTTTAACAATGATATTAAAAACTCATTGTAAACGGGGAAGCTTAAACCCAATACAAGTCCTGAGATCAGGAAAATCCAAAAGTATCTCTCTATAAACTGATAAGCTTTCATACTTAAAAATCATTACATTCTTAAAATATGGTTATGAAAAGAGCCAATAATCGAACAAATGGTTCCAATGGTCTTCGTAATATTAGTAATTTCAATCAGATTACAAACAAATGAAGCCAGATTATTCTTTTTACTATCTTTCTGGTAATAGCCTCAGATCCCGAAATGCTTCAATAATCTGTTGTTTTGATAAATTCGTAAACTCCAGGTACCGACGGCTTCCTACCGGCAAAACTACCGATTGCTCGCGGGCCTTTATCGGAAGAGGATCTCCGCCAAGTGATCCAAAGGCTTTTATATTCTGTTGTTCAACAGGCAACAAAAACTGACCCTTGCCCAATGTATGCCAATAAACCACATACAAATCATCTTGCCGCTCAAAAATAAATGCCCGTATTTCTTTTACTCCTTTTGCAGCGTTCTCGATTTGTTCATAGGGCAACAATTCAAACTCTTCCTGTTCATTGGTCAGTAAGATGTGCTCCTGCTCGATGTTCCGGAGCATTTGTTTCTGTTTTTCTGTCAGCCAATCGGTATCTTTCACCTTTTCCCAATTACGGACCACTTCTAAATTATCCTCTGTAAGGGGATGTTTCTTAAAGTTTTGGAGGTCGTCCCAGATGGAAATGGGCAGATCCCATGCTGCTGCCCGGCTGCAGACAAATTCCAGATGATCCGGCTGGATGCCAATGGTATTGGAGCTTGGCAGGTCATACGCCAGTCGTACAAATGTAAAGAGGGAAAAATTCTCCTTCATTCTTGAGGCTTGTGCACAGGATTCCTTTCGGACAGCATCTTTCAACTCTTCAGGCTTATATTCCTGCGTATCCCAGGGATTTCCCCGACTCAACATGTGCCAGGAGAAATGTGAGTAAGAAGCTCCCTCTCCGAAGAGCGGTGGGGAGTCTAATTTTTTATGTACTTCATACTGCGCCTTAGCCGTATTATACCAGTCCGGCGAATGAATGTCTTCCGCCCCGTCATAATAAATACTTTCAAATCCACCTTCATTGTATAATTCAGCTACTCTTTCGGCTACTTCATCCTGGATACTGGTTCGCTGATCAAAGCGTACGAATCTGGTCCAGGTGTCTACATCCAACACGCCCATCTTCAATCCCGTTGGATGGGAAGAGGCTTCCGAGTCCAGTACTCCCCGTTCGCAGCCCCCGAATTTGTAAGGCGGGGAAGTGGTATACCGCTCATAACGGATCAACTCGTTGCCCACTTTCAATATCCGGCGTTCTTCATCGAGGGTGGTTAAATGAGGATCCTCCTCAACCCACACTGTGGTGTCACCGGGGCTCAATGGTTTGCTCAGTGTGAATATTCGGCGGAGGTTCAGCCGGTGATCAGGAGTATCCTTCACATAAGGATCCCACTTATCTGCTTTGCTGTAATGAATATGGAAGGTAGGCGTTAGACCGGCAGACCGAATCTCACTGGTTACCTCTTTCAGATCCTCCATGCCGTTGGGATAATCGGAATTCCACTCCAAATGTCCGGCGGATTCTGTGAACGACTGATAGGAGATCATAAGTCCCGAGAACCCTGCCTGCTTTGCGATCTGGATATTTTCGCCGATGTTTCCGGTAGTCACATCTTTGGCCCAAAAGTAGGAATCCGTATATCTTTCCTTTTGACGGGCAGCAGCTCCACCCGGCAATCCATAATCCTTCTCCAGCTCTTCTATATGGGCCAGCAGCTCACTGGTATTAGCAACCAAAAGGGCAGCTCCTGCTTCTTCCGCATGAAGCTCCGGATATGCTGTAGCATGCAAAACCCGGTAACCCTTACGTCGTTCTGCCTGAATGCGTGTACGGGGATCGGTCCCCAGGATTCCGGAAGCAGTTTCATCATCCCACATCATGTTAAGCCAATCCCCGAAACGGGTCTTCTCTCTTACGGGTAACTGCAAAAACCGTACATCCTTATATCCATTGCCCTTTCCTTTCCAACCCTCTATGGTTAAACCCAAGTAGTGATCCGTTAGATCTATTCCAAGAATGAGGGTATCTGTCACGCCCTCAAATCCTATCAGCAAACTGTCTCCCTGTCGGTTAACAGAACTGGAGTGCACGCGATGTTCGGCATTCTTTTCGCATCGGGGAAGATGGTCTCCTTTTTCTTCAGTCCAATTCATAACCCGGTCGTGCCGACGTAAAAAAGTTGCCTCGCTGAGCGGTGTCATCGTTTCCTCAGCCAATAACTCTTCACCGGTGGCTTTGTGTATAAGACTTTTAGCATAGCCATTGCTTTTTAGTACCAATTTCATTTCCGGATTTTCTATCACGATATCCGTAGGTTCCTGATTATCCCTGGTGCAGGCAAATGCTGTTAAAATCAATAGCAAAAGCACTATATTTAAACGTTTCATATGAACCTCTCTGATTATAATATGATTTATGATTGATTGAACTCAGTTTTCTAACCCAATGGGAGTGCAACGGAGCGGTTTTCCCGTTCTTCATAGCCCGCCGCGAAAAAGAGATTGATTGATTCATCAAATTTTTAACTTAGCTTGATGGGATTGGTTAGCATATCCATTTCTATTTTCCAGATATTTTTTCAAATTTATACAAAAATTATGGAGTCTGGTAATATGATTAGGCTATCATATTATTGGTTGTTAATCTGAAGGACAGGAGATAAAAAAGATATATATACTTTTTGATTTATATAATATAAACAAAAGCAATGAGTGATGAAAAGATTATTACAGTTTCTTCCCGGATAGAAAAAAGCGAAGATAACTTTCAGGCTGTCTGGAATGAAGAAGAAAAAATGACTGACATTTCTGTTGATTTGCCTCAGGGAGTTTATGCAGGAGAAAGTGTGACCATTAATTTACAGGCCTCAATTCCATCGATTTGAAATACATCAGATGCTCATCTGAAGCTTCCTTCGGATAAATTTTAACCAATTTCCTCCCTTTTTCATTAAATTCAATTTGACCCATCTTAAAAGTGTTGTATTCATACCAGCCCTCCGAGCCAATCACATTTGATTCCAATTCATTTTCCCCAGCGCTGAAAATATATGGCTGACCTTCCCATTCCGGACGTGCAGAGTAATTGATGAAAATATTATATGAGCCTGGAGCGTCAACATCAACATGCCATTGGATTAAATCTTCCGACTCTTTCCACTTGGATATGTGATACTTCCCTTTACGGTTATAGCGTTTTATGGTATTCCCTTTTGTGATGGCGTTTTTACATTCCAGTTGAATAGGTTGATTCCCTTCCTGTTTAATTATCAAAGGATCAACTTTGGGG
>JBKGZA010000199.1:0-5693 GCA_046545815.1 Bacteroidales bacterium
TGGCGGTTAGGGCCATTCCGGCAACTCCAAGCGCACTTTTGGTGAGAAATTCTCTTCTGGTTTGTTTGTTTTTGTTTTCCATAGTTGTAGAAATTTAGTGGTGGTTGATGATTTAGGGGTACTTAATCGTGTATTCTTTATATCACTTATCTAATAGCCTACGGTCTGTAATAAGACCTGATTTTCCTAAAAAAAACCGATCCCACTCATCAGGGACCGGTTTTTCTTTATAATAGAAAATAATCTTAATTATAACCAGGATTTTGTTCAAGCTGTGGTGCTCTGTTCATCTCTTCAATGGCAATGGGCATCCAATAGGCGGCATCTTTCCATTCCCTGTCATCCTGTATTGTAGAAACAGACCATTGCCATCTCATTCTGCTCCCATCTTTCCATTCAAATATATCCATTATATGCACATCCCGGATGACCTCATCGGCAATCATCCAACGGCGAATGTCAAACCAGCGTTTGCCTTCGCCGTAAAATTCTACTTTTCTTTCGTGCCGTACGAATTCCCGGGCCTGGTCCTTCCCAACTTCTGTTGGTCTATCGGGCAAGCCGGCACGATTTCTTACCATGTTCAGAGCCTCAATACCATCCTGTATGTCTCCAACTTCAATGCTTGCTTCTGCATAATCAAGAACTATCTCTGCATATCGGAACTCAGGCCATGTTTGTTCATTGTCATTGTATTGACCCTGGATTTCAGGATCAAGGAACTTTTTCAGGTAATAACCTGTCTTAGTTCCGTTCCAAGCTTCCGTAGGCCCCTGGCGGGTATCTACTCCAGCAGTTATGTCATCATCATTCGTATAATCACCACCGGGGTCGACAAAATAACCAGTTTGGATGGTATCCGGTGCTTCCACATCTCCTGGTCGTTCCTGCCACGGTGCCCCGTGATATAATACGGTAGCGTAAAAACGGGGCTCACGTCTGTAATAGGGATCCAGATAAGGATTGTTTTCCAGATCGGATGCCGTGGCTTCGCGGAGGGTTTCATCATCCACTCCTTCTGGGCTGGTCCAGTCGAACTCAGATCCGTCTGCCATTTCAAACCAACGTACCGTGCGTTCAGTAGGATTGTTGTTGCCCCAGTTGTGATAACCATTTGGGCCATACCACAGATTGGGACTGGCAGTATTTCCCTTATCCTCTCGATACTGAACACCCCAAATGATATCTTCATTCCACGTACCTTTCTGAAGGAAAATGTTGTGGAAATTGGTGGCGTATTCCTGTATCTGTTCTTTACTCATATCTTCTGGAGGATCTTGGGTATTTCCAACCAAACCATAATTTCCGAATTCTCCGTCAATGAAATCTTTAGCAGCCTTTTGGGCAGCCTCCCAACGCTCTTGCTGGGTGCCTTCCTGAAAAGAAACCAGGGGATTGTCTGGAGCATATCCTCCATTGACCAGATCACTGGCACAGAATGTCAGCAACCTTACTTTCAGAGCTGCAGCAGCACCTTTTGTAGCACGTCCCTGTTCAATGCCATCTTTTTCAGGCAAGCCTTCAATGGCTTTTTCGATATCCGAAAGGATGAAATCTCTTGTTTCTGCTATTGAAGACCTTGTATGCTCCTTAAAATCTTCTCCGAGATCAAAAGGTTCTTCCATTAGTATTACACCTCCATAGGTCCGTAAGAGATTCGTATAATCAAAAGCCCTGATCCAATATGCCTCTGCTTTTATACGCTCTTTAAGCTCCTCTTCCTTAGCAGTCTCTGTGGGCACATCATCAATATTGGCAAGCAGCACGTTGACGTTCTTTATGTTATCGTATAAAGTATTCCATTCAAGCCAGCCATACCACCAATTGCTGCCAAAATGACCCAATTCGGAAGGACTAAGGGTACCCTTTACAAACGGAATGGCACCGGGCCGATGAATACAAAGTGTTTCATCTGTAGCAGAGGACAATAAATCCTGTGTCAATCCCAATACATTATTTGCAGAATGTCCAATGTTGTTATAACAGGTACCCAGGTATGATTTGGTCAGATTAATATCCTCAAATACCGATTCTTCGGTAAATGAGCTAACGGACTCCCGGTCAAGGGGATCTTGTTCACATGACGCAGGTATCATAAACAACATCACCCCTGCCGTCAAATATCCCAATATCTTTTTTATATGATTCATATCTCTATTAATTTTATTGGATTCAAAAACAAATTTATATAATTAAAATGTAAGGTTCACGCCCATGGCAATGGTCCTTGTCGGAGGATAGGTCATTGGATCACCAATTTCCGGGTCGAACTTATCCTGTGCACTGTAGATCAGAAACAGGTTACTTCCCCTGACAAAAACCCGGGCGCTTGTCAGTCCTAAACCTACTTTTTCAGTAGGAATGGCATAGGATAGCGAAGCCTGTTTCAGACGGGCATACGCCATGCTGTCCCACCAGTAGGTATTGTTGTTGACCCCAAAATTCCAATATTGATCATTTCGATTCCAGGCACGCGGTACGTCGGTATTTGTATTGGCCTCAACTCCCGGCAAATTGCCCTGGGTCCAACGGTCATCGTAGTTCCACTTAAACCAGTTTCCTGCCTCACCACGCCGGTCATCAGTTGTATGTTGCTGATAATGGGTTCCCTGACCCTGGACCAATACGGAAAAATTCCAGTTTTTATAGGCCATTTCCATAGTCACACCGTAAAAACTGCGCGGTGATTCTGTTCTGTCCAGCAGAATCCGGTCATCTCCGGTAATCTCGCCGTCTCCATCAACATCTCTGAACTTAATATCGCCGGGCTTGGCACCGGGCCAACTGGCAGAGTTTTCTACCTCGTCCTGATCTTCAAAGACACCAACAGCCTCATACATCAAGGTAACTCCATAAGGTTTGCCTTCCCGTTTCTGCCAGGGAACCGATCTTTCCGGCTCATCCATATAGACTACCTCATTTTTGTTATAGCTATAATTTCCCCGTAAACTGAAACGGAAATCCTGGCCCAATTCCTCATTGTATCCTGCCTGTATCTCAAATCCGCGGTTATCCACCTCGGCTATATTTTCCTGGGGAAGGGAAAGCCCTGTAAATTGGGGGACGGATTCATCCCGGTAAGCCAGAATATCCGACCGCTTTTTATAAAACAGGTCCACATCCAAGCTAAACATGTTGTCCAGGAACTGGGATTCAAAACCCACATTATAGGAGGTCTCCTTTTCCCAGGTAATGTTCGGGTTGGCCACATCTTCCTGGTAAACGGTGGATTCCACCTCTTTGCCAGTTCCTAATGTCATCCCTTTACCTACAGTGTACTTATTTAAATATTGGAAAGCCTCACCCGGGTCCATGCCGACTTTTCCGTAGCTTGCCCGCAATTTGAAGTAATTAATAAATGGGATGCTTTCCTGCCAGAAATCCTCCTCAGAGGCTCGCCAACCTATCATCATTGAGGGAAAGTTGCCCCAGCGGCTATCAGGGGGATACTTCAGGGAACCATCCCGCCGGAAAGTAAATTCAGCCAGATACTTTTCCTGGTAATTATAGCTTGCGCGGCCTATAAATGATCTACGAGAATAGATCCATCGGGTTCCCGAGTTGTCTTTCTCTTTTTCGCCCCCGGCATCCAGTGTCTCTACCTTATCGGAAATGTAGTAGTCGCGGTAAGCGGAAATATAATTTCCATCGTCATTAAGCTGCTCTACCGAACCTAACAGGCTGAGGTGATGGTCGCCAAAATCCTTTTCATAGCTAATATTTATATTGGCCTGCTCCCTCATATCACGATGGTATTCCTCAGTCTGATTGGGCGCTTCGGTACCCCTTTCCTGCGGGATAAGCTCCATATCATCTATAAACCCATCTCCATCTGTATCTTCAGCCGTCTCCTCGTCGGGGAAATATAATATCCAGGGTTTTTGGAAACGCCAGTCATAGCGGTTGTCCATGTCGTATGAATATCTCGCTTCCACATCAAGATTCTCCAGCGGATTAAGCTGCAGCCTCAATGTATTTTGGGTTTTATAATGCTTTTCATCGTCGTGGCCTGTTTCAAGGGTGGAAGTGACCACAGGGTTGTCACCATATTCAATATCCGGGCCGGGCTTTCCATTGGGCCAGAATGCATGCCGAGTGGGTACCAGACGGGTGGCCTGACCATAGATAGCCCAAGCATCTTTTGTAGGATATACCCTTTCAGTCTGGAAACCGGCAAAGTCATAAGATGCACTCATCCAATCGGTAATGGGAACATCCAGTTTTACCCGGGCATTGTACTGAGTATAACTCGTAGATTCCTGTTCGTAGATGGCCTCTTCATTCTTCAACCCCAAGGAAAAGTAGTAATTGATGTCTTTGAATGTTCCTTCGAGGGACATGCTGTGCTTGCTTCGGGTGGTCCAATCAGCCACCAGTTCATCCATCCACCGGGTATTGGGATGTTCCCAGGGATCTTCGCCTGACCGGAATAGCTCAATATCCCCGTCTGAAAATTGCCGTTCTTTTCCTTCATACATCTGGTATTCGCTCAGCATGGTGGCATATTCGGCAGAACTGGTTATTTCCGGTACCTTGGTCGGTGTCATAAAACCCTGGTAAGAATCAATCTGGAGGCGGGGTTCCTCGCTTTCACCCCTTCGGGTAGTAACAAGGATCACACCATTGGCTGCCTGGGCTCCGTAAATGGCTGCCGATGCATCCTTCAGAACAGAGATGTCTTCGATGTCGGCAGGGTCCACTTCACTTAGCGAACGGCCGGGAACCCCATCAATAACAACCAGCGGGTTGGTGCCATGCAGGGTGGTTCGACCCCGAACCCTTATATTGGCTGAATTCTGTCCGGGTTCACCGGTCGGCTGGGTAACCGTAACACCTGCCAAACGACCGGAAAGGGCATTGCTTACATCTGAGCTGGGGGTTTCGGCAATATCATCACCTCCAACCGAGGTGACCGAACCAACTACCTCTTGCTTTTGCTGGCGGCCGTAACCAATGGCTACCACCTCTTCCAGCTCGGTGACAGCTTGCTGCATGGAAACATTGATCTCCTCCTTGTTGTTGATCCTGATCCTCCGCTCCTGGTATCCTACAAATGAAAATACCAGTGTGGCATCGTCAGGGGCTTCAATGGTGTAGTTGCCGTCCATGTCGGTAGTGGTACCAATCGTGGTTCCCTGTACCACAATATTAACACCGGGCAGGGGATCTCCGGTCTCGTCATCCGTCACCTGTCCGGTCACTTCAATTTCCTGCTGGAAATTGATCAGTTCATCTTTGTTGTTTTCACCAGGATAGGGTAAATCTGCGCTGGCGATTAGCGGATTGCATATAAAACAACCGAAAACCAGCAATACCATCCACAACTGTAAAAAATGGGTTTTCTTCTTCATAAATTTTTAGGTTTGTTGTTTGAAAATTCTACTTTTTCTTTCATGCACGTGATAACGGAAGCTATACCGTTCGTTACCCTTTTTAAGTTTTCAAGAATTGAATGAGAATTGGGTTAGGTTTTCATGGGCGCCTCCTTTCTTTTAAGAACGAAAACTTTAATTGTATTTTTTACATTTAAAAAGGGTAAATATGAAAAATGTATTTCAAATAAACAATGCACATTTTGGCAAAAGTCTTGCACAAAATGATCAAAATTTAAGAACCAGGCCGCTTTACCTCAGGCTTCAGGCTGGTCAGCTCCGAAATCTTAACCGGCCGGCTTTCCTCTATACTTTTCCGGG
>JBKGZA010000200.1:0-5691 GCA_046545815.1 Bacteroidales bacterium
GACCTGATTTCGGATTGCTTTTCTGGATGGTGGTTTCATTTGGAATCGTGTTGTTGATTCTTCGGACTTTTGCCTGGAGGCCAATCCTGAATGCTCTGAAAGATCGGGAGAGAAACATTCAGGAACGGCTGGATGTAGCCCGAAAAGCTAAGAAAGAACTGGCTGAAATTGAATTCGGGAATGAGCGCATCATTGCACTGGCCAAGACGGAACGGGCCAATATGCTGAAGGAGGCCCAGGAAACAAAAGACAGGATTATTGAAGAGGCAAAGGAAAATGCCCGCAAAGAAGCCAATAAAATACTGGAGCAAACCAATAGGCGTATAGAAGAAAGAAAACGGGAGGCAGAAGAAGATCTAAAAAATCAGATTGCCAGCCTTTCATTACAGATCGCTGAAAAGGTGCTGAAGGAGAGGTTGTCTGATGATCAAAGGCAAAGAGCGTATATCCATTCTTTGGTTGATGAAATCACAATCAATTGATTAACAAGCGGGAATTTCCCCCGTTGAATTGAAGAACCGAATTCTATGTATCAGAGTCTCATAACACTGAGGTATGCCAAAGCGCTCTATCTGAAAGCAGAGGAGGAACATGTGGAAGAAGAGGTGTTGAATGACATCCGGCTGATCAGGAAGACTTTTACAGAGAATGCGGAATTGGACGAAGCCATTCATTATCCCTTCATATACCCCTCCAAAAAGGAGAAAATACTGAATAAACTGTTTGGAGACAGAATTCAGCCGCTTACCCTCCGTTTTTTATTTTTGATCATTGAAAACAAAAGAGACCAATATATAAGGAATATTTTACGGAACTTTGTCGATTTGTATAACGAAAAGCAGGGAATAAAAACCGTTTCTCTCGTCACTGCTGTTAAACTTGGGGATAAGGAAAAAGAAGCGGTCAAAAATTTGATAAAAAAATATTTTTACGCACAAAAAATTGATTTCAGTGAAAGGATTGATAAAGAGATCATCGGGGGATTCATTATTCAGATTGAGGATCAGTTGTTGGATGCCAGTGTGATAAGACAGTTGAATAAGTTAAAATATGAGCTTACGCACAACCATCATATAGTATAAAAGAAAACGCATAAAATAAGGAAAAATGTCTGAAATTAGACCGGGAGAAGTTTCCAGGATACTAAAAGAGCAACTTGAAGAGGAACAAAGCTATAGCGAACTTGAAGAGGTGGGAACCGTACTTCAGGTAGGAGATGGTATTGCACGAATCTATGGACTTTCTCATGTTGAATATAATGAACTTATAGAATTTGACAGCGGGGTTAAAGGCATTGCTTTAAACCTGGAGGCCGATAATGTGGGTGTTGTGCTTCTGGGCCCTTCGGAAAAGGTAAGGGAAGGAGAACGGGTGAAGAGAACCAAACGGATTGCCTCTATTGATGCAGGAGAAGGATTGCTGGGAAGAATTGTCAATACGATTGGGGAACCCCTTGACGGCAAAGGCGAAATCGGCGGAGAAACTTTTGAGATGCCCCTGGAACGTAAGGCACCTGGCGTGATTTACAGGCAGCCTGTGAATGAACCCGTGCAAACAGGCATAAAAGCCATAGATGCTATGATTCCCATTGGAAGGGGGCAGAGAGAACTTATTATTGGTGACCGGCAGACAGGAAAATCCGCAATCGCTATAGATACCATCATCAATCAGAAAGAATTTTATGATCGGGGAGAGCCTGTATATTGCATATATGTGGCCATTGGTCAGAAGATGTCAACGGTAGCCAACGTGCAAAAGTCCCTCGAAAAATTTGGAGCCATGGATTATACGGTCATCGTTTCGGCTACGGCAGCCGATCCCGCTGCACTTCAGTTTTACGCTCCTTTTGCCGGGGCCGCTATCGGGGAATTTTTCAGGGATACCGGCAGATCCGCATTGGTGATTTATGATGATTTGTCCAAACAAGCCGTGGCTTACCGGCAGGTTTCCCTGCTTTTGCGCAGGCCTCCCGGACGGGAAGCTTACCCGGGGGATATTTTTTACCTCCACTCCCGCCTGTTGGAAAGAGCGGCGAAGATTATCGAGTCTGACAAGATAGCCGGACAAATGAACGATCTCTCTGAATCCATCGCCGGCCGGATTAAGGGGGGAGGTTCCCTGACCGCCCTGCCCATTGTGGAAACCCAGGCTGGCGATATTTCTGCTTACATTCCCACCAATGTGATTTCTATTACCGATGGGCAGATTTTTCTCAACCCCGATCTCTTTAATGCGGGCATACGGCCGGGCATTGATGTGGGTGTTTCTGTTTCACGGGTTGGGGGAAGTGCCCAGATTAAAGCCATGAAAAAGGTTGCCGGTACTATGAAGCTTGACCAGGCTGAATTCAGAGAACTTCAGGAATTTGCCAAATTCGGTTCTGAGCTTGATCAGGCCACCCTGGATGTGCTTAATAAAGGGGAAAGAAATGTGGAGCTGCTGAAACAGGGTCAATACAAACCCATGCCTGTGGAAAAACAGATCGCATTGGTTTATTGTGGTACAAAAGGTTTGTTAAAGGATGTGCCAGTAGATAAAGTAAGGGATTTTGAGCATGCTTTTCTTGAAAAAATGGAGCTTGAATACCCGGAGGTGTTAAATACACTGAAAGAAGGAGATCTCACGGATGAAGCGGCACGGTCCCTGGAACAGGCCGCCATGGAAATTGCTGAGAATTACAAAGTATATTGATGTTTTAAATCCGGTGAATTATGGCTAACCTGAAGGAGATCCGTACAAGGATTAATTCAGTTAAATCAACGCGTAAGATTACCAACGCTATGAAAATGGTGGCTGCTTCCAAGCTTAAAAAAGCTCAGGATGCAGTCATCAATCTCAGACCTTATGAAGGCAAGTTACAGGAGATACTTTACAGTCTTGTTCAGAGTTTTGAAGAGGAGGAAATCTCAAGCGGTTACTTGCGGAATGGAAAGGAAGAAAAGGTGTTACTGGTTATTGTCACTTCAAACAAAGGATTATGCGGGGCTTTTAATTCCAATATTATAAAAAAAGGTTTGGATTTGGCTACTTCCAGATATGCAGATCAATATAAAAACGGGAATCTCTCCTATTTTACCATAGGAAAAAAAGCAACCGACTTTTTCAGAGAAAAAGGCTACCCGGTGTATGATTATAAAAATGATATCCTGGAAGATATGTCATTTGAAAATGCAGTGCCGTTTATCACTCAGGTGATGGATGCTTTTATCAACAGGGAGTTTGATAAAATAGAGATCGTTTACAATAAATTTAAAAATGCCGCAGTTCAGTTATTGACAGTCGATCAGTTTTTGCCCGTTGAATTGGAACATGGGGACCGGGAAGAAGCATCTGAAAAACACTATATATATATTTATGAGCCCAGCAGGGAATATATAATACAGGAGCTTATACCAAAATCATTGAAGATCCATTTTTATGAGGCATTATTGGAATCGCTTGCTGCGGAGCACGGAGCAAGAATGACAGCGATGCATAAAGCTACAGATAACGCCACAGAAATAATAAAAGATTTGCAGCTTACTTATAATAAAGCACGTCAGGCATCAATAACCAGTGAGATTTTAGAGGTAGTTTCAGGCGCTGAAGCATTGAGAGAATAATAAGCTCCGGATACAGGCCGTGCATTTCCGGATGGTGATATGGTATATACTTATCGCTGATTTTTTCGTTATACATCTGGAATTTAGAAAAATGTATTAACTTCGGTTTGCCTCATGAGCGCTTATATTTTTGATATGATACGCGAAGGAGAGAATGAGCTTCTGGATTTTAAGCACTCCATCGGCAATTCCAGGAAAATTGCACGCTCTCTCGTGGCTTTTGCCAATACCAACGGTGGAAAACTCCTTGTGGGAGTGAAGGATAACGGAACCGTGTCGGGAATAGCCACTGATGAAGAATATTACATGGTTGAAGCAGCTGCTTCGCTATTTTGCCAGCCTGAAATTAAATTTTCCACAGAAACCTGGAATATACACGGAAAGAAGGTTCTGGAGATAACCATTCCGAAAAGCCTTCACAATACTTATTATGCGAAGGACAAAAACGGCAGGTGGAAGGCCTATATAAGGGTTAACGATCAGAATTTGCTCGCCAATAAAATTCTTTTAAAAGTTTGGGATCAGAAAAGAAAATCAAAGGGAACCTTCGTTCGTTATACGCATGAAGAAAAATTGCTGCTGAATTATTTGTCAGAGAATGACTATATTACATTCTCGAAATTCAGGAAACTGGCAAGGATTTCACCCTTTAAAGCAGAGCGGATTTTAATCAATATGATCGTATTGAACCTTATTGATATTGTATTTACTGAAAACAGGACATTTTACAAGCTCAGTGAAAAATCTTTCTGTGGATAATTTTTATAGCGAACGCATGAAAATGTTTAAATTTGTTAAAATTTATTAATTAGATTTAGAAATGGTTTTATATTTGCATATATATTTATAATTTTATAACGAATTTCAGAATTGATTGTACCAAATCCAAATTTTTGCGCCATGAATAAAAATTTTAGACGATTAACACTTTTACTGCTGGGGTTGTTTGTAATTGGCTTCGCAACCCCCGTTCATGCTCAGGAAAAGGACCTTAATGATGCCAAACGGGCAATCAAGAAAGGTGATGAGGAAAAGAGTAATAACAATTATGAAGAAGCCATTGCTGCATTCCAGGAATGCGTCGATATTAGCGAACAGCTTGATGATGAGGGAGTGGATGAACTTAAGGCTGTAGCTCAACAAAAGGTTACCAAAACCCATCTGGATTATGGCAACGAACTGCTAAAGCAGAATGAATTCGATCAGGCTCTTGAATATTATAATAAAACAGTAGAGCTTGCAGAAAAATATGATTTTTCGGATTATCAGAATAAGGCAGAAAACAATATTCCGGATGTTTATTATGCCCAGGGCAAGAATCATCTTTCCGAATCCAAATTTGAGGAGGCGGTAGAATTTTTTAACAAAGCCATTGAGGGCGATCCTGACTATGGATGGGCATATATCCGAAAGGCTCAGGCTTATATGCAGCTTGATGATGGCGATGCAATGGAAGAAGCAGTGGGAGAAGCAGTAGGCATAGGAGAAGAGGAAGATGACGATGAGGTAATCAATACGGCTGAGGAGATTGCTTACAAATATTTTTATAACAATGGGGCCAAATCTCTGAAGAATGAAGATTATGCCAAGGCCATACCCAATTTGGAAAAGGCTCTGGAATATGGCGGAAGTTCTACATTAAATCATTATCTCGCTATATGTTATGGTAAGGAATCTCAGTTTGAAGAGGCTGCAGAAAGAGAAAAAAAGGCCATAGATGCTTTAAAAGATGAGAAATCAGAAGAGGAGATGGCTCAGTACTATTATAGGCTTGGCAATTATTATGAAGAGCTTGGTGATGACTCAAATGCTTGCGAGGCTTATCAGAATGCAGCATACGGCGATTATAAGGAAAATGCCGAGTATAAAATCGAGAATGTACTGGATTGTCAGTAAAAAAGTAATGTTGATGATTTAGAGTTTGTCTGCCAGACATCAAGTAATATTTTAAAAATATATTTCCTTACCTTGCCTAAACTTAAAAGGCAATGAAATAATAACACAGGGCTTTATTTATTATGCCCTGTGTTATTTTTTACACCCTTTTTCCGGGAACTGATAACCCGGCCGATAATCTAACCATTATTCA
>JBKGZA010000201.1:0-5654 GCA_046545815.1 Bacteroidales bacterium
AAACTGAATTGGATTGTTAAGAGTGTTTATTTTACTTTGTTAAATTTTCCAACAGCCACTGCCCAGTCAGAAGCGTAGGGGGGTTCCCAAACGAACTTTTTCTGATCAATCTTTCCAAGGTCAATCTCCCTGTAGGATTTCCTGGTATCGACAGCAACTGCCTGAATGGGAGCATCGCTTCCCCTGAGGTCCATAATTACCTTTTCGGCATCCTCGCTGTAAAAAATATAATGTGTGGACGATTTATTGCGCAGGCAAACACTGATTGGCGCACCTCCATGGGTAAGCTGATCATTTCCTGTTTTGTTACCGGTCAGCTCATTATCCCGGATATAATCATAAGAGAACCGCTCCTTTTCGAACCAAAATGTCGAATATGTGCTGATCGCGTCTTTTATATCTACGGTTACTCTGGTTCCTCTAATGGTGGTGCTCTCCCGGTTATCGTAAGGTCGGGAGCCGCGGTCGTTGTCATTGTGCGGTAGAAGATTGCCCCATATATTAGCAACCCCTCCGGCCATGGTGGAGTGCCACAACCCCCGAACCGTCATTTGGGGGGTATAGTCTTTTGATTGAAATTGCTCCTTTCTTCTGATCCGAAAACGGTCCTCCTGAAATTGAGGCTTATCAAAAGATTTAAGCACCTCAACATACCAGGGATAACCGATCCGGTAGTCATAATGTCCAACATAGTCGCCTTTCCAATATACGGAAGAAACCGCCCTGCGGTTAGCTCCTCCGCTCATATCAAATGTATCGGCCCGGGCACCAAGCATATGCTGCCAACCTCCCAAACGGGATTCCAGGAAATCATACCAATCCTCTAGCTCTCCAGATTCAGCCCAGGGATGGAGATCGAAGCCATAACCCATCGACCACCCGGGTAGCGGACCCAAACGGGCGGCAATATAACGCAGCAAACGCTGATCTGCCACACCCATTGGGCCTCCGATACCTCCCGGGCCGGAATGGCCGCCCCAGTCAAAGGCATCAGATCCCCACAGCCAGATATGCGTTGAGGCCCCTGCATGGTATACACTCAGAATAATATTTTCCAGAATTTTAAAAGCCCTCGGATCGGGGTTGGCATCCGGTCCTACTGAACGGGTATCGCTCGAGGAACTGTTGATGTCAAACCAGTAAGCGCCTACATCAGGTATATGAAAACCGGTAAAGCCGGTTTCATGAATGAATTCTTCAACCGACTGACTGATATAAGCGGTATCCACACCATTTTCCGTCCAGTAATGGCAAAGCTCCTTCCTCATAACCAACTGGGGAAGATGCTCTTCCCCGCTTCCGGTCCATAACCAACGTTTGCCGTCGGCACCCAAAAAACCATTTTTTTCTTTCTGCGCAGGCTCTATAGTAACCGAAGCCTTTTTGCCACCCAGATTCCCCGGTCCGGAGGTGACTACATTCCACCGACCTCTCATGGTACCAGTAAAACGAAAGCGCCAGGTATCATTGCCGGCATAGTACATCTGCGAGAGCTTCTTTTTTTCGCTGGACTGATGTGTAAAAACAGCCGCGGCTTCCACATCATAAGGGTTGTCTTCATAATTGCTCCATTGAATCTCCCATTCCAGGTAGGGTTGGTTAAGATAACCTGTTTTGTCTTCCAGCTGCTGACCTACAACAGGTAAAAAACATAATAATAGGATAATAAGGTTAAATGAAGATGCTTTGAGCATTTTTGAAAGATAATAACGCATAGATCTTGATTTTTGAGGTATTTTGTCTTTTAATTCTAACGTAAACTTTATCAAATGAAAACCTGATCGATATAAATTATTTTTACTTAGAATAGATTATTGAAAATCTTCCTGATGACTTATTCCTTTGGATGAATAATAACCCTTAAGTACTCTGATTTACCTCATTTTGACTTAAATTCGCCCACGGCGATCGCCCAATCCGAACGATATGGAGCTTGCCAAACGTGTTTACCCGGCGTGAAACTGCCGATCTCGATCTCTTTGTAAGGATTTTTCGTATCTACAGCTATTGTCGGTTGTTCTCCTTTCAAACGCCGGAGGTCTAAACTTACCACGTCGCTGTTTTCTCTGTATACAATAGCATATTCACCTTCAGGGACCATCAACCGAAGCTCCGGACCATCGTAAAAGCTGACCATTTCTTTATGGAACCGGTTTTCAAAGAAACGGGAGTATGTTTTGATCTGCTCTTTAATATCATAGGGTCGCGAACCTTCCTGAGCATCGTCTGGTAAAAGATTGCCCCATATATTGGCCACGCCACCTGCCATGGCAGAGTGCCAGAGCCCATGTCGGGTAAGTTCTGGGTTGTAATCCTTATAACTCCATTTTTCCGACTTGCGCAGACGGAAACGATCTTCCTCAAAAGATGGCTTATCCGGATGGTGTTGGAGAACTTCTCTATACCGTGGATACAAAGGTCTGTAACTGGTATATCCTATATAATCACCACCGAGCCAGGTTGTGTACTTATCGGCAATGGGAGAACGGAAATTGGCGTCATGAGGTGGTCTTGGCGGCCGTGGATCAACGGCCCAGAGTCCTTTTTCGTCATAACCTACACGAGCACCAAGGAAGTGATCCCATCCCAAATGCTTTTCCAGAAAGGCTTTCCATGCATCCAGCTGCTCAGGCCGAGCCCATCCGTTTTCGGTATCGAAACCATATCCCATGCTCCAACCGGGAAGAGGGCCAAGACGGGCAGCCAGGTAACGCAGATTCCGTTTGTCAATTTTGCTCCTCGGCCCATTAGCAAAGGCTTCAGGACCAGAACCATCTTCACCGCCACCTCCTGATCCCCATAACCAAATGTGGCAGGCACCACCTTGATCATGCACGTTTTGTATAATCCTTTCTACAACTTGATAAACCTGTGGATCAGGATTTTTCCCTTCAAACCATCTTCCCTTAACGGGTATATGAAAACCGGTGAATCCGTGTTCCCTAACAAGTTCCTGAACATCTTCATTAATTTTATTTATGTTAACCTTCCCGTTTTCGAGATAGGCCGAGGGTCTTTTCCCCATTACATACTGTGGAATAAAAGCAGTTTCTGATCCCTGCCAGCCCCATTTATTCCCAAATGCCTTTATGAAGCCATGTGCTTTATCATTTTCATTTTCGGTAATGTCAACCTTCCCGGTCCACCCATTTAGATCATTATCCTGGCTATACGTTCGAATCTTCCACTCACCGGTTTTAACTCCTGTAAACCTGAATTTCCATATATTATTGTCATCATAGAATAATGGCGTGGTAATGGTCCGTCCCGATTCTGTATGGTAGAATATAGCCTTGGCTTCAATTTCAAACGGATTACCCTTGTAAGATGGATTTTCTATAGTCCACTCCAGTACCTGCGACCATTGATTGCCGGATTTTTTATCGAATGATTTTGCGTGGGTTTTTGCCGATGTAGAAATTCCTGTTAGAAATAACAGAATCGCCATATACCAAACACATGCATTTTGAGAAGAAAAATTACTTGAATAATGTTTCTTAGGTATCATTTGGAACTAATTTAGAAGTTAATTTGAATACAATTCTTTAAAAGTAAATTTTTATTTTGTAACAACGAAAATATAAAACATCATCAAATTACCAAATGAAAATTTGCTGTCGGAGACAGGAATAGTTCTTGAATTATTCGGGATAGGTTTTTCAATTTAATAATTTCTAAAATCAGGCCAGATTAACAGCAAGTTTTTTTCCCTGTTGAATAGCAACCTGAGCTACCATTGGATGTCCATTGGGATATTTTCTCGTTTTCATGAGCGCCAAATCACCAATGGCAAATACATTGCTCATTGAATAAACACGATTGTAAGCATCAACCAAAATCCGATTTTGCCTGTTTATGGCCTCAGCCGGTAGGCCATCGACCGATATCCCTTTTACTCCTGCAGTCCATATAAAATTGGAAGAGGTCAGAATTTTCCCATTTTCAAGGTACACATTGGATCCGTCATAAGCTTTTATAGGACTGTTTAGCAGGACATCTATTCCCATGCCGGTAAGATATTTCCTGGTCTTTTCCGATAGCTTTTCTGGCATAAAACCCAGCAGGCGACCGGTGGCTTCCACCAGGTAAATCTTCATTTCTACCGGCTTTAGCTCCGGATAATCTTTTGGCAGTATGTGCTTTTTGAATTCTGCCAGGGCTCCGGCAATTTCCACTCCTGCCGGTCCCCCACCAACTATTACCACGCTGCTGAACATCTGCTTTTCTTCATTTATACAATCAACGGCTGCCTTTTCCAGGTTCTGTAAAAGCTTGCTTCGAATATCCAGGGCATCAGTTATAGACTTTAATCCCAGACCATGATCTCTAAACCCCTTATTCCCAAAAAAATTGGCCTGGCTGCCTCCAGCGAGTACCAAATAATCATAGTCGATGAAACCGAGAGTTGTATACAACCTGTTGTTTGATCCATCAATTTTTGAGACTTCCGCCATCCTGAAGACCAAATTGGTGTAACGGTTAAACATTTTGCGAAATGGGAACACGATATTGTCCGGCTCGATTCCGCTCGTAGCTACCTGGTAAAACAAGGGTAAAAACTGATGGAAATTGTTTTTATCAATTAGCACGATCTGCACAGGTAGATGTTTTAGACCCTTCACCAGATTTAATCCTGCGAAACCTCCTCCTACAACTACAACCCTTGGAAGATTCGTATGAGGAACGCAGATGCGTCCTTCATCAAGGCAACTTACTTTTTCGCAGCATTCCATAGTGTATTGTTTGAAATTAGTATGTATCATGATGTAATGGTCTTAACTGAAGCTAGTATGCCGGGATCTTTCTTTACTATTTTTCAATACCGGAAAACCAACCTCTTTTAGTTTATCTTTAAATTGAACCATGTTGATAAAATTCGAATCATATTCAAGATAGAGGTTATTGGCTTCAAGACACATGTTTATTACACCCTTTTCCAAAAGAAGAGGTTCGAGTTTATTTTTCATGATCCTCTGTTCAGCTTTGGAAAAAGCCAGTTCTGTTCTGATTATTTCTATTACATAATTTTGTCTCATCTTAAAAATCTTTTTAAATGTTATTGAAACAATTCACATAGCCAAATGGCCCTGTTCATCGGTTCTCACTTTATATACTTCATCCACCGGTGAAAGGATGATCATGCCGTCTCCCCTATAGCCTGTACGGGCATTTTCACGAATGAAATTTCATCATGTTTCCTTTTAATGTAAGTTTAAATTATCAGCTACTTGTTGATATGAATTGAATGTATAGTCAAGATCAAGGGATGCAAGCCATGTTTCAATACCAAGGCAATATCAAACAAGGGTCCCCGGCTAAGGGTCGGTTTGATACTGAATGAATCTTATCGTGAACTTACAACAGGTAGGTCTGCAAACGGGCCAATACCGTTTGTATCCTGGGAAGCTTATCAGTGGAAAAGGTATATATAGGTTCCCCCTCCGGCTCATATTCCTGGAATACATTACCGGATTCAGGTGATTGGATAGCTACCCGATCAAAGTTAAATGTTTGGGCTGTTTTGGTATAATCGGATTGTATTTTTATAGTAATTGTTTCGATGTTGCAGTATTCCTGCGGATGATCGCAAGGATCATCAGAAATTGTCCCCACATGAAGCGAATCCGGCATTCTTTCGCAATAATGCTCAGATA
>JBKGZA010000202.1:0-5596 GCA_046545815.1 Bacteroidales bacterium
TTTTAGCGAACCTTAGTCGCTGTCGGAGACAGGAATAATTCTTGAATTATTCGGGATAAAACAGGATACAATCATAAACAATTCAAAAGTAACAATGTTTGTTCTTTTTTTAAAATTAAAATAAAATATTTCCTTTATCCGGTTAATTATTTTGGCCGGTATTTATTTTGTGATTATACCCAGACGAAGTCGTTTTTTTTATCCAACAAGTCATTATTTTCAAGATATTCAATTTAAATATATGACAGAAACAACAACAAAAGAAAAAGTAAAGAGATTACCGGAAACGGTCACTGCAAACGACCATTTTAAAAGGAGTAGGTGATTTCTAATTTCTAAATTTTAATATTCCTGCCGACAAGGCCGGCATATTAGAATTTCATTTTCTGCCTAAAAATGCAAGAACATAAAAAGTAGAATGTATTTAGAAATTACATATCCGAAGCTTCCCGCATGGCCCTCAGATTTTCAGGAGGGGTATTGACTGTAATTTCGCACCCTGCTGAAAGAATATATTTGCGGTGTTTTTCATTGTTAACAAGTGTCCTGGAGATTTTTTTCACTTCTTCATACGAGCCGTCCTGAATATCCACAGGGTTGATGTTGCCGCAACGAATCACATCCGGTCCCACGATTTTATAAGCCTCTTCAAGATCTACCTGCCAGTCGAGGTCAAGGATGTCAACCCCCAGATCTTTGATTTCACTTAGCAGATGGGTTATGTCGCCGCAGATGTGTAATTTTACCAGACCATCCTGTTCATGGATGAAGTCAACAATTTCCTTCTGGCGATCCTTGACATAAGTTGCATAAGTGTCCGGATCAATCTGGGAGCAGATGGCATCTCCCATGCCGATGATATCGCATCCGGCTTCTAATTGAGCTTTGGCGAAGTCTTTGGCTGTAACGACGCATTTGTCCAGAAGGCTATTGGAAAAATCCGGATCGGTCATCAATTGCATCAGCATTTCCGAAACACCTGCAAGGTCTGCAGCTTCGGCAAGCGGCCCTTCTATCCAGCCTATAACCGGTACTTCTCCCTTTAATAATTGCTGGTAATATTCGGCGCCTTTGATACGGTCACGGGTGCGTTCACCTTTATACACATCAGGGTTTTTGAGCGCCTGAACGTCTTCATAGGAAGTAACAATATTTGTATTGCAACGGGGTACAGCCTCATCCAAAAACTCCACAGGCGCTCCGAAGGCTGAGGTCTCCCGGTATGGGTCCGAGATCAAGCCCACCATATCGGTATCGAAATCTTCCATCACACGTATGTTCGATTCAACCAGTATCCTGTAATCCGAAGCCAGTTCACCGTATGTATAACCGGCATAACGGGCGGCAAAATGCATCACGATCGGGCGGAAAAGGGTTCGGTCATTAGGTTCACCATTGAGAAGCCGGGAAAAACATTCTTTCTTATTCATATAATAGTCTTTTTATTAGCACCTTACTTTTTATTTCCTTGCATATTTAGGCAGAAAATGAAATTAGGATTTCCAGTTTATCTAAGTTAGGATCAATAGACTCCATCCCCGTTGTAATATTCTGCCAGGCTCTTTATCAATATTTTACCCGACCGAATGTTGTTTTCTTTGGTATAGATGTTCCCGGCGCCTTCACAGAGCACGGATGAGATACCAAATTGTTTGTGCGGGCCGGCCGACCAGCTTACATAACCATAACCAGGTTCTCCGGTACGAACATCAAGGTCCTCGACAAGTGTATCGGGATCATGGCTCCTGATAATGTCCCGTAACTGGGTCCATTCTGCTACTTCATTCCCGATCTCCGGGCCGGGCCTTAAAAGAGGTTCCACCGGTCCCTGCCACGTGTGCATTGACCAAATGGTGGTTGCCGGTGCTTCCGATTGCATAATTTGCTCCAGATCCTTCTGGCTTATGTAAGCCTCGTGGGCCTGTTCCGTTGAGTCAGCACCTTCCGGCCTGTAGCTCCGGTTCATGTCCACACCTTCTGCATTGACGCGGTACCATCCACGCGAAGGGCCATCAGGACTCATCATCGGAATGAAATGACAAATGGAATTTTGCCTGAATTCTTTTGCTTCATCACTGAGCAACCACTGTATCATTCCGATCATACGCCACTGCGAGTTGTGCTCGCCTGGATGCTGGTTCGCAAAATGATGCACCCACCGTTCTTTTCGTGGCTGATCGCTCTCAGGATCGGTAATCTCCAGACGGTAAAGATTCCTTCCATGGATAGATTTTCCTAATAAATGGACTTTTACGTAAGGGCTGGTACGCCATTCTTTGATCATGTCCTCAAGCTTTTCAAAGGAAAGCGGAACCTGAGTGCCACAGTATACCTGGTCCTGAGTAAAAGTGGGAAAGATAAGCGAGTCCACTTTGGGCGACTCCTGATGGCCATTCTCCCAGTGTATGGGCTGCCAGTTTTCTCCGTCATACGACCATGACTGAAAGTATTCATTGAATGAATAATTGGGAGGCCCTTCAACTACCAAACGCAGGGAATTTCCGCTGGCATTGTCCAGAATTCGGAAATTTAGCTTGTTCGGCCAGTCGGGATGCTCCGGTGCATGACCCAGCTTAACCTTAAAATAATTGGTGCCCAGTTTTTCAATGGTGGTACCATCTGAGCCCAGCGGCCCTTCAAAGCTGAAATCATCCTCGCTAAGCTCTTCAGGACCGCAGGAAGTAAGCATAATTATTATTCCGATAAGGAATAGATGAACGGGTTTTGAGAAAATCTTCATTTTTTTCCGGAATTCAGGTTTCATAGCATGTTTTTATAATTGGTTAATACTTGAAATTGGTTCCATTTGACTGAACCAATATAAGATTTTTTGATAATTATTCACAATATGTCTTTCTATGTGTTAAACCTATGAAATCTATTTGTCCCCGCCTGCCTGCCTGCTGCGGGCAGCTATGGGGTTCAGTTATAAAATGAGTGAGGCGATAATAACAAGTTAACACTTTTTTTATATTTAACCATCATATCATTAAACAATTTGCGCTTTAACTTGTAATATGCCATGTATTTATAATATATTTGTTTTTGGCAATTTATTTACGTATAATCATAAAAATAGCACCCAAAATGAAAAAATTTACGTTATTCTTAGTATTATTATTTGGCGCTTTTCAGTTACAGGCGCAGGATGATGACGCGTATCACGAACTGGATGTGAATCTCTTATATGGTCCGGGATACATAAATAACACCATGGGAATGTCTCTCCAGAATGAGGTAATCTATTCATTTCATGAAGAATTTGGCGTTGGTGCAAACCTTACTTACACCAACACATATGAAGGTTTGAAAAATGATATCCGTAGGTTTGACAGTCCCCAGGACATTGGAGGATATCAGGAAATTAACAATATATCTTTGTATTCGGTGGGAATAAACGGATATTATATGCCGCTGAAATACTATGAACACACGATCGTACTGGGTACAGGATTTAGTTTCAACTTTCAGGACAATAACAAAGCCTATGCTGATGAGACCGGGGATGAAAGTACCTTGCGTATTGGCAATGAACGGCTTAGTGACATCGGACTGAATTTGGCGGTGAAGTACACTTACAACATCACCGATAGGTTTTCATTAGGCATCAACGGCTATGGAATTTTTTACGATCATTCCAGTGTGGCGGCAACCCTTTCCCTTGGCTTTAAGGTTATTGAGGAAGATTAGTTTATCTTTCCGGCAGGTATGCAAATGATTGCATTTTCACTTCATCTGCACGAATGAATAAAGTAACCATGCATTAGACATTTCTAATGCATGGTTCAGTATAAAATAAACTGAATCCGGTCTCTTGTACTTTCCCGACCGGATTCAGACAATTTTCACCACGCAGAAAATTTTTCTGTATTTTCCTTTTATTGAAACAACACCATCGTGGAGGTTTGATTGATGTGCCCGATATAGCTTTCCCCGTATGTACTAAACCCAACCGTAGGCACAGATTTGAAAATATCTCCGTAGCCTTCCGCTTGGTTTTTATCCTTAAGTTCCAGCGTTCTTAAGATGCAATTAAAGTTCACGATTGCCGAGATTTCTCCCATTTCATTCTTTTTTTGGTTCAGGGAATCTCTGGTGTATTCGAGGATATTGCCTGAGTTAAGGAGCTTGAGTTTCATGTCCTCCTTGATCGAACAGTAGAAATAGATGTTTTTTCCGTCTGTTCTCTGAGGGCTCCTGACAAAGAAATCATCCTGAAATACTAGTCCCACGGGATGGGAGAAAAAAGTGTCGGCCACTTTTTCTTCAGGAACTCCGACCAATTCGGCATAGGCTTGTGTGGCCGGTTTGTTGTTGATCTCGTAAACTTTTCTTTGCGCTTCATCGGCTTTTGTCACCACAACATCCTTGTCGGTAGCTTCAAAACTCTGTGTTTTCAGGAAGTCAAATTTTGCCCGGCTTTTGATTAGAACCAGAGCCGCTGCATCCGTGTATGTTGAACCATTTGCATAAACATAAGTTTGACTGAAAGCCAGATCATCTCCTGCTGAACCTCCTACAAAGGTTACGTTGGTGAGATCGCCGATCCGGTCATTGACTGCTTCTTCCTGCAGACTCAGTCCGTCTATAAGCACCATACCGAGATAATGATCAGGTGACAGGTCGTGAGTCGAAGTCCCGAAATATTTTCCAAAGGAATCAAAAGCAGTATCTATCTGATTGTTGTCTGAATTCAGGTTTTTGACTACCTCTATTTTACAGTCTTCAATAATTTCGGGACCAAAAGCCATGGCCACAACGGATTGATCCAGCATTTTGCCTGTTACAATCTCCCCGGAGGAGCTGCATCCCATTGTAGGCACACCGGTAAACCCATTTTGCATTTCAGCACTGATCTTTTCCGGATCCAGCGACGGTGATGCAAAAAAGAGTAGTAATCGTGTATCAAAATCGCCGATCTGTTGCTTTATATCTTCTATCGAATCTTTAATCTTGTCCTTTTTGGAATAAGCTGTTTTTACTTTCATGGTTTTATTATTTATTGGTTGTTAAACTTACTTCGAACTGTTCCGCCACTCCTTCTATTTTTGATATCAACTCCTCGGTATCCGGCGTATCCTCAGTGATTTCATCCGGAATGATGCCTTTGAACATGAGTTTCATCTTGATGTTGTTGACCTGAAAACTATTGCCCTGAGCTTTCTTTTCAATCAACTCATCAATCATTTTTTTTGCTTTTCCCATAGATCATTTTTTAGTGGTTAAATTTCAAAATATTATTAAAATGTAAATTGAATGACGGCCTATAGTCTGTATACCATACGTGTTTTGCAATATAAGGTTTCATACTGATTTCACTACAGCGGGAGTTTTGACAGACTTACTAAATGAGTGGATGATTGCTGCTTATATTTTGATAGGTGTATAATTATGACATTTTTTTATATGTATTCCAGGAGTTTGAATAATTATAGCCGGAAAAGTCATCCGGAGCATTCGGAAATGATCTTCAGTATTTCGAAAGACAATATCATTTTTTTGAAGTATTGGCTTATATCGGGGAAACCAACACTAAGAATCATTATAAGAACATTTCGACAGGAAACCCCAACACTTAGAAGCATTACCCGAAGAC
>JBKGZA010000203.1:0-5584 GCA_046545815.1 Bacteroidales bacterium
TTCTACCTCTGAAGAATTCGATTCGGCTGATGTTGTTAACGGATTATATAAAAACAATCCAAGCAATAAAACAAACAACACCCTCCATTTGTTAGGAATATTGATCTTTTTTTTCATAAATTTGTACGATTTTTAAATTAAAACTCGGTTTTTAATTAAAGGGTGACGGGGAATGTTGCAGCATTTCCCGTCTACTTTTTTACTTTTCAGTGATCTTTTGGGAAATTTTTGTGAGTTAGGTTTTCATGGATACCTCCTTTCTTTTTATTTCTTTAACAAATAGTAAGTTCCAAAATTACTGGGGGAAAAATTTCTTAATGTTTGTTAAATACAATAATATAAATTTAAAATGACATTGTCAATGCACATTTTGGCAAAAGTTTTGCACAAAATGGCATATTAATAATTTCCATTTCTTCTTATAGAATAATTCGGTTGTATATTTGCCGCTTTATTTTGGCACCTCGCCTATGTAACATCTTCTTCTCCTTTTAAAATATTAAATTTTTATAATACGACAACTGAAAAAGAAAAAACCCTGCCCCTATCCCCGATTTGTTAAAAGGAATTTCCAGATCATTCCTGCCCTTTATTGTTCCGAATATTCAGAAGACGTCCATTCCCGGTCCTAAAGCCTCAATAGCAGCACGAAGGCTGCCGGGATCAGCATCATTGAGGTTCTTGACTTCATATACAGTAACGCTTCGACCTCCTTTTGCATATTTACCATATCCTTAGGCGCCTGGGAATGCACATTGCTGGGCATAGTTATCAAACGCACCCAATAATATTACAATAAGACCAAAAAATATCTTTTTCAGCTTAATATAAATTGGTGATCAATAAAATGATATATGTGATTTTTGCCAATCAAGTTTGATCGGATCGGTTTCTGAAGCCTCCAAATTAGCAATCCTAAACGTTCTCAGGCACCACGTAAGGTTCCCTGTATTCTTTGGTCAACAGGCTGTTGGCCTCTTCATCTTCTTTAATCCGCATGGTTTCGGGATCAAAATAAAGCGTTCGGCCAACCCGGTAGGAAATATTGGCCAGGTGAATCAAGGCACACGAGTAAAAACCTTCTTCTATAGGAGCATTTAACATCGAACTGTTATTGGTTCGGATGGTATCGCAAAAATTCTTATAATGGTTGCCCAGGCCTTCTCCGGTTTCTCCGGGTTCTTTTTCCCTGCCCATAAATGTTTTCCATTTATCCACAGTTTTCACCATAAAGCCCTTTGAGCCGTAAAAGGTATTGCCAATGGTATTTTCTGAACTGGTCATATAGGAGGTACTGCCTTCACCGGATTCCATAATGAGCCCACCATTGTCGGTTATCCAGTGTCTGACCTCAAACTGCAACATTTTCTTCTTATCTTCACTACCAGATGGATTGGGAAATTCAAAGACAGCCATCATATCATTGGGTGTTTCCTGGTCATCCTCAAACATGAAATGGCCGCCCATGGCCGATACCTTTGTGGGAAGTTTAACGCCCAATCCCAGACGGGCAATATCCATCTCATGCACTCCCTGATTACCCATATCTCCGTTTCCATAATCCCACTGCCAATGCCAGTTATAATGAAACCGGTTTTGGGTAAAGGGTTTTTCCGGAGCCGGGCCCATCCAAAGGTCGTAATGCAGTCCTTCGGGAACCGGTTCAGGTTCTACCGTGCCAATAGTGTCACGCCATTTGTAGCAAAATCCTTTGCCCATATAAACTTCTCCGAGTTCACCACTGTATAAAAATTCCGCCATTGACTGTGCACAGGGATTGCTGCGCTGCTCTGCACCATCCTGCACCACCACATCATATTTATTGGCTGCTTCAACCAGCTTTTGACCTTCCCAGAAGGTATGACAGCAGGGCTTCTCAACCGTAACGTGCTTCCCCGCCTGAATAGCCCAAATGGCTGCCGGGGTATGCCAATGATTGGGCGTAACTATGGAAACGGCGTCAATGTCCTTGTCTTCGAAAAGTTTTCGTAAGTCTGTATAAATCTTTGGCTTTTTAAATCCTTCGTCCGTAAAATGTTCTTTTACTCTTGACTTAAAAAGGTTCTCATCCACATCACATATTGCTCTCACTTCCACATTATCCAGGGCATTAAAATTGCTGATATGGGACTGACCCATACCGTGTATTCCGATTACTGCGATATTCAGACGATCATTTGCACCTTTCCAGCGATCACTGCCGGCCCATAAGGTATGGGGGAGTGCAAATGCTGCAGTTCCTGCAGCTGCTGTTTTTATGAATGCTCTTCTTTGCATAGCTCTAATTTTTAAATTTGTTCAATATCAAAGCAAAATATCTTATCTAAACTTCTGAGTATTTATTGACTGAATATTGGGAACCAAAAGTTGAATAACAATCAATGCCACCATATAGCCCAATGCGGCAACGATGAAAGGTATGGTATATCCTTCCACGGGGGCACCCTGCAACAAACTGCCTACACCGATTGCAGCCAGTGCGGAGCCAAAGGTACTGGCTGCACCGCCCAGACCAACGACTCTCCCAACAGCCTGACCCGGGAAAATATCCGAAGAAAGGGTAAACACATTATTGGCCCATCCGGTATGCCCTGCAGCAGCCAACGCGATCAGTATGATCGCCACCCAGCCATTTTCAACCTGGGTGGCAAACATAACTGGCAAAACCACAAGCGCACAGGCCAGCAATGTCAATTTTCTGCTTCGGTTAACGCTTAAGCCCTTTTTAATTAAAGCAGATGACATACCGCCAAACAGGACACCCCCGGCATAAGCTGTGAGATAAATCACTACAAGGGGCAAGGCAATTTCATCGATGTTGATTCCAAATTTTTTATTTAAAAAACTGGCACCCCAGAACACATAGAACCACCATACAGGATCGGCCAATAGCTTACCCACCACAACTGCCCAGGTCTCCCTATGTTTCATCAGTTGCTTTTGAGAAATTTTATTTTCAGAAGCAACCGGAGAAAAATCCCGGTCGGATTTTATGTAATCCAGTTCTTTCTGATCCACTTTTTTGTGATGTTCCGGTAATTTGTAGTTAATCCCCCAGAGCACCATCCAGGTAAGACTTAATAATCCTGTTACGAAAAAACATGCCTGCCATCCGTACTTCATAAGTATTGTGGGTATTATTAACCCGGCAATGATGATACCAAGCTGAGATCCCCCGTTAAAAATACCTGTAGCAAAAGCCCGTTCTTTTTTAGGGAACCATTCAGCTACCGACTTTACTGCCGAAGGAAAATTGCCAGATTCACCCAATCCAAGAAAAAAACGGGATATTCTCAGATGCATCCAGGTTTGGGCAAATGCATGGGTCAGACTTGAAAGGCTCCATACAATAATACTAACAAGATAGCCAAGCTTGGTCCCCAGTCGGTCAATTAAATATCCCATAACAAGATTGCCTATACCGTAAGCCAACTGAAAAGCTGAAACAATTTTACCATACTGCTGCTCTGTAAAGTCCACCTCATCCATCAGTGTATCCTTTAACAAACCAAGCAGAAAACGATCGGCATAATTGATTGTTGTTGCGAACAGCAATAATGAGAGTATGATCCAGCGATATTTAATCATATCATGACAAATAAAGACCTGTCAATAGATACCATATTCCTGTAATGTTTTCCACATAGCCATTATATTCTCTACAGGAACTTCCGATTGAATGTTATGGACTGTATTAAACACAAAACCTCCTCCGGGAGACAGGGCTTCAATATTTCTTTTCACATCATCCGCCACTTCTTCAGGGGTCCCATTTGGCAAAATCCCCTGTGTATCTACTCCACCGCCCCAAAAGGTTATTTCGTGGCCAAAATCTTTCTTCAAACCCTTGGGTTCCATTCCTTCGGCCCTGATATGTACAGGATTCAGTATATCTACCCCCATCTCGATAAAATCAGGTATAATGGAGCGTACACTTCCACAGGAATGGAAGAACAGATAGGCATCAGGGGTTTCGATTTTAATGGCTTCCAATACTCTTTTCAGGTGGGGTTTAAAAACCTGTCTGAACTGATCGGGTGAAATCAGCTGAGAGGTTTGTGTACCATAATCATCGGCTTCCACTACGATATCCACAACATCGTGCAATTCCCGCAAAGCCATCTGCCAGAATTCGATTTTTAAATCAGCAAGTTTGCCAATCAATAAATCTGAAAATTGCGGATAAAGCATCGGATCCATCAGTGCATTTTCCATTCCGCGCAACCGCTGCATCATCTCAAAAAGACCGGCGCACAATCCCTTTAAAACAATCGCTTTCCCTTGATCTCTATATTGAATGGCTTTTTCACGTAATCCCTCAATCCTTCTCTTGTCTGCTGCATCAGGCCAGGAGTATCCCTTAATAATTTGACTATCCGGAGTTATATCGCTCAGAGGATTCTTAACAATGGTATACCAATGTCCATTCTCCTTGGGAAAATGATGGATAAGGCCCCATTCGTCATGGTACTCCCAATTAGATCCTGCATCCTGTAATTGCTCTTCAACATTCCAGTTGTGGCTTGTTAAAGAAAACAAGCCCCGTGTATCCACTTCCAATGTCTCCAGCAGATCCTCGGAGGGCATGGCCAATTGCTGTATTGAATCAGAAAGTCCAATTTTTTCGTCGGGTAATCCCAGGTAATTTCTGAGATTTCGGTAAGCCCCTACTGATATCCCGGTTAACTGAGTGCTTCCCAAATCATAAGGTACTTTATCCGACTCCTCATGATTTAAGGCTTTAAAAATTCTCTCCCGTGAATTCATCTCTTATAAATTGTTTATCTCAAATAACTCACACCCCTATTTTACGTTTCGGATTCCACAGGATAACGAACCTTAATATCACGGAAGGCACCTGAAGTGCGCCATGTACAAACACCAAACGGTCTGGACCACATAACTTCCATACGTACCGATAAACGATGGTCTTCTGTATTAAAATCCACTACTTTATCTTCATCTATCCAGGCCTCAATGGCATGTTCGGTAACCCGCAGACGGATGTGATACCAACGGTCATTGTCAAAATTACGGTGGGTAGAGGTGGCATTTTCAGAGGCATCAAACCCGTCAATACTGCTCAATCCTACCAAAGAACCACCCCACCCGCCAACAATCAATGTGCAGAATTCATTCTCCACAGGAAAAGTCATACCGCAGAAAAAATCACTTCCCTTCACCCGTTTGGCATCAAGGGTAACCTCATAATTTATTTCCGGAAACTCCTTCTTCCAGGTAACCCCGGTACATTCATGCCCTTTCCCCAACCTAAGCATCCCATCTTCAACTTTTACCTCCCCCCTATATTTCCATGAGGTAATCTTCCATCCCTCCAGTGATTCTCCATCAAAAAGAATAATTTCTCTATCTGGATTATCCGCAGTATTTTGTTTCAGAAACTGAAAATGCTGACAACTTTCTGACACGAGCAATATCATCCATACCAACGATACCCTGAATACCCATACTTTCATAACAAATATTTCACCAGATCATGTCTCTTTTGGTCGGACAGTCTGGGGTTCAAGGCTGGTCAGCTCCGAAATCTTAACCGGCCGGCTTTCCTCTATACTTTTCCGGG
>JBKGZA010000204.1:0-5545 GCA_046545815.1 Bacteroidales bacterium
GGGTTAACCTGCATTTTATTCATATTTGTAAAAATTTATGAATAATGCAGGCTAATTTGGACAAGCCAAAACCAAACAGGATGCTTTCAAGGAATTTAACCGTATATCTATCTGTGATTGCATAATTTAGTTGAATATTTTATATTTAAACAATCGAAAAAAATTCAAAAAAAATATTTCTTTCATTTCATCCCTATATACCTTCTGATCTCATTCAGCTTATTCAGGGCTTCCACTGGGGTAAGGTTGTTGATGTCGATGTTCTTGATCTCATCCCGAATTTGCTTCAACACGGGATCATCGAGCTGGAAGATGGTAGTCTGCATACCTGTTCTGTGTCCCGCTATTTCTCCTACGGGTTTGGAAACCGTGCCTTTATTTTCTGAATTTTCAAGGTCTTTAAGTATTTCATTGGCCCGGGCCACAACGCTTTTGGGCATTCCTGCCATACGGGCTACATGAATGCCGAAGCTGTGTTCACTGCCTCCTCTTTTCAGCTTTCGGATAAAAATGACCTTGTCATCCTGCTCTTTTACGGTAATGTTGTAATTTTTCACCCTGCTGAATGATTTTTCCATTTCATTCATTTCGTGGTAATGTGTGGCAAAAAGGGTTTTGGCGCGTGCTTTGGGATGTTCATGGATATACTCTACCATGGCCCAGGCAATGGATATGCCATCGTAAGTGCTGGTTCCCCGGCCAATTTCATCCAGCAGCAACAGGCTTCGCGAAGAAAGGTTGTTCAGGATACTGGCTGCCTCATGCATTTCTACCATAAAGGTCGATTCTCCCATGGATATATTGTCCGAGGCCCCCACACGGGTAAAGATCTTATCCACAACCCCGATCTTTGAGGACTGGGCCGGAACATAACTTCCTGTTTGTGCAAGCAATACGATAAGGGCAGTTTGTCGCAGCAGCGCCGACTTTCCTGCCATATTCGGACCTGTCAGGATCATAATTTGCTGATCCTCATTATCCAGATATACGTCATTGGCTACATATTCCTCATCAACAGGAAGCTGTTGTTCGATGACCGGATGCCGTCCCTGTCTGATGTCAATCAAGTCAGAATCTTCAACATCCGGTTTGTGGTAGTCATTTTCATCCGCAATTCTGGCAAATGACAACAGGCAGTCAAGCCGGGCCACCAGATTGGCATTCAACTGAACGGCAGAGATGTAATCGGCCACACTTACCACCAGTTGGTTAAACAGCTGGGCCTCCATCTCCTTGGATTTTTCTTCCGCTCCCAGTATCTTGGTTTCATATTCCTTCAACTCACCGGTAATATATCGCTCGGCATTGACAAGGGTTTGTTTGCGGGTCCAATCTTCAGGAACCTTGTCTTTATGCGTATTCCTCACCTCGATATAGTAACCGAATACACTGTTGTAACTCACCTTCAGCGAAGGAATACCTGTTCGTTCGCTTTCCCTTTGCTGGAGGTGCTTGAGATAATCCCTGCCGGAATAAGCTATTTCTCTTAATTCGTCCAGTTCTTCCGATACCCCACGATTGATGACATTGCCTTTATGAATGTTGGTTGGCGCCTCAGGGTTCACTTCTTTTTCAATCTTTTCCCGGATGGAATGGCAGGGGTTTAACTGTTCGGCGATCTTCTTAAGCGGTTCGCTGTCGGCTTCCCTGCAGGCGTCTTTCAGAGGCTCCAGGGCATAAAGTGCATTTTTCAACTGCAGAATCTCCCGGGGTGTCACCCGTCCGGCTGCCACCTTAGATATGATCCGCTCCAGATCGCCCATTTTCTGTAACTGGCTTTCAAGCAGCTCTCTGAATTCATCATTTTGTAGAATATATTCCACAACCCACTGACGTTCACGGATAGATTGTATCTCTTTCAGGGGAAGGGCAATCCACCTGCGTAACAGCCTTCCTCCCATTGGAGAAACCGTACGATCCATAACGTCTATCAATGTTCTGGCCTCCTCATTCACCGGATGAAAGAGCTCCAGGTTCCTGATGGTAAATTTATCCAGCCATACATAATGCTCTTCTTCAATCCTTGATAATGATGAGATGTGCTTGATATTCTCATGCTGGGTGATCTCCAGATACTGGAGGACTGAGCCGGCTGCAATGATTCCATAAGGAAGGTTGCTGACGCCAAATCCCTTTAGTGTAGTGGTATTGAAATGCTTTAACAAACGGTCGGTGGCATTGTCCTCGGTATATACCCAATCATCGAGTTTATAGGTATAAAATCGGTCGCCGAACTTTTCTCTGAACAGTTTCTCTTTTCCTCTTTCAAACAAGACTTCTTTAGGCTGAAAGCTGTTCAGCAGCTTGTCAATATACTCATAGCTGCCTTCGGCTGTATAAAATTCACCCGTGGATATATCCAGAAAGGCAATGCCCCCCATGTTTTTATCCAGATGCACAGAGGCCAGAAAATTATTCTCCTTATTTTCCAGAACATTGTCATCCAGGGATACACCGGGAGTGACCATTTCCGTTACACCCCGTTTCACGATCTTTTTGGCTTTCTGCGGATCTTCCAGTTGCTCGCAAATGGCTACACGCTGACCCGCCCTCACAAGTTTAGGCAAATACGTATCTATTGCATGATAGGGTATTCCGGCCAGATCAACATAGGAAGCCGATCCATTTGCCCTTTTGGTAAGGGTTATACCCAATATCTCACTGGCCTTAATGGCATCCTCGCCGAATGTTTCATAAAAATCACCTACCCTGAAAAGCAGTATGGCATTCGGATGCTGCTTCTTGATCCGGTAATATTGCTGCATCAGTGGTGTTTCCACCTGCTTCTCTTTGGTTTTGTTACTGCGGGCCACTGAGTCCTCCTTTTTATCCTGTATTTCTAACAAATTTATAACAATCATGGAAAAGGATAAAAATAATCTCCTCCTTTGACGATTCTACTTATTAACAATCCTTCAACAAGACATTCAGCATGTTTCCGTCACCGGTATTAAATCCTGAATAGTGACCCTTGACAGGAGAAAGAACAGGTACCAGAAAATATAAAATGATCCTTTACCTTACTTTTTATTTTCTGAATTTTTGCACCGTGAATGATTACATTGTGCCCCACCGAAACATTATCGCCAATCTCAATAACGCTTTTCTGGTATAAGCAGTGCAAAACCGCTCCATCCTGAATATTTAACCTTATTCCCTATCCTGATGCTGTTGACATCACCTCTTATCACCGTATTGAACCAAAAGCTGCAATCGTCGCCCACTGTAACATCACGTATAACTGTTGCATTATCCGCCAGATAACAATTCTCACCGAAAACCGGAGACAGGCCTCTTACTTTCTTGATCAATGCCATACTTTATATTGTTGTTGGATTACTGATTTTTTTTAATTAGTGTATTGCTCAAATAATAAATCACAACTAATTTGAAATTTTAAAGTTGTTTATTAGCCCCAAAATGTTTTCTACCAATATGAGATTTTCAACAAAATCTGCTATCCGAAAAAGGTCCCATACAACTTGTTCAGTCTTCCGTAGAACTTATCCATATTCACATACCGGCTTTCCCTTACATATTCCTTTCCCTCGAAGAAAACCAGGATGGTGGGAACAGCGAAAACCGAATACTGTCCCGCGGCCTCGGGCTGTTTCAATGTATTGACATAGTACAACGCGATCCCGGAAAAATTGTTTTCAATCAATTCCCTTACTTTTGGCTTAAGTACCTTACAAACATTACAGTTATGATGAGAAAAATAGACCAACACCGCAGGTTGGTTCTCCGTGATATGCCTTAAATTCTCTATGGAATGAATATCCTGATAATCCATACACTAAAAACTTCCGGAATTCAGCATCACCAGGGTACAGTCCTCTACCACCTCTATATCCTTCTTTCTGGCCAATTCTTTTAAATGGGGGTTTTCAGCGCCGGGATTGAAAATGATCCGCCTGGGATTTTGACTGAGCAGATAATCGTAGTATTCCTTCTGATTCCTGTCGTTCAAATAAATGGTCACCGTATGAATATCTCTGACCTGAGGTTTGCCGGGAATGATCTTCTTTCCGTTGATCTCACCCTCTTTTATGCCTACCGGGACAACCTCATATCCGTATCGGATCAGGCTCTTTACACAAGTATGAGCGAAACGCCGTTTATTGGGGGTAGCCCCCAGCACCATTACTTTCTTCATAGGTTGAATGATCTTGTTTGTCTGCAAAGATAGCATATTTCTGTAAATTAAGGCTAAGGAATATTGTCACATGGCCACATTCAATTGTTTTCGCAAAATGGAAGAAGACAAATTGCAATCATGGTAATAAGACCTCTGGATTCTTTTCTAAACCTTAGCCTCAATCGACAATATAACAACGTACACCTTCATGAGCGGAGCGAGTAATGTAACAGTTTAACAATGGTTCTGGTAACCTCAAACTTGAAACTTTGAATCTGAAAATTTGTGCTTTGTGCCCTGCGCTCTTTGCTCTAAGCTCTCTGCTCAATAAGGGCAACGGCATATGCGGCAATACCTTCTTCTCTTCCCACAAATCCGAGTCTTTCAGTGGTAGTAGCTTTTACTGAAACGGCAGAGGTACCGAGTAAACCTGAAAGATGAGCTTTCATTTTTTCAATGTAGGAAGACAGCTTAGGTCGTTGCAAACAGATGGTACTATCTATATTGATGGGCCGGTAACCCTCATCATTTAACAATTGCATGGTTGTCTGCAAAAGGCGGGTACTGGGAATGTTTTTATAAGCGGGATCGGTGTCCGGGAAGTGGCTGCCGATATCTCCCATATTGGCAGCGCCCAACAGGGCATCACATATGGCATGGATCAGAACATCACCGTCGGAGTGGGCAACAGAGCCCTTTTCATGAGGAATATGCATCCCGCCGAGCACGAGGTCATATCCTTCTTCGAGCCGATGCACATCATAGCCAAAACCTATTCTCATACATTACTGATTATCCTGTGATTCATTATTCAATGCCGCAAAATCCAATACCAATGTAAAACGGACGGTATTGGCCAGGGGGTGATTCTGATAACGGGGGATCAGATAGGCAAAATCAGCCTGAAAAACATTCATTTTCAGACCCAATCCAAGGGTGAAATACTTTCTGTTCCCTTTATTCTGGTGTTCGTGAAAATAGCCGGATCTGACGGCAAACACATCCTGATACCAGTATTCCAGACCGAAGGAATACTTGATCTCATGCAACTCTTCTTCAAGTCCTCCGGGTGCATCATAAAACGACTGCATCATTCCCTGGGGAACAGACACATTGGGATCCATTCCGCTCAGAATGATGCGGTTGCCATTTTCATCCCTCACGGGATCTCCCTGTTCATCTACCTCATAAGCCGGAGGTGTTGGTACCAGAAGTTTATTCATATCCGTGGTAAACATCAACGAATTGTATTCATCGAGATGAAAATTGAAAGCCGTACCCAGCTTCAGTGTAGTTGGGATAAAATTCTCCTTTACGGTGGTATAGGATATTTTTGACCCAATATTCCGGATATTCAGGCCGAATGAGAAATCCATCTCTTTATCCTGAATCGAAATACCGGGGTTT
>JBKGZA010000205.1:0-5444 GCA_046545815.1 Bacteroidales bacterium
ACATTCAGTCTGCTGAAAGTAGATCCTTTACATCAAAGATATATGTTCAGGCAAAAAAATGTATATCCGGGACTGCATGGATGAACTTTTTGTGACAAGAAAGTATATGTCTTGCTGCACAAACCTTCTTTTCTGTTTTAACAAGTAGGTTCAGGACATCCGGGATAACCATTTATATCATTTTTAGTGGTATTTTCAAGATGTATCATGCCTACGGCATTCCAGTGAGCCCCTTGCCACAACCTCCCCGGGTTTACACCCGGGGCTACAACGATGTCAAAGCCTGACGGCTTTCTAATTCCTGACCAATAAGGAAAAACGTAGTCTAATTTATCATATAACACAGAATGAATAAGAAGAAAATACTTATTGGAAATATTATAATTTATGATTAATTCTATTTATTAGATGCTACAGACCCATTAACTGGCATTGAAAGAAATCCGGCGGTTGCCGGATGACATCTTTGTAGCCCCGCATGGAATGAAATGGAATGCGGGGTTAATGGTCCTTTGCCAAACCTTAATGCCGTAGGCATGGCAGCCCTCTCAGTTTTAAGCAGGCGGGCATGAAATATGTTTTAGTTGTTATATTAGCCACAAATCCCGCTTTCCAAGGTGCACGAATAAGTTTTATAAATTTATTATTCGTGAATTAGTGGCCATTTCTCCCCGAAAATTAAACCTCCCTGTTGCAAATGTGAATATATCCATTATTTTCAAGAATTATATCAGTATTAGAGGTTATTCCTCCTGAAAATTCTATCTTTGCGGCGGTTGTCAAATCATTTTTTATGGCGAAACAAAAACCAACCATACCAAAAGGAACGAGGGACTTCTCACCTGAAATCATGGTGAAGCGGAATTATATATTTGATACCATCCGTGAGGTCTTTCAGCGATACGCTTATCAGCCGCTGGAAACGCCCTCCATGGAAAATTTATCCACCCTGCTTGGGAAATATGGTGAAGAAGGGGATAAGCTTCTTTTCAGGATACTGAATTCCGGTGATTATCTTGCTAAAGTCAGTGATGAGGATCTTCAGAGCCGGAACTCCCAGAAGCTGGCTTCTGTGATTTCCGAAAAGGGGTTGCGATACGATCTCACCGTACCTTTCGCCCGCTTTGTGGTGCAGCACAGAAATGAGATCACTTTTCCCTTCAAAAGGTATCAGATTCAGCCGGTATGGCGGGCCGATAAACCCCAAAAAGGCCGTTACCGCGAGTTTTACCAGTGCGATGGCGATGTGATCGGAACGGATTCCCTCCTTAATGAAGTGGAGCTGATCCAGATCATGGATGATGTGTTTGTTAAGCTGGGGCTGAATGTCTCCATTAAGATCAACAACAGGAAGATCCTGAAAGGATTGGCCAATTACATTCAAAATCCGGACAAGTTCACCGAGCTTACCGTAGCCATTGATAAGCTGGATAAGATCGGACATGAAAAGGTCAAAGAAGAACTCAAAGACAGGGGTATAGATGCTCAGGCCGTGGAAAAGCTGGACGCTTTTCTGCAACTGGAAGGCACCAATCAGGAGAAAGTGGATTATCTGGATAACTGGCTTTCAGACGAGGAAGGAAATAAAGGCATTCAAGAAGTTAAGGAAATCCTGGATTATACCGGTGCGCTTGAACTGAACAATGAGTTGGAGTTTGATCCCAAACTGGCCCGGGGCCTTGATTATTATACCGGAACCATCTTTGAGGTAAAGGCACTGGATATGGAAATGGGCAGCATTTGCGGCGGTGGTCGGTACGACGATCTTACCGGAGTTTTTGGTCTGAATGACGTATCGGGGGTGGGCATCTCCTTCGGGGCCGAACGAATTTATGATGTGATGGAAAAACTGGACCTGTTTCCATCCCGAATGTTGCCTGCCGCCAAGATCATGTTTGTGAATTTCGGGAAAGAAGAGGCAAAACATGCACTCCGGGTACTTCGGGAACTGCATAAGGCAGGGATCAAATCGGAGATTTATCCCGATGCAGCCAAAATGAAAAAGCAGATGACCTATGCCAACAACAGGGGTGTGGAATATGTCGGACTGATGGGAGAGGACGAGATACAAAGGCAGGTGATCACTGTAAAAAATATGGCAACGGGGGAACAGGGTGAGATGACGATGGAGGAACTGAAGAAGATGTTGGTAGAAGAATAGAATGCAAATGGATTTTTAAGTTGGCAAGGGGCAGTTGGCAGTTGGCAACCCTGAAGGCTGCAGTTGGCAGAGATATTCAATAGTTATTCTGTGGTCATTTATTTGTAAGTTGGCAATTGGCAGTTGGCAAACTCTGAAAGCTACAGTTAGCAGAAGAATGCAAGGGTCATATGGTCATTCGATGGTAATTCAGTTGTCATTTCCTTGTCATTCGCTTGTATATCCTGACTATGGCTATGGCTTCAATCCGGTTGAAGCGGGAGAAAGCCGCCTGCCCCGCTGGCTAAAGCGGTGGAATCTCAGCCTAATAGGTAATGGATGATATAATAATGTCAAATAATCAGACTTGAATGGATTAAAGGTTTGAAATTGTCTTAAGTTAATGATATAGATATCATTGAGTTAAGTCTAAAAAAATAAATTGCCACTAAAACTCCAAAACACCAAAAACCACAAAAAAAGGCAGATTCAGTATTTTATTTTTAGTGAAATTTTGTGTTTTAGAGTTTTGGTGGCAGAAAAAACCTTATAGGACCGGATCCATAATTTGATTATATATTTTCCAACATATATCTATTTGATAAAGAAAACTTGTTTACTTTAAATGAACGAAATTCATTATATTTCCAGTGAAGAACTTACCTTTGAAAGGATAGAGGAAATACTGGATAAAGATTACCAGCTTGAGTTGTCCGAATCGGCCAGGGATAAGATCATTTACTGCCGGAATTACCTGGACAAAAAACTCGAGGAATCGGAAGGTCCGATCTACGGGATCAATACGGGATTTGGTTCTTTGCACGACCATTCCATTTCCAGGGATGAACTGGGTAAATTGCAGGAAAACCTGGTAAAAAGCCATGCTTGTGGAACGGGCAAAGAAATTCCCCGGGCAATCGTGCGGCTGATGATCCTGTTGAAGGTTCAGGCCCTTTCCTATGGAAATTCCGGGGTGCAATTATCCACGGTGGAGCGTCTCATAGAATTCTTCAACCACCATATTACTCCGGTGGTGTATGAATTTGGTTCCCTCGGGGCTTCCGGGGACCTCGCCCCGCTGGCCCATATGTCGCTCCCGCTGATCGGGGAGGGGGAAGTATGGTATGAAGGAGAGAAACAATCAACCAACCAGGTTTACAAAAAACTGGGATGGGAGCCTTTGCGGTTGAGATCAAAAGAGGGTCTTGCGCTTTTGAACGGTACCCAGTTTATGAGCGCTTACGGTGTTTATTCTATGATCCGGACCAGGAAAATTTCAAAATGGGCCGATGTCATTGCTGCCATTTCTCTGGATGCCTTTGACGGGAAGATTGAGCCTTTTCATCATTCGGTAAACCGGATCAGAAAGCAAAAGGGTCAGACCGATACTGCCCGGATAATCAGTTCCCTGTTACAAGACAGCGAATTGATCCAGCAGTATAAAAAACACATTCAGGATCCTTATTCTTTCAGATGCGTGCCGCAGGTACACGGGGCTTCCAAAGATACCTTCGATTATGTGAAAGAGATTCTCTCCCGCGAGATCAATGCGGTCACCGACAATCCCACCATCATACCAGAAGAGGACATGATCGTTTCGGCAGGCAATTTCCATGGTCAGCCCCTTGCACTTGCCCTGGATTATCTGTGTGTTGCCCTGTCCGAACTGGGAAATATCTCTGAACGCAGGATCTATCAGCTTTTGTCCGGCAAAAGGGGATTGCCTTCCTTTCTTATCGCCAATCCCGGGCTGAATTCAGGATTTATGATACCCCAGTATTCGGCGGCTTCCATTGTAAGTAAAAACAAACAACTGTCGGCGCCGTCTTCCGTGGATTCCATCGAATCTTCCCAGGGGCAGGAGGATCATGTGAGCATGGGCGCGAATGCCGCAGTGAAAGCTTTTGAAGTGGTGGAAAATGTAGAGCAGATACTGGCCATTGAATTGTTTAATGCTGCTCAGGCTTTGGAGTTCAGGAGACCCGGGAGGTCTTCCCCATTTATTGAAGATCTTGTTGCTCAATACAGACAACATGTTCAATTCATCGAAAACGACAAGGTGATGTATGGGGAGATTCAGCGTTCGCTTGAATTTGTAAGGCAGACGGATGTTCAGTTGCCAGGGTAGATTTCCTTTTTGTGGTATATATCCTTTGGCTTCCAATGGGATTCCGTCTGGAATAAGACTTTTTGGAAGTATTTTCAATTTTTCCTCTTTTCATTTATATTTATCCTTGGTTTCCTGCATTGCGCTCCAGGAAAGTTAAGTGCCTTAATTGACTTTGGTAGTTGGAGCGCTTTAACCTTTTACCTATTAACCCAGGGTTGACACCCTGGGCTACAAATATATCACCCTTTCAGGGTTTGTTCACTGCCAGGATATAAGGGTTGAGATTTCCTGTCAAATTTCGCAGCAAGACGCAAGCCTTGCATCTCCATTGCCAGTCTTTCTTTCTTTATCAACTTTTTCAATTATTAACTGTTTCTTAGTTAAATGCTTGTCAAACAGATCAATTATACCGAATGATCATCAATGACAAATAATGACTAAAAATTACTTTTTGATTTCCTCCCCAACTTCAGCCTTGCTTTACTCAAACATTCAAACTCTTGGTCAAACTCCTGTCAAACTCCTGTCAAACCATTTCATTTATATTTATCCTTGGTTTCCTGCATTGCGCTCCAGGAAAGTTAAGTGCCTTAATTGACTTTGGTAGTTGGAGCGCTTTAACCTTTTACCTATTAACCCAGGGTTGACACCCTGGGCTACAAATATATCACCCTTTCAGGGTTTGTTCACTGCCAGGATATAAGGGTTGAGATTTCCTGTCAAATTTCGCAGCAAGACGCAAGCCTTGCATCTCCATTGCCAGTCTTTCTTTCTTTATCAACTTTTTCAATTATTAACTGTTTCTTAGTTAAATGCTTGTCAAACAGATCAATTATACCGAATGATCATCAATGACAAATAATGACTAAAAATTACTTTTTGATTTCCTCCCCAACTTCAGCCTTGCTTTACTCAAACATTCAAACTCTTGGTCAAACTCTTGGTCAAACTCCTGTCAAACCCTTTAATACAACCGAATGACTATTGGCTATTTCTAATTACTCAACACTTTCCATCAAACATTTCAAAAATTAATTATTCTTGCTCAGATTCTAAATCTTCGGGGCATTCTTCTTCAGCGTATTGATCCCCTGTTTTATCCCCTTCCGGATTCCCTTTGCGGTTCGGTGTGGCAGATGTTTCAGTCCGTTGGGATCCTTTTTCTTCGGGAGTCTGTAAATATCACTGATCAGA
>JBKGZA010000206.1:0-5434 GCA_046545815.1 Bacteroidales bacterium
TTCGGCCGGAATGAACGTTTAGCCCTTGGTTGTGGAGTTAGATAAGTTTAATAGTGAAGACTATATACTTTAACGACGATTAATAAGGAATTCACCCAAGGGCACCAAGCCTTTTTGGACATTCTTTTTCAAAGTTTTAGAACTGAAATCCCAGCATGTTCCAGTGATACAACTGCCAGTTGGTAAACAGTAAAGCCATACACAACAGAACATAATGGATATTGGCCAGTTTGGCGTATTTCTTCAGCCACATCAACCTGCCGGTGATAAAGAGAACGATTGCAGTCAGGATGGTTCCCGTAACCGAAAGGGTGAAGAGGTATTTGATCTCCGAATCCATCCCAAAAGCAATTTCGTTTGAGTTGATCATCAGGGTGGCCGCACCGAAGAAAAACATAAGGAAGAAAAATGCAGCCGACCAGCCGAAGAATTTGGCATGCAGGGGGAGATGTTTCTCTTTTGTCTCGTTGTATTCTTTTCGTATAAGATATACCACAGGCCAATACAGGAAAGTGATCAAAAAGACAATAAAAGAGAAGTTGAACAGGGTTAGGTGTAATTTATGGCTGTTTATAAAGCTGACTTTTTCAAATGCTGCATAAGGCGTTCGTCCTTGTAACATATGGGTGATGTTGCCTTGCCGATTCTGTTTGAACTCAATTGTTTCGGAACTGTTTTTAGAGCGGAAGGTCAGCTTATTGACGGGAATGTAATGGCGGATATCCCGGCCAGTGACTTTTAGCATTCCATCGGTTGTTGTCTTTATATAAACGGGATTCATCACCGCTGCAACTTTGGTGAACCGTTCATGGGGATGCCTCAGCGACCGGTATTCTCCTTCAAACCTGCTAAGCTCCTCGGGAGGCATGTAGAAATCCGTTCCACTGAGCTTTTCTGGGTAGAAGTGGTCCATAAATTCTTCCAGCACCAGGTTTTTAGCGTGATCACCGTTCTCGCTGTTGAAGGAAATAAACAGGCCTACATTGTGTTCTGGCAGGAGTACCATCAATGAGTGGAACCAGAACGTATCACCTCCATGGCCTATGATACGGGTTTTGTTCTGGCTAAGGTTCATAAATCCGTGGGCTATGGAGTTTACATTGTCTGCAGGACGGAAAGCTGGACTTTGCATCATTTTGGCGAAAGAAGAGTCGAGTATGGTGTTGCCTTTGGAACTTCCCTTTTGCAGGTGGGTGATCATAAATTTTGCCATATCGGAGGCAGTGGAGGATGCGGCACCAACCGGGGCCAGGGGAATGTACTCGAAATACTGTTCCTGTAGCTCGCCATCCCGGAATTTGTAGCCTTTTGAGAGGGGGCCGGGCAAGCTTTGCGGCACAGGTTGACGGAAGGAAGTGTGCTTCATATTCAGCGTATCCAGGATGTGTTCTTCCACATATTCGTTCCATGACTGGCCGGAAACCGTTTCGACAACACAGGCGGCTATGCCCGTTCCATGATTGGAATAGCTTGCAAACCTTCCCGGAGGTCTCACCCGGGCCGGCATTTGTTGTTGCAGGATTTCATCCAGCGGCCGTAGCGCACTGGTATCCCTGGCAAATAGTCCCAGGATATAGTCTTCGAATCCCGCTGTATGGGTCATGAGATTTTTGAGGGTAACAGGTTCTGTATACGTATCGGGTACCTTGATGTCATCAAGATACTGGTTGACATCCACATCCAGTTCCACCTTTCCCTGTTCGTGGAGCTGCATGACGGCAGTCCATACAAAAAGCTTGGATATGGAACCGATACGGAAAAGGGTCTGGTTGGGGTCTACTTTTCTGTTACGCTTAATATCTGCATATCCATAGCCTTTTGAGAAAATGACATTGGTGTCCTGAACCACTGCTACAGTCGCTCCTGCAATGTGGCGGCTGTCGAGGTGGGCCTGTATCATGCCATCCATAAAGCCTGCAAGACCAGCGGAGTCGGTGAGTGACGGCTGCGAAAAGCCAGCACGGGAAATGAGCATGAAAATGATCAGAACGGTGTATCTCATAACCAGGTTTATGTTGTTGCGAGATTTTTGAATATTGCAAAAGTGTTTTATTCTTGTTTTTCAAAATAATCTCCACCCGGAAAAGAATAGCTCACAAAAGCCACGTGGCGGCTGTCGGGCGCCCATGAAGGCACATTGATGGTTCCCTGTCCTCCGTAAAGATAACTGACCACTTTGGGGCTTTCACCAACTGAGTCGGTTGGAAGCAACCTAAGCATTACTTTTTTGTATGGCGGATGGTCCTGGGCATCAATCCTTGGAAGATAGGAAACAAAGATGAGCCATTTTCCGTCCGGTGAGGGATGGGGAAACCAGTCGTTGTAGTTGTCGAAGGTAATCTGTTGTTTATCGGATCCATCGGGGCGCATGCGCCAGATCTGCATGGTTCCTGTCCGTGCCGAGTTGAAATAGATGTACTTCCCGTCCGGGGAATATTCAGGCCCGTCGTCCAGCATCTTGTGGTCGGTAAGTTGTTTTTCCCTTCCACCGCTGGTTTTTATTTTATAAATGTTGTATTCGCCATTTCGTTGACCTACATACACATGGAATTTTCCGTCGGGCGACCAGCCGTGCCAGTAGGAGGGGACTTTATCCGTAACCGGCCGGGGCGTGCCTCCTTTGCGCGGCAGGATATAAATGCGGGAGCCGGATTGCTCTTCATCCTCGTAATGGTGGCTGATGACGATCTCATCGCCCTCCGGTGACAGGCCATGGTCGTTGTTCACAGAGGTGGCGAAATCGGTATTGATGGGCTCAGGCTGTCCCCCTTCAGCGGGCAGTTCGTAAAGCCGTCCTCCGCTGTTATAGATCAGTGTGTTGGTATTGGGATCCCAGTTGGGTGCTTCAAAGGCTTTTTTTGAAGAGTAAATGGCCTTGCGGTGATTCTCCTGTACATCGAGGATTTCCATACGGCTTCCTCCTTCTTCATCTTCGTATGCGGTAAAATCCTCCGGTGCAGGAACGGAAATTCTTACGTTGCTGTAAACGGCTTCTTCCAATAAATCTTCGGAATGGGAGCACATGAAAAGACCTGTATAAAGCGTTTCACCCAAATCCAGTTCCAGTGTATCGGAATATTTCATAGGATTTCCGTCTGTTGCAGCACCCATGATAAATTGATTGCCGGATTTTTCGAGCTGGATCACGGAGGGTGATTCAACAGGCAACCGGATTTCACTTGTTTCACCGCCTTTGGTTTCCCTGAATTGTAAAGCGGTCAGGCCATCGCCATGCATCACTGCATCAACATAAGAAGCATCATCTTCAAGCGACTGCCTGATCATCCAGCCTGTTTTCCGGTGGGGATGTGCTCCGCTTTCTTTAAATTGCACCCTTGCAGTGAGGATGAAATCTCCTTCCATTTCACGCCAGGCAAAATGAAAGGCATCCCGGGTTGACCATACATTTTCACCTCCTCCGGTGATGTGATAGAGCTGGTCTTTGGAATCATATTGTAAATTTCCCTGCTTTTGAACCTTTCCAATATCCTGATGATCTGAAAAGATGTTTTTATACCCGTTTTGTGCTTTTGCTGTGCCGGCTGAAATAATTAGCAAAAGAAGCGCATATGAGGTTGTTTTTAATAATTGTTTCATGAGTTAATATTTTTGAATGCAAGATACGGATTTTTTATTAACTGAACGCAGATTTGAACATCAACTCAGTATCTGATCTGGTTATACAGATCGATGTAACGGTTGATTTTTTCTTCATTCTTTATAACAACAATATCGGTGAGGATGCAGAAATCAAAGCTTTCGTGTTTGCTGTCCTCTGCTTCTCCGACATTTACGTACCATACTTCCGCAAAAAAATCATTAAGCCAATAGATATCTAAAAAATGTTCGTCCCTGGTGCGGGTGATGAGGAAAGTTCCCTGGTCGGACAACAATTGCTGCTGCTGATCCATGGACATGTGTTCGAACTCTTGTTCAGTAGGTAACATGTACATCCGGTTAAAATGTATATTTAAAAGTAAAAACATTTTTTGATACTTCAATGGGTTGTCAAAAAAATAATTGAGTTTGGTATAAAAGGATGAGTTCGGTATAAAAAGCTGGATTTTGGCTGGTAAGGCGCTAAGCGGCTCCATTAGATTATTGAAATTCAATAGATTATTTTTACACAATTAGCTAAGTACAGCCGCTAAGCGCCTTTTTAGACTAGCCTCAAAAATAATAAAAAAATGAAAACTACAGCGTTTCTACTATTGATATTTCTATTTCCGCTCCTGCCCCTTCAGGCCCAGGAGGCGGAAAAACCCGGTATAATCGAAAGATCGGCATTAAATTTCAGAACCTGGATCATTTCGGGTTGATTTACAAAAAGAAACTGGATGAAAAGTATCTGCGTATTGAAGCTTTGCATCTGGGCAGCCATATTTCTCAAGCGGTAGACCCTGATGATACGAGATTTTCAATTTTGTATAACTTTTGATTCATTAGCAAAACATCCCATCCTGGAAATCATGTTGATCCTGTCCCTGCCCAGGCATGGCAAGGAAAGATCACTTTAAAGGGAATTATCAGGGTCTAAAATTTGACCTATCGGGGTGATGATTGGTTGTCTTTATTGGTCAGGTTTTGTTTCAGTGAATTTTTGTAGAAATCACAAAGAAGAGCCTGGTAATCTTTTCTTTCGGGCAGGTCGTTGTGCCCGCCTTCATCCAGTATTTTGAGGGTTTTGTTTTCCGTAGGTGCTATGTTGTAGAGCTTTCTGGCCATGGCTGGTGGCGTGATGGGATCGTCCTTTCCGACAATCACCAGCAGGGGAACAGAAAGCCGTGAAAGCCGGTCGATGTTGCTGTCAACAAGCAGACTGCTGTCTAGATTGATACGGATAAATGGCCTCAGGATTTTGGGAAGCAGTTTGTCCTGGTAAAACCGCGCTTCACTGATCGGCGATTCTACTATCAGGCCGGCAATGGCTTTTTGATCGGCTACATAACCGGCTATCAATGAACCTAAAGAGTGGCCGTGAATAATGATTTCAGATGGAGGAATGCCCCTGGATTGAACCAGATAGTTATAAGCTGCAATTCCATCGGCTTTTATTCCGGCTATTGTAGGTGTGCCTTGATTCTTCCCGTAGCCGCGATAATTGAATACAAAGAGGTTTATCTGCCGTTCTGTGATTGACTGAATGATTTCATAGGCGGTTTCCATCAGAAAGCCGTTGCCTCCATAATAAAGGACGGTTCCCTGAGAGGCGGGATGGCTGATAAACCATCCTTCCAGTGAAAGATCTTTTCCGGAAGAAAAGTTTACCTCATCAATTTGCCAGGCATTGTTTTGGAAATAGGAAGGATCAATGGTCCGTTTTACATCAAACACATCTTCTTCCTTGATCTCTATGGATGTGCAGCCATATAGGAAAATGGTTATTAAAGGGAGTAGAACAATTAATTTCCGCATGATGGGTCATTACCTCCTG
>JBKGZA010000207.1:0-5412 GCA_046545815.1 Bacteroidales bacterium
AACCCGCATCCAGAAACCTTCACAACAAGGCAATGGATAAAGCATGCGGGTTCCATGGCGAAGGAAGCACAAGGCTCGAATTTTGAGGTTCTATTTAATTGAATTACATCCATATAATCAAACTTTATCCGAATGAAACCCGCATCCAGGAACCTTCACAACAAGAACATGATTAACATGTGGTTTCCATGGCGAGACAAGCAAAGTTTGTGAATTTGGCATGTAAATTAATTTGAAATGCAAACCTTTAATAAATTGTTACACTAATGAATAAAGGAATTTTATCTATAATCCAAGGACTTAACAGTATCTTCAATGGATTGTTGGAATGTAATGAATGAATGGTTCAACGTATCCTTCACCTTTTCGTTGGAGAATCTCACCTGCTTATGGGCGGACTGATGAAGCTCCTTGGTTATTAAGGGTTTCTGAAAAAACAATTTGCTTCGAATGCGTTCAAGTTTCCATGCGATATCGGTTATAAAAGGCTTCAGTTCCCTCCGCGGTATCTTGCTGTGAAAGGCTTCCGCAATCAGCTGAAAAAGCTCTTTATAGGTATGGTTGCCTTCAGAAATGATAAATCGTTCATTCATAAGGTCTTTTTGCATCAGTTTTATCAGTATGTCGCATACATCCCTCACATCTACAAAGCCAGTCATACCGGTAGGATAAAAACCGATTCCTTTCCTGATCACCTTAAAAAAACTGCCGGGACCTTTTAAAGGTATACAGGGTCCCAGTACAATAGACGGATTAACCACCAAGGCATTCAATCCTTCCTCTATGGCTCGCCAAACCTCAAGTTCTGACTGAAATTTACTCTCAGCATAATTGGAATAGCGTTGGGGAAAATTGCCAAAAAATTCCTCAGTGATTACCTCCCCTTCTTTTGCCGGATCAAGGGCTGAAACAGAACCAATATAGGCCAGCTTTTTAACTCCTCTCTCAAGAGCTGCATTCACCACATTTGCTGTACCCCGGATGTTGGTATTTAACATCCTGTATTTATCTCCTGGATGGAAAGATACCATCGCTGCGGCATGATAAACCTCATCCGCACCCTGCATGCCCTCCACAATCGTATCATATTCCATAATATCCCCCTCAATCCATTTTATCTTCCTGAAAAGAGCCTCAAAGTCCCGTGTATAAAAACCTAAGACCCGTTTCACATATTGAAGATCGCTGGTAGCTCTTTTAATGGCAACCACCTCATTGCCACCACCAATCAAATGATAAATAAGGTGAGCTCCTATAAAACCCGTTGCACCAGTTACAAATACCATACTAATGTTTTATATAAATTTCTTTCGCTTAAATTTCCCCCTGGAAAATTTAGCCCGAATTATTCTAATTCTGACGCTATTGAAAAACCTGGCTTTTCGCTTCTTTATTTTTCGCAAAAAACCGGTTTTTGTAATGCGGAGTTAACGTGCATCCACTCCGCAATCCACCCCGCATTCATAAACTTCACTTTCAGCGGTATTTATGAATAATGCAGGTTAGGTTGCCTCCAAATATGCAATATAATTTCACAATAAACAACAAATAATTTCTAAATTCGCAAAGGAAAGTCACGGGTAATTTCTCATTTAAAGCTGGTAGGATTATCAAACAAGAAATCATTTTAGTACACTTATAAACTGATATTTATGTTTTCAGGAATTGTTGAAGAAGCAGCACCGGTAGTCAATCTGGAGAAGGAAGGTGGCAACCTTCACATCACCATGGAATGTTCATTTGCCAATGAGCTCAGTATAGATCAGAGCGTTTCCCACAACGGCGTCTGCCTCACTGTAGTGGATCTCAACAAGGAGAATAAAAACTTTTCTGTAACTGCTGTAAAGGAAACACTTGAAAAATCTAATCTGGGTGCGCTTAAAATTGGTGACAAGGTTAACCTGGAAAGGAGCTTGAAGGCCGACAGCTTCCTTGACGGCCATATTGTTCAGGGTCACGTTGATCAAACTGCCCGCTGCACCGAAGTAAGAGAAGCTGAAGGAAGCTGGTATTTCAGGTTTGAGTATGATCCCTCGCAAGAAGATTACATCACCGTTGAAAAAGGATCGATTTCCATAAACGGTGTAAGCATGACGGTTATCAATTCCACGGAAACTTCCTTTGAGGTGGCTGTGATTCCTTATACCTATGACATTACCAATTTTCACCAAATCAAAGCAGGAAGCATTGTAAACCTGGAATTTGATGTGATCGGAAAATATGTGGCCAAGATCGTCAGGCAACAATTGGGCAAGGAATAATGGTGTAATATAAAAATCCGGTGAATATCATAAAATTATTTCCCATTCGTTTTATGATCTAATATTTACCAGTTAATCCATTCAATCGTCAATTATGAAAACCTCTTCTCCCAGGCAGATGGCTGTAAATATCTCATTAATCTCTGCCTTCATCTCAGCAGTGGTATTGCTTTTGCTGCTTTTTTCCGACCAAGCCACCGATCTGCTGCCTGTAATTTTCGGCATACTTTTTATCTTTATTGCGGTTTACATCGTAGCCTACTATATGTTGAACAGTTTTATCTTCGAAAAGATCAATCCCATATACAAGACCATCCATCAGAAAAACATCCCGGAGAAAGATTTGAGAAGGGATCTTGAAGAGAAAGACATCATCAGCGAAGTCAATGATGAGGTACTCACCTGGGCCAGGAATAAAACCAGGGAGATCGCCCAGCTCAAACAAATGGCCAGATACAGGAAGGAATTCCTCGGCAATGTCTCCCATGAACTCAAAACTCCCATCTTCAATATACAAGGATATGTCCTCACCCTTCTTGACGGCGCCATCGATGATCCGGAGATCAACGAAAAATACCTTAAAAAAGCCGAAAAAAGTATCAACCGGATGATATCCATTGTGGAGGACCTGGAGGCGATCACCAAATTCGAATCCGGCGAACTAACCCTCAACTATGAAACGTTTGATATTGTATCCCTTGTGAAAGATGTATTTGAAAACCAGGAACTGAAAGCCAAAGAAAGGGGCACCAAGCTTACCTTTGATTCCAAATACGATAAACCGATCAGGGTTTACGCCGATAAGGAAAGGATATTCCAGCTTGTCTCCAACCTGATTGTTAATTCCATAAATTATGGGAAGAAAAATGGCAGAACAACCGTTTCATTCATGGATATGGGAGATAACATCCTGGTTGAAGTGACTGACGATGGGCTGGGCATCGATGAGAAAGACATCCCCAGAATCTTTGAAAGGTTTTACCGGGTGGACAAGAGCAGGTCACGGGAACAGGGCGGTACAGGTCTTGGGCTGGCCATAGTAAAACATGTGATTGAAGCCCACAAACAAACCATCAATGTAAGAAGCACACCGGGCAAAGGAAGCTCTTTTGCATTCACCCTGAGCAAAGCGAAGAAGAAATGATAAAAATACTCATCGCACCGGATTCCTTTAAACACAGTCTTTCTTCATTAGAGGCAGCCAATAGCATTTCCACCGGAATTCAAAGGATTCTGGAAGAGGTTGAAATCTGCCTCTCGCCTGTTGCCGACGGAGGGGAAGGTACCGTTCAGGCGCTGATTGATGCTACGGATGGCTTACTTGAGCAAACGCGGGTACACGACCCATTGATGAGAATGATTACCGCTTCTTATGGTATTCTGGGAGATGGAAAGACAGCGGTAATTGAAATGGCCAGTGCTTCCGGCATTGAACTCTTAAAGCCGGAAGAACGGGATCCCCTTAAAACCACCACTTACGGGACCGGAGAGCTGATAAGGGATGCACTGGAAAACCAATGCTCAAGAATCATACTGGGAATTGGAGGAAGCGCAACCATTGACGGTGGTGCAGGACTGCTGGCAGCCCTTGGTGTAGAATTCGCAGACCAGAACGAGGAAATATTGATACCCTCCGGTGGAAACCTTAATCAAATCCACACAATAAATAGCGATACTCTTGATCCCCGTCTGAAGGACATCCGGATACGTATCGGAACCGATGTGGACAATCCCCTTACGGGTAAAAAGGGTGCAGCAGCAGTATATGGCCCCCAGAAGGGTGCCGGACCAAAGTATATCAAAAAGCTGGAAGAAAATCTGAGCAGTTATGCCGATTTGCTGGAAAAATACACTGGAAAACATTTTCATTCCATGCCCGGTGCCGGCGCTGCAGGAGGACTGGCCATCAGTCTGCTGGCTTTTACAAATGCACGAATGGAGAGCGGGTTTACATTGATCGCCGAGGAGACCGGTCTGGAGGATATAATTAAAGAGGCAGACCTAATCATCACTGGCGAAGGCAAAATTGACGAACAGACCGCTTATGGTAAAACCGCCTCCGGAGTTGCACGGCTGGCGAAAAAACATAATAAACCCCTGATCGCTGTGGCAGGTGCTGTGGATGAAGGCACAGATGTATTGTACGATAAGGGATTTGACCTGATCCTACCCATAACAGAGGGTCCTATTGATCTTGAAACTTCACTCCGGGAAGCACCAAAACTTCTGGAAAATACAGGAAAGAGAATTGGCCGGATACTGAAGCTGAATGATAAATTCAAGAGATAATCTCAGTACATAAAAAATTAATATTATGTATTATAATCAATCATAGATTGTCTCTCAATTTATCGATCGACTCCGTATATCCTTTTTCTATGAGATCTTCCACCTGATCCATGTCTGATCTGTTAAATGAGGATAAGTCCGGCTGAATGATTAAATCAGCGTCTTTTGTCTGAAGTTTTGTTGATGCCTGTAAAGTAAAATGAAAGCTGTTTACCAGAACGTCAATGATGTTTTCAGGCTTTTTATAGGAATGTTTCGCGTTTAAGTCAACTCCAATGATGTAACTGGCACCCATATCTTTTAATGTGTGAATGGGAACATTTTCCACTATTCCTCCGTCTACTAAAAGTTTCCCTTCAATTTCCACCGGCTTGAATATACCGGGAATTGATGTACTCGCCATAGCAGCATCTGCAACTGAGCCTTTCTTCAAAACTATTTTTTTGCCATTGGATATGTTTGTTGCAATCATAGCCAATGGAATAGAGGATTCCGTAAATTTTTTATCACCAATATATTTTGTGATAAGCTCTCCTAGTTTTTCGTTTGAAAGCAGGCCGTATTGAGAAAGAGAAATGCCAGAAATATCCATCCATTCAAGTTCCAACGCTATTTCTTCAATCTCGTTCCATGGTTTGTCAAAGGCATAAAAAGCTGAAACAAAAGCTCCTATACTTGTCCCGGCAATGTAATCTACTGATATATTAAGCTCTTCCAGTGCCTTCAAAACACCAATGTGAGCAGCACCAAGTACCGCCCCGCCTCCAAGCGCCAGTCCGATTTTTTTGTTTTTCTTCACTTTTTTAATCTATGAGTTCGGTATAAAAAGCTGGATTTTGGCTGGTAAGGCGCTAAGCGGCTC
>JBKGZA010000208.1:0-5315 GCA_046545815.1 Bacteroidales bacterium
GGTGATATCGTTGAATTCCAGGTTATACTTATCCTTGTTAAAGACTTTTTCTTTAAGATAGGTCTCATGGGTTTCTTTAAAGTCTTCAATAGATGGATTTCTCAAGTAAATATTGATGGTGGCACCGGCCTTTAAATTCTGATATTCTTTTCTCTCTGTTATAAAATCTGGAAAGTGTTCCAGCATGAATTCCTTAAAACAACGAAACCATTGTATATGCTCCTTTTTTTCTTTATTTATGTATTGTTCAGCAATCTTGAAATATTGATTTTTTAATTCGCTGATCAAAACTTCCTTATCATACTTGATAAAGTTCTTCTTGTTGAAGCTTAGGGTAAAAGGAGAACAGGAAACATTATAAATTTTCTTATTGGGATTAAAGATTTTGGCATTGGAAACAGGAATTGAATTGGTTTGTATTTTAAGACATCTTTCAAAGAAAGGATTCCATTCTGCATTCTTATCGTATACATGAATGTCTTCGGAATGTATTTTTCCATCTGAATCAATATTTTTCAGGCTACAGTTTTCATTTATCTCATAAAATTCAAGAAAAATATAAAGTCCTTCCCTTAATTCCAGATTTTTGGAAAAGATATCAGGGTTGTTTTTTTCCAGTTCATCAACAAAACTTGTTATTTCCTGTATCATAGCTATTCTATTAATGATAATTTATACTTCCCCTTTATACCTCGACGACCATCCCAATCAACCAATCAACCAATCACACCCAAATTTATCAACCCATCAACCCTCAAACTTTCAAACCCATCCACTCATCCACTCATCCAATCATCCAATCATCCAATCATTCGCTTACCTCTCCACATCCAAACCCCAGGCTGTTCTTCTCTCCAAACCCCGCATAGTAACCCAATCGAATGAGTTCAACAGGTGCCTTCAGCCGGAACCGGTACAAGTATCCCCTTAGCTTGCTCTCCTGTCGGCTTCCTTTTTTGATGGTGATAAGCCTCGATTTGGGCTTGCTTAACGGTTTGAATGTGTAATCCATATTTCCGGTGTCCACCGGATCTGTATCATCTAAGCCGTCTTCCGTGCTTGCCACCGGTTCGCCTGAATAAAAAGCACGGTATTTCGCAGCCAGGTTTTTGATCAGCAAATCCCCGTATTCCTCATCTCCAGGTTGCATATACCTGGCATACTTTTGGTTTTCCGATTTTTTATAACTCACCAGAATGGGGGAGAGGGCTTTGAATTCCATTTCAGTCCTGAACTCCGGCTCGGGAAGTTTTTCAACGGTTTTCACCGCAAACGGGGCTTTGGATCTTTTGTCGCCAATGCTGAAAGCCTGGTTGCTGAACAAACCGCTCACAAAATACTCCAGCGAATTGATGGGGTAAAACGATACGATCAGTTCGCATTCCCTGCTTTCAATCTTCATCCGGTCGCCTTCTATATGATATTCGGGCACCAATAAATTCGAGAACGTAAACAGCTTGAATTGTTTATAATCGTTGGTATAGCCTTCCCGGTGCAGCCAGTCCGCGAATTCCCTGTTCCCGTAATTCAGGGTTTTGTATATCCAGGCGGAAAGTTCATACTGGTAATTCAGTGGAAGTAAGCCTTTATCGGTATTTTCGAGTGTCAGTCTAAACCGCATGGTCTATTCTTTTCTTTGTATAAAAGTAACAAAATTTTCCCTTTCTGATTCCTGTTTTCCAATATGATTGATAAGGAATCGATGGTGATGGCTTCGGAATGCTTCCTTTCCTCCAAACCAGCCCATCACCTCGCCTGTTTGCAGCCAGGGGTGTTTTTCTCCCAACAGCAACAGGTAGGAGGTCCAGGGATACTCGGCAAAGTCATGGCCCAGGCCCTCCAGCAGCGGACGGCAGTGAACGCGGACTACCGTATCCCTCAACGTTTCTTTATCAGGCCCGGGAAGATGGATCACCTTTTTCTCTGCATTTGACCTGCCCCTGTTCCGCTTGCGGTGATACCGCTGGTACCGTTTTACCAGCTCACCGGCTTTTTTTATATACCGGTTGTCTTCCTGCCTGGTTGCCGCCAGGAACAATGCCCGCTCCGCAGTGAAGCTCCAGGCATAGGTCGCTACAAAAGGGCGCATTCTTTTTTCGTATATCCGCAGGAAGGTAAGAAAATCATCCTCTCTTCGGAAGAGCATTGCTTTGTTCCGGCACCGGAACCGCAAAATAAAATACCGCTTGTTTTCCATGGTTTTTGATTTTTTACTATTACAACCGAATAACAACCGAATGACAATGAGTGACCACCGAATCACTACTGAATGACAACCGAATGGCCACCGACTCACCAAAGATATGCCGGGGTATTGTCAAATGATGTCAGGGGCTGTAATTTTTTGGAGGATGGCCACGAATTCACGAATAAATAATTCTTTGAAAATGAAAAATGGCCACGAATCCCGCTTCAGGCGGGACATGTAAACGGATGAATATTGACCGATTCATCAATTGCGCTCCATTCATGGAAACTTTTTATAAATGTCTTTTCTATGAAGGAATCGGCTTAGAGTAATGTAATCATTCTCATAAAAAAATCCCAATCGGTATTTTCCTATTTTTAAACGATAAGCAGAAGAATGCCCTTTCAATTTGACGACATTTTTAAGGGAAGAAAAGCCTTTGGCAACTTTAATATTCTCAATGGTTTGGAAAAGTTGCTCTTTTATATTTTTATTATTGATTTTTTTTATGTCCCTGAGAAAGGAGTTTTCATAAAGCACTTTCATTTCTTTCCAAGGGCTTTCATGATTTCTTCTTCAGAAACATATTCGCCCTTTTTTTCCTCCAGCATTGCCTTTAAAAGTCCAATATCTTCTTTTTCTTCATCATAAATAACTTTGGTATCATAGCCAAGTTTATCAAACAATGTTTTGAGAAAATTAAAATCTTTTTCGTTTTTAGGAGTTACCAAGATTGTTTTCATAATATAGTTCATTTAAAGGTTATATTTCTAACGGTTTTGTTTTAAAGCTATTTTACTCCTTTTCTGGTTTATTTACATCTTCTGATGTTTTTTAAAATTAATAATTTTGTGGAATTAGATTATTAATTCAATGGCCACAGATGAAATATTTGTTCCAATTAATGAAAGATGGCCACGAATCCCGCTCTCAGACGGGACCAGTTCACGGATGAATATTGATCGTTTCCTCCATCGTGCTCCATTCACGGGAACTGCCATTCTAAAGTGTATCTTCGTCCACCATACTATCGTCGCTCTGCGACATAAGTTCCGCGAATACAAAACAATGACAACAAATGACGATCAACTTCATGACAATCCTCAATTCACGTCAGGGCATGACTCTACAAGATAACTCCTATCAAACCCTCTAATGACATTTGAATAACCACCTTTTTTATCTGCGTCCTATTAATTCACTGATTACTTGCCAACTGTTTTTTGCTCCCGCAAGGCGGGACCAACTTCTTTTCCAACTTCTGTCAAACAATCAAACCTTCAAACTCCTGTCAAACAATTTAATAACCACCGAATGACCTCCAATCCCTTATCCCCAGGCACAACCCAAAAATACCTCTAATATTGTTTAAACATGACCTGTGTTATTTAGACAATTTCTAAATTAGAAATTTATGATAAAAATTTCATGTCTCTCAATGCCAAATCCTATTAAGGATACAGAATGTTTGAAGAAAATTTTTTTACCTGTTTTTTTGGGATGTGTTGCAATTTATGGATATTTAGCATATCTTGTTTAACCAAATTAAGGCCATTACGCACCATGATATCTCTATGTTTAACATTAAAACCTTCAGCCAGTCAAAAAGATATGTCAAAACAAATTCCAGAGCCACAACGGACGGTTCAGCGAATCGTCCCGGGCACCGTGGAGCCAATACGCTCCATGAGGGTAAAGCCGGCCGCCAAGTGTATAACATGGCGGTTGTTTTATCGGCGATTGTCGCCAGTATGTAATGTGTTTTTTGAACACCCTGAAAACCAGCAAGGTTTTTCAAGGTGTTTACCGACAAACTTTTGATTTCAATTTCTCAAACATTTAAAACAAAATGCTATGGAAAATTTTAATTTATCTTTTTCTCATAAGATAGTGGATACACTTCTCACTTCCAACGTGATTCTGAAGGACTTTAAGGCCTATATCGGTTACTTCAGTCCGGTGCGCACGCCTTGGAATGTCGATTTTGCCGACAGCATGATCCAAAGATCGGAAGTTGCCCTGAGCGATCTGGTGGGCGTAGATCATCGTGGTGAGCTCCGGGATTCTACTGATAGGGTGGTAAAGATCATGGATGATGCCAAGGCAGACCTGTATATTTTTAAGGTCAATGTATTGGTTGATTTTGAGACAGCAGTCGCAGAGGAAATCCTGACCAAGCTTGGCTATAGCCGGTATTACAAAGAAGTTGTTGATAAGTATGATCAGGAGAGTCTGATGAGCCTGTTAAACAACTTCAAAAATTCAATGACGGAGGATATGAGAAAGCTGGTCACCGGTAACGGTATCAGTTCTGAGCATGTTGATAAGATCATTGGTTATGCCCCGGCATTCCAGGAAGCCAATTTGACACAGGAAGAACTGAAAAACCACTGGAATGAGCCTTCAATAGAAGGGCGTCATGAGATTCAGGCCATTTATGACGAGACAATCAGAATCTGTAAGGTAGGAAGGACCATTTTCAGGGATAATCAGGAAATGAGGAACCGGTTCACATTCTCAAAAGTAATGGCCAAAGTGAGCGCGAACCGTGCCGGCAGAAAGGAAGAAGAAGACAGAGAAACCGCTGAAGATGAGGAATAGCCTGACGGACAACAGGGATGTATCTTAAAACGGATCATCTCCAACCTGTATGTTAAACCTCTGCTGATTATAAAGGCGGAGGTTTTTTTATCATCTTTCTGATTGTTAAAAAGTTTCCGGGGTTAGATTGGGAGTCTCCCAGGTGACATTGGACATCGCCCAGGTAAGATTGGGAGTCTCTCAGGTGAGATAGTGGATCACTTAGGTAAGATAGGGAGTCTACGCGGTAACATTGGGCATCCCCCAGGTAAGATTGGGAGTGTAACCGGTAAAATCTGGCGTCACCCGGGTAAGATTGGGGATCACGTTGGTAAGACAGGGAATGATCGGGGTAAGATTGGGGATCTCTTCGGTAAGATAGTGAATCATGCGGGTAAGGTGGGGAGTCACTTCTGTGAGATAGTGAATCATCCGGGTAAGGTTGGGAATCACTTGGGTGAGTCAGCGTACTGCCCGGGTAAGATTGGGAATCTCTCCGGTGAGATAGGGAATGCAATCAATGACCACTGACTAACATGAATTTGCA
>JBKGZA010000209.1:0-5313 GCA_046545815.1 Bacteroidales bacterium
GTATGCAACAACACATCAACATCCAAACTGGTTTACGATTACATTTCCGGTTTTCATCGTGAAAACGAGGATGGCTCGGTGCAAATACAAAACGGGCGGCTGCCTCTTTTCCGTAATTATGATGAATATAATAATCCCATATCCCGCCCCAACACGCTTTTAATTGACAGTGAGCAACTGGAATCCGGAGAGGCTCTGGACACAAATTTTCGTAAAATGGCCAGTGATGAAATAGAAAGGTATCGGAGGGAAATCATTGAGCGTACCGGTGATCCCAGACAAGCGGAAAACCTTACAGACCAGAATTTATTGCGCGAGGTGATGAATACCGTTGGCAAATCCGGCAGATTGGGAGAAAATATACGTTGCGTGGTTTCCGTATCCATGCTTACCGAAGGCTGGGATTCCAACAACGTTACCCACGTGCTGGGGGTAAGAGCTTTCGGCACTCAATTGCTTTGTGAACAGGTTATCGGAAGGGCTTTACGGCGGCAATCTTATGATCTTAATGAAAATAGCCTTTTAAACGTAGAATATGCAGATGTTTTGGGAATACCATTTGATTTCACAGCCAAACCTGTAATAGCCCCTCCCCAACCGCCGCGAGAAACAATACAAGTTAAAGCCGTCCGGCCTGACCGCGATCACCTGGAAATACAATTCCCCCGTGTGGAAGGATACCGGGTTGAATTGCCGGAAGAAAGACTTACAGCTGAGTTTAACGAAGATTCCGTTTTGGAACTTAATCCCAATCTGGTAGGGCCTTCTAAAACAAAAAATGCAGGGATTATCGGGGAAGAAGTGGATTTAAGCCTCAAACATCTTGAAAATATCCGCCGTTCCACGTTGATATTCCATATCACCCGCCGGTTGATCAATACCAAATGGCGCGACCCGGACGAAAAACCAAAAATGCATCTGTTCGGCCAGCTCAAAAGGATTACCAAACAATGGCTGGACCAATGCCTGATTTGTAAGGGCGATACCTATCCGGCTCAATTGATGTACCAGGGACTGGCCGATATAGCCTGCGAACGGATCACGGCCGCCATTTCACGGGCTGAAACCAAAAAAGAACGGCCGGTTAAAGCAATCTTGGATTCTTATAACCCAACTAGTTCAACCATCCATGTCAATTTCAACACTTCAAAAACCGAACGATGGCAAACTGATCCACGTAAATGCCATCTGAACTGGGTGATCCTCGACAGTGACTGGGAAGCCGAATTCTGCCGGGTCGTGGAAAATCATCCGAAAGTGAAGGCTTATGTCAAAAACCACAACCTGGGACTGGAAGTCCCTTATCGTTATGGTGGTGAAAACAGGAGATATTACCCCGATTTTATTGTGCTGATAGATGATGGAAACGGAGAAAAAGACCTGCTTCATCTTGTGGTGGAGATCAAGGGCTTTCGCCGTGAAAACGCCAAAGATAAAAAGGAAGCCATGGAAAATTACTGGATACCCGGGGTGAATAATCTGGGCTCTTATGGCAGATGGATTTTTGCAGAATTCAGAGATATATTCGAGATGGAAGAAGAATTTAGCAAAAAGATGGAAGAAGAACTCGACCAGTTGATTCAGGAAAAAACAGGAGAAGAAATTTCACAGTAAATAGAAAACCTCAACCATTTTGTTGAAGTCAACAAAATGGTAGAAAAGTTAAAATAAAAACTTTAGATATGTTTTATACTGCAAAGGAAGACCTAAATGAGTTATTGAAAAATGTAGATAAGGGAGAATTACAATTGCCCGAGTTTCAGAGAGATTTTGTATGGAACGATGAGGACGTACGGAATTTAATTGCTTCCGTAGCAAAAGGATTTCCAATCGGTGCTCTCTTAACTCTGGAAAGCGGAGGAAATGTTCAATTCAAGCCAAGGTTATTAACAGGTGTAGATCCTGTGAATAAAAAACCAACCGAATATTTACTGGATGGTCAGCAAAGAATGACTTCTTTGTATCAGGCAACATTTAAGGAGAAACCCGTAAGAACTAAGTCTACAAGTGGCAAAATTATAGAACGGTATTATTATCTGGATATTAGAAAGGCAGTAGAAGAAGATAGGAGTTTTGAAGAGATAATCATTGGCGTTCCTGGAGATAAAAAAATACGTAGCAATTTTGGTAAAACCATTCTTCTCGATCTTTCCACACAAGAGGATGAATTTGAAAAAGATTTATTCCCTTTAAATAAAATTTTTGATAATAGAAACTGGTTTTACGACTGGAGAGATTACTGGAGAGATAAAGAACGCGATGTAAATGATCTGGAACAGAAATTTGTAAGAGATGGAATAGTTGATACCATTAACCGATATGAAATGCCTATCATAAAACTTAAAAAGGAGAATACAAGAGAAGCAATATGTTTGGTTTTTGAAAAGGTAAATGTAGGCGGTAAAAAACTGGACGCTTTTGAATTAATTACAGCTATCTATGCTTCTGATAATTTCAATTTGAGAGAGGACTGGCGAGGTAATCCCAAAACAAATAAAATTGGAAGAAGGGATAGAATTATTGGTACAAAACACAAATTTAATGTATTAACAAAATTAGCGAGCACTGATTTTCTTCAGGCTTGTACTCTTCTGCATACGCGTGAAAAAAGATTAAATAAAGCAAAAGAAGGTTATAAAGGAAAGGACTTGCCTAAAGTTTCCTGTACCCGTGATGCTTTGCTCGCATTGCCATTGGAAGCTTATAATAAATATGCTGATATTGTGGAGCAAGGTTTCCGTGAAACCGGTGCATTTCTTAATGAACAAAAAATTGTGTGGCATAAAGACGTTCCCTATCCCCCTCTAATTGTAGGATTAGCAGCTGCTTTTGCTATTTTGGGAAAAAAAGAACGATCGGCTGCTGATAAAGAAAAATTGGCTAAATGGTTTTGGTCAGTGACTCTTGGGGAATTATACGGATCCACCACAGAATCAAGGTTAGCCCGCGATGTACCGGAGTTGGTAGATTGGATAAAGAATAATGGAAATATACCACGTTCACTTAATGAAGCATTATTCCAACAAAATCGTTTAAAGTCATTGCGCTCCAGACAATCTGCAGCTTACAAAGGCATACACGCTTTGATTATGAAACAAGGTTGCAGGGATTTTATAAGTGGAAGAGAGGCCGATATCATGACTTATTATGATGATAAAATTGACATTCATCACATTTTCCCGGTAGATTGGTGCAAAAAAGAGGGAATAGATCCCAAAATATTCAATTCTATTATCAATAAAACACCACTTTCAGCACAATCAAACAAATCTATCGGAAGCAAAGCTCCCTCAAAATATCTTAAAACAATTGAAGATAAACATGGATTATCACAAGCGCAATTGGATAGTATATTAAAAAGTCATCTAATTGAACCGGAATATCTCAGAAATGATAATTTTGATAGTTTTTTTAATGATCGTATGGAAAAACTTGCGAATCTTATCAGCAATACCATGTATAATAATGTAGTAAAAGAAACGGGTGCGAATGAAACTGAGTATGAACCTGATAATTTTGATGATCTTGTAGAAGAAACTATGTGGAATAATCAAGAAAACGAATAATGGCAAAAAAGAAAAAAACCCAAAAATCCGTAGAACATCTCAAACACGAAGAGGCAACCCGGAAAAATATACCCCCTGCGGAATACCAATCCATGGTATCCAAAGATGTTCAGAATCCGGTTCAGGTAACCTATGAACGCCGCAACCGCGACCTGGATCCCCAACTGGTATGGCGAGGAAAGGATGAGCAGGACTGGTCGGATCTGGTTGTGCAGGCGCCACCCCTCTATATACAGGAAAAAATCCATCCCAAAGTACTGATTGAAAATCTGAAGCGCCGGAGTGAAGAGGGAAAGAAAGCTACCGACACCCAGATGAGCCTCTTTGCCGATTTCAACGGCATGGAAGACCAGCAGAAGGAAACCGAATTTTACCAGCACGACAAGAACTGGACCAACCGGATGATCCTGGGGGATTCTTTGCAGGTTATGGCTTCGCTGGCCGAACGGGAAGGATTGCGTGGGAAAGTACAGTGCATTTATATCGATCCGCCTTATGGTATTAAGTTCAATTCCAATTTCCAGTGGTCAACTACCAGTAGGGATGTAAAGGACGGGAAAGCCGAGCACATTACGCGTGAACCGGAACAGGTTAAAGCTTTTCGAGATACCTGGAGGGATGGCATCCATTCCTACTTAACTTATTTGCGGGACAGATTGACCGTGACAAGAGATCTCCTTGCAGATTCAGGTTCTGTTTTTGTGCAGATTGGAGATGAAAATGTACATAGGGTAAGAGCTTTGATGGATGAAATTTTTGGAGAGGATAATTTTATAAGTCAAATTAACTTTAGGACAGCAATGACAAAACCTACAAAAGGTTTAAATAATGTTTTTGACTATATTGTATGGTACGCAAAATATAAAGATAGTTATAAATTTAGACCTCTTTATAATGAAAAAAAACAAACTGATGAAATATCAACTCATCAATTAAAAGCTAGTGTATTACAAAATGTTTATCCGTTTACTTTTAGAGGTACAAATTATAATCCTAGTAATGGATGGCGTTGTACAAAAGATGGATTAGAAAGACTTGGGTATGCTAATAGATTATATCAAGCAGGTAATCTAAATGATAAAAGCGGAACATTGAAATTTATAAGAAAAAATTCTGATTTTCCATTCTCTCAAATAGATAATACATGGAATCAACAGTCTTCGGAACAAAATAAAAGCTATGTTGTTCAAACAGCGGTAAAAATTATTATGAAGTGTGTATTAATGAGTTCAGATGTAGGAGATTTAGTCCTTGATCCCACCTGCGGGTCAGGTACTACAGCTACCGTAGCTGAACAATGGGGTCGTCGCTGGATCACCATAGATACCTCCCGGGTTGCCTTGGCCTTGGCCCGGTCTAGGCTGATGGGCGCCAAATATCCATACTACATATTGGCAGATAGCAAAGTAGGACAGAAAAAAGAAGCAGAGCTTCAAAAGAAAGCGCCTTCGGACAAACCTACCTATGGCAATATCAGGCATGGCTTTGTTTACGAAAGGGTTCCGCACATTACGCTGAAATCCATTGCCAACAATTCGGAAATCGATGTGATCTGGGACAAGTACCAGGAAACCATGGAGCCTTTGAGGGAAAAGCTGAATGCTGCCCTGAACACCAATTGGGAGGAATGGCAAATACCCAGGAAAGCCAAAGAAGATTGGCCGAAAGAAGCCAAAGACCTGCATGCCCAGTGGTGGAAGCAACGCATCAACCGGCAGAAGGAGATCGATCAGTCCATTGCAAACAA
>JBKGZA010000210.1:0-5266 GCA_046545815.1 Bacteroidales bacterium
CTTGTATGTGCCTTTTCCTGGTTTGTCGCCTGATGTGTGCATAGTTTTTTGTTTTAGAGGTTATTAAATAAATTGATTATATCATGTAGAGACATACGGCACGTAGAGTAGAGACGCACGGCCGTGCGTCTCTACGTTATTATCGTTTACAATTCTTCCAGTTTAATATTCCGGAACAAAATTTTGATATCGGCGTTGTCGTGAATCTGCAAAGCCAGGCGTCCCTGGGCTTTCCCGATTTTTTCATCTTCCATCTCTATCATTTTTTCTCCGTTGAGCCAGGTTGTTACTTTATTGCCTTCGACTTTAGCCCTGAGGGTGTTCCATTCCCCGTAGTTCAGGATGTCTTCCTTGTCTTCCGGGATTTGCTCAAGCCAGCCCCGGCCATAAGATTCATAAATGCCGCCGGTGTCTTTTCCTTTGGGGGCGATTTCCACCTGCCAGCCGGAAATTTTGGTGTCTTCAAGACGGCTGCGGAAGAAAAGTCCGCTGTTCCCGTCGCGTTCCTGCTTGAATTCAAGGGTAACATCAAAATCATCAAAATACTCCCGGGTGGCCAGGTACCCATATTCCTTATCAGGGCCATTTTCGGCTACGATCACACTGTCTTCCACGTACCATTCTTCATTTCCGTATTCTTTCCAGCCTTTCAGGTCCTCGCCATTAAAAAGGTTATATGATTCGGGTTCATCGGGCAATTCGCGGATCTTTACATTGCGGAACCAGGTTTTGCTGCCGTGGTCCTGCAGACAAATGCGACCTTTTTTGGGAAGTCCGTATTCCGGGGCATTTTCCCATTTTCCGCTGTTTTTGCGTTCGAACCACTCATCGCTCCATGCTTCGAATTCAACAATTTTTTCCCCATTGAGCCAATGTTCCACATGACCATTGTCAAACACAATGCGTGATGTGTTCCATTTCCCGGCGGGTTTAACGACGTCCTTTTCCGGATCGGCAGCGTACATGGCGTAATCGGCCCCGGTTTTTTGCCAATCTTCCAGTTCCTGAGGGAAGTCCAGGTCATCTACCATCTGGTATTCGGGGCCGGTGAGGTAGGGGGCATCGAAATCTTCATGTTCGATCACATGATACATGACGCCGCTGTTGCCCTGTGGATCAATTTTCCAGTCCCATTTCAGTTCAAAGTTCTCATACTTTTTATCTGATACAATATCGCCCCCGATGTCGCCGCCTTTCCCCAGAGCAATAAGGGTCCCGTTTTCAACGGTCCAGTCCTGAACGGTATCCGGGCCGTTGTACATGTGCCAGCCGTCTTTTGATTCTCCGTCAAACAATAATTGCCAGCCTTCAGATTTTTCTTCTTCGCTCAGGGTGTTATGTTTTTCGCCACATGACGAAAGAAGGAAAACGGCAAGGATGAGTAAAATGTTTGTCTTCATAGATTTGTTAAATTTTTAATTGATTGAATATTTTCTGAAATAAGGGATGGGAAGGGGGCGGGGTTTATTCCTGACCAATATATAAAATTTTTCAGAAGTTTGCGTGATTATTGTAAAAATTGAATAATACAGGCTGTTGTTTTGTGTAGTCTGGGCCTTATACAATGGTGATCCAATGTGGTTGCAGGTTGGAGATGAATGTAAGCGGCACATCGGAGTGGATATTGGATTGAACGTTGTGACGGTGTTGAAAATGATGCTGTTCTTTGTCCTTCTGGGGAAAGGAGTTTTTTATTCAATGAAACGAGCATGACAAGGTTTTTCGCAATAGAACATCTATGAATGAGATCGTGACTTGTATGAACGATTGTCCGACTTGTATGAACGCCTTACCGACCTCTATGAACGGTTGTTCACCCTCTATGAATGAATTGGTGACTTCTATGAACGCCTGTTCACCTTCTGTGAAGGACTTACCGACCTCTATGAACGGCTGTTCATCCTCTATGAATGAGTTGGTGACTTCTATGAACGCCTGTTCACTTTCTATGAGTGACTGACCAACCTCTATGAACGCCTGTTCACCTTTTATGAACAACTTACCGACATCGAGGAATGACCCGGCGATATCTGTGAAGCCCGTATCGACCGGGTTTCGCGGGTCGATACGGGTTGTGAGAGAACGACGTCAGTCCACAATGGTCCGGGCCCTTGAATATTCGTCGTAGAATGTGGGATTTGAGATTTCGAAACGCTTCATCACAGGATCCAGCGTATTTTTCAGGAGGTTATTGGCATTGTCGAAAAGCTCATCCAGGCTCCCTGTGGCGGCATAAGCCTTGTTCCGGATGTTCCGTGGTTTGCCCACCAGGGTCGTAAAATCGTCCAGCGTGGTCTCGGTTTCATTGAGCAGGTCTTCGCTGACATTAAAATCGGCATACGCATCCAGGTTGTTGCGGATGGTATTGATCAAAGGTTTAACCATAGTCTCCACCGAGGATTCCCTTGCTCGAAGGATGTCCGATTTGGTCAGGTTGAGTTCTTCAGGGTGCGGATTTCCGTCCAGTGCATGGCGGGCCCTTGTCATTCCTGATAAAACAGCCGCCTTCATGGCCAGATTTTTCAGCGTTTTGTCTTTTTGTTCGGTGACCGACATGCTCGAAGGGGCTGTTTCGCCGTCCAGTTCCTGAATGCGCTGGATGAGTTCATCCAGTTTGTTTTTTACCTGCACCATAACCGGAATTGAATTCCACAAATCCGTGTTTTGGTCCAACGTTTCCTGGGTGTTCAGAAACATCCTGAAATGTTGATTTTGACGTTGATTCATAATAAAATAGTTTAAGATTAGAAAATATATTTGGGGCATGATCTTTTTCCGGTGGTCATGTTTTTGACGGGCAGCGATGGTGACAGGGTGGGACGAATCCCCGCAAATTTCCCGCGACAATTCGTTACCATGCGCCCCCGCAATCGGTGTGTTCTTTCACTGGGTGGTTTTATATCAGACAGGCATTGTTTTGAATATTGAAAAGAAATGAATGATGCAGAATCCATGATTGTGGTATTCTGTAAAGCAGGCGAGACGTGTTGAATGTGTTGCATGGGGTTTGGGTCTGATGTAACATGTTGAGCGCTAATTTAAATAAGGAAAAATAAAGAATCAATTTAAATTATGATTATTGCATAATCTTTGGCAGATGGTGGGGTTTGTATTTTATGGACAATCACGTACGTATCATAACCCTATTGCCTCAAGTCCGAAAAATTTAACAACAAATACCGCAGCAGTCCCCACCGTTTTCCTGGATGGAATTATGCCGGGGACGGGATGTATTATATTACCCTGGTTACGCACGGAAGGGAATGCCATTTAGGAGAGATTGAAAACGGGGAAATGCATTTTTGCCTTCAAATACTACTCTTTCAATATTTTAACTGAGGCGTTAAGCTTAGTCCTCTGCAAGTCCACCCACGTTATGTTAATTAGGGTGTTTTAGCTCACTTCAAAATGAACTCTATTTCCCTTCAAAGGCAATATTTTTAATGAAAAGGATTCGAACCTAAATTGAAAATAAATGGGACCTCTTTTTTTGAAATAACATGACTATATACTAAAGGTGCTACGTTGCTAAATACTAAAAATAACACAACGATGTAAACTAAAAATGCTACATTTGTAAATACTAAATTTAATACAACTATTAAAGTTTAAAAAACATGGCCACACCACAGGAAAAACTGGCTCAGGCATTGGCAGCGTTGCAGAAGCTACAGCAAGATAACGATGTCGTAATTATTCATGCTGATGATTTGACTGCTCTTCATAAAAAGCTTTTGAAAGCGAATGGCTTTATCAAAGAAGTTATTAGAGGGTGGTACATCTCAACCCGTCCGGATGAGCGTGATGGAGATACGACTTCATGGTATATGGCTTATTGGAAATTTTTGTCTGCATATATTAATTCACGCTTTGGGACTGATTGGTGCCTGTCACCGGAACAATCATTGCTACTCCATAGTGGCAACACCGTAATACCTGTACAGCTGTTGGTGCGATCTCCAAAGGCCAGTAACAATATTGTTCAGTTGTTGCATGGTACCTCTATTCTTGATAACAAACTGAAAATTCCTGAAGAGAAATCACGAATGAATAAGGACGGGTTGCAGCTCTTAACATTGGAAACAGGCCTTATAGCGGTAGGCGAAGACTTTTTTACTCGCCATGCGACGGATGCCCGCGCCTGTCTTGCATTGGTTAAAGATGGTTCCATGCTGCTTGAAAAGCTACTTACTGGCGGGCATAGTATCGTAGCAGGCCGTCTTGCCGGGGCATTCCGGAATATTGGTAACAAAAAATTGGCAGACAATATACTTAAAACCATGAAGTCAGCCGGGTATGACGTTAGAGAGCTTGATCCCTTTGATGAGCAATTATCCATTTCTCTAAGTACAAGGCATGCCTCTCCTTATGCAAATCGAATACGCTTAATGTGGCACAATATGCGCGATACGGTAGTTAATAATTTTCCAACTCCAAAGGAATTACCATCCGATATTGAAGCATATCTGAAAGAAGTGGAAGATAACTATGCTGATGATGCCTACAACTCTCTGTCAATAGAAGGGTATCGGGTTACAACGGAACTGATTGAGAATGTAAAATCAGGGAATTGGAATCCTAAAGATCATGAAGCAGATCAGGAAGCCCGCAACGCTATGGCAGCGCGAGGTTATTATCAGGCTTTTCAGGCCGTTAAAGATAGCATTAAGGCAATACTGGAGGGAAAAAATGCAGGGGAAGTTGCTGATACTGATCATGGAGACTGGTATCGGGAATTGTTTGCTCCAAGTGTTACCGCAGGAATTTTAAAGGCAGGAGATTTAGCAGGTTATCGTTCGGCTCAGGTTTACATAAAAGGATCGATGCATACCCCACTTAAATCGGATGCGGTACGTGATGCCATGCCTGTATTGTTTGATTTATTAAAAGAAGAAACACATGCTGGTGTTCGTGCAGTGCTGGGGCATTTTTTATTTGTATTTATCCATCCCTATATGGATGGTAACGGTCGTATCGGACGTTTTCTCTTTAATGTGATGCTGGCATCCGGAGGTTATTCGTGGACAGTAATACCACTAGCTCAAAGGGATACTTATATGGCTGCTTTGGAAAAAGCAAGCGTTCATGGGGATATTACTGATTTTGCGCGGTTCCTGGGAGATTTGGTGGTTGGTAGTTCAAAATAAATGTTTGGATAAGAATTGAAATGGGCGCCATTTTGTTTTGGTTAACGCTTCATTGATTTCTTCTGCATCGGGAGCAGTTCTTTTTGCCTTTTCTTCTCAGCGGAGAGGGAGGGATTAGT
>JBKGZA010000211.1:0-5254 GCA_046545815.1 Bacteroidales bacterium
TGTAGTCATTCACATGATAGTCCTCGAAACGGAGTGTTCTTGTAAAGCCTTTATTCCTGTATCTCCCCGAAGTTTCTACAACGACCTTTCCATTTCTCACCCTCTCATGAAAATCTTCGCAACTTCCATCTTCATAATTGATAGTGATTTTGCGGGCTTTGGAGTCCATTTCCTTCATGGTGATCGTTTTGCAGGTATCTTCAGTTTCTCCTTTAAGTTCTTTGAATTGCTCTTCCAAAATCAGGTCTGTTTCGTTAAAAATATCTTCGAAAAGCTCTGCGCTCAGTGCATCATCCTGAAGTATGGCTGTATCTTCTGAAGACATGTCTCCTTCATTGTTCTCACAGGAAATGAACCCCCCGGCCAACAAAAAGATTGTCATTGCTATGAATGCACGAAATTTTTTCATGATTTGATGAGTTGTTCGTTGCTCTAACAACAAATAATATGCCAAAGTTATCAAATAAAAGAGCCCGTTCTTGCGGGCTCTTTTATAAATTGTTTTGAAACTTCCTTGTCTAAGTATTCATGCGTTTGAGCAGGGACGGATGTGTGAATTTCCCGTCTGCTTTCTGATGGTTTGGTGTGGAAGTTATAAAATCCGTTTCCACCGGCTTTTCATTATTCAGATACCTGTTCATATCGACCGGTTCAATATTCTGATTTTCTGACTTCAGATAGTCATTTAAATGTAATGTATTGTCATCCTGATATACTTCAGATTCTCTGACTTCAATAACGGCTTCTTTTTCTGCTGGATCTTCCTTTTCTGCTGTTTGTCCTCCCTCTTGCAGGGCAATGCCGGGTGCAATTACCAGTGCCACAATGGACATCAGCTTGATGAGAATATTCAGAGAAGGCCCTGAGGTATCCTTTAACGGATCACCCACAGTATCGCCAACCACAGTAGCTTTGTGTGTATCGCTGCCTTTTTCATAGTATTCGCCTTCATATTCGTAACCTTCTTCCACCATTTTTTTGGCATTGTCCCATGCACCACCTGCATTGGCCTGGAAAATTGCCATTAGCACACCTGAGGCAACAACGCCTGCCAGCAAGCCGCCCAGTATCTGTGGGCCTCCAATATAGCCTACCAATGCGGGTGTAACAACAGCCAATGTACCCGGCAGCATCATTTCTCTAAGAGAAGATTTGGTAGATATGGCAATACATTTTTGATAATCTGCCGAGCCATCGGCATCTTCCAATATCTTTCGCTCCTCATCACTGACGTCTTCAACTTCACCGCTGTATTTCTTCAATACTTTCAGGGCTTCTGTCAAAGGAGGAATGGCATTGAACTGACGACGAATCTCTTCAATCATTGACCGCGAAGCCCGTCCAACGGCACCCAGGGCCAGTGAGGAGAATAAGAACGGCAGCATGGCTCCAACCAAGAGCCCGGCTATAATTGTAGGATTGGCTATATCAATGTTTGTTATGTTTGCCTGTTGCATGAATGCAGAGAATAAGGCCAGTGCAGTAAGTGTGGCTGAGCCAATGGCAAATCCTTTTCCAATAGCGGCGGTTGTATTTCCTACTGCATCAAGCTTATCCGTTCTGTCTCTTACTTCCGACGGAAGCTCGTTCATTTCAGCCATTCCTCCGGCATTATCGGCTATGGGCCCGTAAGCATCCACGGACAACTGATAACCTACATTGGCAAGCAAGGCAACTGCTGCAATGGCTATACCATATAATCCTGCCAGAGAGAAGGCGATAATAATACCTGCAGCTATTCCCAAAAGCGGAATGGCAGTTGATAACATGCCTATTTCCAGCCCTGCCATAATGTTGGTTGCTGCGCCGGTAATGGATTTGTTCACTATGCCTCTTACTGGTTTCGTACCTGTTGATGTGAAATATATGGTAATTTTTCCTATAAGGTATCCCACCGCGATACCTACCAAAGTAGCAAAGAATACATTAAGGGAAGTATAGGTTTGGGAACCTCCTATCAGAGTTTCACTTGACCAGGATGAAGGGAGAAGCCATTGGATAAGGAAGAAAGAAGCAATAATCATGATGACCATTGATATCGATTCACCCTTGTTTAGTGCTTTCTGAGGGTCACTTCCGGATTTCACCTTAACGAAGAAGGTTCCCAGTATGGATGTAATAATTCCAACACCTGCGAGGGCTAGGGGTAATATGATTCCGCCCAGTTCAAATCCTTGCTGAAAGGAAGGCAAAGCAACAAAAGCAGATCCAAGAACCATGGTCGCTATAATTGCTCCTACAAACGATTCGAACAAGTCGGCTCCCATGCCTGCAACGTCGCCAACATTATCGCCAACATTATCGGCAATGGTACCCGGATTCAGCGGATGATCCTCCGGAATGCCTGCTTCTACTTTACCTACCAGGTCAGCACCTACGTCAGCAGCTTTGGTATAAATTCCTCCGCCTACCCTCGCAAAAAGTGCAATGGATGATGCTCCCAGTGAAAAAGAAGAGATTACATTGAGGACCATTGCTAAAGACCAGTTAGCTCCAATTACGAAATGAAAAAGAATGAACAGAACGCTCAGTCCTATTATACCCAGAGAAACAACGCCAATGCCCATTACGGATCCTCCACTGAAGGCAACACCCAAAGCTTTGCTCAACGAGCTTTTTGCTGCCTCGGTTGTTCTTACATTGGCTTTGGTAGCTATCCGCATACCTAAATTTCCGGCCAAACCCGATAAGAATGCCCCGACGATAAACGAAATGACTACAAAGCCATTGGAATCTGCTTCTGTAGTACTTTTAAAGAACAACAAGATAGCCACAGCTATCACAAAAACAATAAGATATTTGTATTCCGCTTGTAAAAATGCCATTGCTCCCGCTCTTACACGGCCAGCAATATCTTGCATCTTCTGGGTTCCTTCCGATTGTTTATTCACCCAGGAAGTTTTCCACACGATAAATATGAATCCCAATACCGCCAGTAACGGAATGCTGTAAATAATGTAGTCCATATGCACACGATTTATTTGGTTTTAACTAATACATCCACCGCCAATAAAGGAAATTACAAATTTCCATTTGCTTTATAAATGATGTGACAAATTTAAATGAAAATTTTAACTGACCAAATCATGACCATTAAAAACAGTCTGGTCACCCCCATGTTTAAAGGGTAATGGTCAGGGGTTTAATAGGGCATGTAATGCCGGCCGATGCAAGACCTTTCTGTGTCTTTATATGAAATTTTCCGTTTCCTTTTCTGTCTGGCTGACTTATCAATGATTAACAGGGTACAAATGAAGGATTTGATGTTTTTTATCTTCCGGAATTTTTATCATGGCAGTTTCTTTACTGACTTTCAATGTGCTTTTTGTTGATTCCCCATAAGTTTTCGGATGTATCCATTCAAAGTTCCATTGCCCCCTCGAGATGTCAAGTGAGATTTTATCTCCTTTTTTGCCGTTGATCAACTGAATAACCATATGGCCTTCATTTTGGGCAAGAACATTGGCCCGGGCATCATCCGGCAGGGATTGAATTTTTTCCGGTGCAGGTGACATTTTCCAAAAAGGGAGTGTAGCTATGAATTTTCCCAGATTTTCAACTGCTTCGTGCTGGAAATTGACCACCTCCATCCCATGATCTCCTGAAGGGCGATGGAATCTGGCTGAAGCCGCTCCTCCTGTAAAACGGCTCCATACAACCATTCTGCCACCTTGTTCATCGCGTGTATAATCTTTGGAAACCACCAAGGGCTTTGTTTTATACTTTGCCTTCATTTTTTGTCGGTAAGTATGTATTCTTTGCGCTCCTTTAATGACCTGATCGGATACTGTATTGAATTCATGGCCCGACACACCCTGAGAAACATCCACATAATCGTAAATCGGATCAAGTGATAGCGTTAGCGGACTGAACTTGTGCTGGCACTGACCTCCGCCATCTTCACGGTTTGTGGATGGCATTTCGCCCACCGTAAATCCTTCAGGCAGCTTGTTGTGGATATATTTTGCCCAGTATTGGCTCCATTTCTGGTTGGCCCGGCTTTCGTTGGAGATGTTAACGATCACATTGGGATAATCACCGGCTATGGTCATCAACTGATCCACATAATTTTGCTGAAGCCTGAGCACTTTCCGGTTGTTTGCATCCGAAGGAATGGTGCTGTAGAAAGGAGCACCACAGGCTGAAGTGGTGTCCGGCAATACAGTGGCATCATAATTTACATTGTTTTTCGGATTGAAAGGGTGGGCATTCCAGCCTCCATCCGGTCCCGGGTCGTATTGTCCTCCGGGGCCACGGGTAACGGACCAGTCGTCCCACACTTCAAGCGATACAATGATATTCCGTTCCAATGCCACCTCCAGATAATGATGCAGCCGTTCTTCCCATGAAGGATTGAACCGGGTCAGATCATATCGTCCATCCTCTGTTTTCCGCCAGGGTTGCAATACAGTGGGTACATTGCCATCATGCATATGATTTGCCGGGTCGTAAGGCAGGCATCTGACAAATCCCAGCACATGAGGGCTGTTGATCTCATCCATTACTTCATCCAAACGGTCCATCTGCTTTTTTATATCTACGTTGTCGGGCCTGCTGATGGGTGTCCAGCTATGAAAATTGGCGGCACCAAGGAGAAAAACGGGCTTCCCTTTCCAGGAAAAGTAAAAAGGGTTTTCCTGGGAAGGAGTGATGGGTTTGACATCTCCGGTGTTCTCGCATTCATCATATATAGCAAAATTTTGATTCAGGTTGAATGCGGTTAGCAAACCGGTTATAGAAGCAATAAAGAAGACGAAGAAAAGGTAACGGAGTGTTTTTGGTTTCATGATTGTACATTTTTATAAATTGGTTCTACATTATATAGCATTCAGTGCCTCGCTCAGTGTAAGAGATGGATTGGTCGTGGGGAGCCGTTTTGGTTAGCATGGACTTTCCGGCACCAGGAGGATTAATCATGCTGATGTTATTATTTAACAAAACCATACTAATATTTGGTGTTTTAACATCTTAAAGAACTCAATCCAATTAGTGAATTTTGATACTCTTTGATATGGGTAAATTTTCGGTTTCGCATTGACTTTTAAAGCATGTCGATAAGCATTTTTTAACTTCTGATTTCTTCTTCCAACATTTATGGGGTATAATTCACAATGAGAAAAATTGGTTTCAATTGGAGTATGTTTTACACCATATGCATTTTTCGGTAAGTTATTATTAAAAAGATGTGCATTTCTTATAGTATATACTGAATATCCGCATACACCATGATTTTCTTTATATTCTTTTTTATTAT
>JBKGZA010000212.1:0-5216 GCA_046545815.1 Bacteroidales bacterium
TAGAGAGATTCAAATATAACAAATATTCAATAACATTCCAATTTTGGGAAATTATATGATATATACAGAAAACGGAGGGCCTTTTCTGACCCTCCGTTCTGGCTCCAGGCAGTTATATACCGGTTTATCAGGATAAAAATATGATATCTTACCGGCTTATGGAAGTTACAGTTACTTTCCGTGTATCAGCTTTTGGTGCATCTCCCGCATGTGCTCAAGATCGAATTTGATTTCTTCACGGTCGTAGGTCATGAAGCCGTTCACCTCGGTTTCCACGTCGGTGGTCTGGGTGTAGACGGCAGCAGCCAGTCCCTGTTCCTTCAGCGGGAACACTTTCTGCAGCAGTTCATCGTATTGGTTGTGCAGCTTTTCTTTCGACTGCGAAGTTTCATAATGGCTTGGTGCCCTTGAAAAATCCTGCAGCCACAGATGGTCTTTTACAACCAGTGCCTGACCGCCGAACTCGCCCAGCACGGCAGCACGGTTGTCTTCCGTTTCAGGCATATCCGGTCCCGGATAGGAATGGATGTCATGAACATCCCCCACTTTTCTGTCATGCCATCCGCTGGCATTGTTTACAAGGCGTGTGGGATCCAGCTTTTTGGTCATCTCCACGATCTCGCGGGTCTGGAACTGGCCCCAGCCTTCATTAAAGGGCACCCACATCACGATAGAGGGGTGATTATAGAAATCATTGATGAGGTTCTTGTATTCCTTTTTGAACTGCTCAGCGGAGGCTTCGCTGCGGTAGGGTATTTTGCCGGGCCGCATATCGCCGCTGGGCATGTCCTGCCAAACCAGTACACCCATCTTGTCGCACCAGTAATAGAACCGTTGCGGCTCCACCTTCACGTGCTTGCGGAGCATGTTAAAACCAAGATCTTTGGTCACCTTAACATCATACTTAAGCGCTTCATCGGTAGCAGCAGTGTACAATCCGTCGGGCCACCAACCCTGGTCGAGCGGACCGAGCTGGAACAGCGGCTTGTTGTTCAGCAACAGCCTGGTGTATCCATCTTCATCTTTGCCAAGCGAAATCTGACGCATCCCGAAATAACTTTCCACCTGATCCACAGCATTGCCTTCACCGTCCAACAGTTGAACTTCAAGATCATACAGAAAAGGATTTTGCGGGGACCAAAGCTTCGGATCATCAAGCTTAACGAACAGGCGGTTGTCGTGGAAGCCTTTGGAAGTGCCCACAGTCTGTCCATTGTCTTTAGCGATCACTTTTACCTGATGATCTTCAGAAACATGACTGGCGCAAGCCTCTATTTTTACCCGCTTTTGATCTACCTGAGGAGTGACTTTCAAATCTTTGATATAAGACTGGGGAACATACTCCAGCCAGACGGTCTGCCAGATACCGGTAACGGCTGTATACCATATGCTACGCGGGTCATGTGTTTGTTTGCCCACGGGCTGATGACCCAGATCCGTCGGGTCCCATGCAGTAACCTCTATTTCCTGAGATCCGGATGACTCCACATGCTCGGTAATGTCATAGGTAAAGGGATCATAGCCTCCTTTATGCTTGCCCACATGCTCGCTGTTGACAAACACGTCGCTTTCCCAGTCAACCGCACCAAAATGCAACAGAACCCGTCCGTTTTCATAAGGATTATCAACGGTAAAACTGCGTTTGTACCATACGCGGTGGTCGGCTCCTACTATTTCCTTAATTCCTGAAAGGGCCGATTCTACAGGATAAGGTACAAGAATTTCATCCTCGTATTCACCGGGGTCTCCCATTTTGGAGGTCATTTGAAAGTCCCACAAACCGTTGAGGTTTTTCCAGTGATCTCGCCTCATCTGAGGCCGGGGATATTCCGGCAATGCATTTTCAGGGGATACTTCTTCCGCCCAAGGTGTGAAGAGCGGATTGTCAGCCTTTTCATACTGACCATCCTGGGCCTGTAACGAAAGACTGCCTAAACCGGCAATCAGTGCCAACAACAATGTAGTAATGCTCTTTTTCATAATTTATATAGTTTTAAGGTATATTTCACGTATCATATAATCCCATTTTCAAAAGTCCGTCAGGCACTTGGCGCCATCCGGTATGCTTTTCTCCTATGAGTCATCCACGCCTGTTTTGTATACGCATGCGGACATAATATTACAAAAAAATGGATTTCGTTTGAAGGTTTTCTTCCTTGGAATATTAAGATTTTTGCAGGTTCCCAGAAAATATCTCAATTTCTGAAGATCTTTCATCCCGGAAGAATAAGGAACGGTATTGTTGCTGCGGGCAAACAGTAACATATTTTCCAATACTTCGGGATATTTCTCCATAAGCTGCTGTGTACCTAACCAAATGAAAACATCTAAAAAATTTTTGAAATATTGTCCGGATCATTTGGATTGTTCAGATTTATTTATTTACTTGCAATCCTGTAAAGATAAAAAAATGATCCGTTTTATATTAAATAACAGCCTTCACAACAATAACCGTAATAATAATCAGTATTTACGGGCAGGAAGGCTGTGAAAAAAACAAAATGAACATTGATATATAAAGCCTTCCTGCAACCAGGAAGGCTTTTTTGTTTCCATAAAACCAGAAGTCATGTATCAGGCAATCAATAATAATAACAATAATAATTATCTCTTTCCCCGGGGAAGCTGATCCATTATTTATTGTATCTGTTCAGACCTTCCCCGAAACCGGGGAAGGTTTTTTGTTTATGTTTAATTTAAAACTTTATTCTATGAAAAAACTAATTATTCCGAAGGATTATCAGAACCTGCTCAGCAGGGAGGCCACAGAAGCAGCGATTAAGTTCATCAAGGACGAGTTTCAGAACACCCTGGCAAGCAAGCTGGGATTAAAACGGGTAACTGCCCCGATGCTGGTGGTAGGCGGTACGGGTATCAATGACGACCTGAACGGTGTTGAAAAGCCCGTAAGTTTTCCGGTGTATTCACTGGACAACACCAGGGTGGAAGTGGTCCAGTCACTGGCCAAATGGAAAAGGCTAAAGCTCGCCCAACTTAACGGAGAAAAATTGAGGGGAATATATGCCGACATGAACGCATTAAGACCAGATGAGGAACTGGGAAACCTTCACTCCGTGTATGTTGACCAATGGGATTGGGAAAAAGTAGTCAGTGCCGGGGACAGAAACCTGGATACGCTTAAAGACACCGTCGAGAAAATCTACGAAGCCATCCGCTTTATTGAAGAAGATGTCAACTGGCAGATCACGGGCCTGGAACCTTTCCTGCCAAAGTATATCAAATTTATCCACGCGGAGGAGCTTCGTCAGAAATATCCGGATAAGTCGCCCGGCGAGAGGGAAAATCTCATCACCAAAGAGCACGGGGCTGTCTTTGTTATCGGAATCGGCCACAAGCTTGGTGATGGCCAACCCCATGACGGACGTGCTCCCGATTACGACGATTGGTCCACTCCAACAGAAAACGGTAATAAGGGACTTAACGGTGACATACTGGTCTGGAATCCGGTACTGGAGCGAGCTTTTGAAATATCATCCATGGGGATCCGGGTTGATCGCGAAGCTTTGCTTAAACAACTGGATATTACCGGCACGAAAGACCGTAAAGAACTGTACTTTCACAGCAAGCTGCTGAATGATGAATTGCCCCTGACCATGGGCGGTGGCATCGGTCAGTCAAGGCTTTGCATGCTCTATCTCCGGAAAGCACATATCGGGGAAGTCCAGGCGTGCGTATGGCCGGATAAAATGCGGGAAAAGTGTGAAAAGAACAACATCAAATTGTTATAACATTTGTGGTTTTGCTGTTTATACAGGGTCAGACAAAAAGTCCCGTCTGAATATTGCCTGCGAGTTTGAAAAGCTAAAATACCGGGGCCCTGATCATACTCAGGTAGAAGATTTATACGATAAGGGATGGATGGGATTTCACCATCTGAAAAATAATGGATATTACCGATGATGGTAATCAGCCCATGAATTAACACAACATTCATTTGGTTTGCGATGGAGAGGTATACAATTACAAAAAGCTATGCCGTCAATACAGGGGAAAATACGAGTTTCAGTCAGAAAGCGATTGCGAGGTGATCATCCCCATGTTCCTGGAAAAAGGAATCAGAAAAACAGCACAGGAGCTTGATGCAGAATTTATCTTTGTTATATATGACTCAGCCAGCGACAAATATTTTGCTGCCAGGGATCCTGTCGGTATCCGGCCCATGTTCTATGGCTATACGGAGGATGGCAGTATTTCATTTGCCAGTGAGATGAAAGCCCTTCACAGAGTCTGCCGGGAGGTGAAACCTTTCCCTCCCGGGCATTACTATGACGGGGATAAATTTGTTTCTTACTGGTATATATCGGTAATATCAGAATATACAGAAGATTCTGCAGAAGAAATATTCCGGAACATCACCAATTGCTCACAAATGCTGTAGCAAAACGGCTTCAGTCGGACGTGCCAGTTGGTTTTCTGTGCAGCGGAGGGCTTGACTCAAGCTTGGTTTGTGCCATCGGAAGCCGCCTGTTGGATAAGCCGATTAAAACTTTCGCTGTGGGGATTAACGAAGATCCCATTGATACAAAATATGCACGCAAGGTAGCCGAATATCTTGGTGCAGACCATACGGAAATTTTATTTACCAAACAGGATATATTCGATACATTGAGCACGTTGATCTAAAACCTTGAAACGTGAGATATAACAACCATCAGGGCATCCATGGGCACGTATCTTGTCTGTAGGCACATCTCTGAACATACAGATGTCAAAGTACTAATGACAGGGGAGATCAGCAATGAAATCTTTGGTTATAAGTATACCGACTTTGCTCCCACTCCGGGTGCATTCCAGGCAGAGGCCCGAGAAAGAATCCATGAAATTTATCTGTATGATTTATTGAGGGCTGATCGCAGCATTTCACCAAACGGTCTGGAAGCAAGGGTGCCTTTTGGGGACCTAGATTTCATTAGTTATGTGATGGGTATTCCACCTGAAAAGAAGATGAATTTTACCGGAATTGGTAAATATCTTTTGCGAAAGAGTTTTGAAGGAGATTATCTGCCCTATGATATACTATACAGGGAAAAGGCAGCCTTTTCTGATGCCGTAGGCCACAGCGTAACAGATTATCTGAAAGCATATGCCGAAGAAATATACTCGGATACAGCATTTAGGCGCTTAAAGGGCAACTTGAACTAACATGTTGTTCAAACTTAATCTAAACATTGGTTTCTTCCGCGAAGCGCTTTTTT
>JBKGZA010000213.1:0-5209 GCA_046545815.1 Bacteroidales bacterium
CATGGAACGCACGTTAATCATGTTCTTGTTGTGCAGATCATTGCATGCGGGTCTCATTAGTAAATAGTAACGAAACCCCATCCATAACCTTTTACATTCGGCTTGCTTAAAAAATCCCAACATGTTGGGATTGTCTGTTATATCAATCACAGATATTTTTGTAACTGCTATAGATAATTAAAAACAAAATCATGTTTAGCACAATTTATAGATCAATCGTTTCAGCCATTATTCTGGGATTCATTTCAATTGCTGCTGTGCATGCACAGGATAGAAAAAATCCGGTAAATCTTTCAATCAACCAGGATGTAGCTGCCAACTTCACAGGAGGTATACGAACAGGTGTTGCCCATAACGGTCTGATCAACCTCAACTTCCAAATGAACACGGATCAGATGAATCTATGGGAAAACGGCACCTTCCGTTTGCATGTCCAGAACACCTACGGGCAGAAACCCTCACAGGATATTGTAGGTGATATCCAGGTGTTTTCCAACATTGAACACGGAAACTATACCTACCTGTTTCAGTTCTGGTACAAACATCAATTGGGAGATTTCTCCCTGCTTGTTGGAAAGCACGATTTGAACGAAAGCTTCTTTACAAGTGATCCGGCCGGAACATACATCAACAGCTCTTTTGGAATCATGCCCCTGGCTCCGTTGAACGTTCCGGTATCAATTTTTCCAAATACCACGCTGGGAATGGTCGGTCGTTATGAAATGAATGAAAACCTCTCCTTAAAGGGAGGATTGTATAACGGAAAACCCGGCGAAATTACCCATTCCAACTTCGGCACCGATCTCAACCTGAAAAAGGATAACGGACTCTTCTATATAGGAGAATTACATCTTAACAATCCGTTCGAAAAAACCGGTATCTATAAATTCGGAGCCTATCATCACAGCGGTGAATTTCAGTCTCCTGTCAAAAAACAATCCAGGCAGAGAGCGCGAAGCGCAATATACTTTATTGCTGATCAGATGATATATTCTGAAAAGAAAGACAACGAAGAAGGTCTGGCTACGATGTTGCAAATTGGTTATTCACCGGAAACTCATGCTTTAAATGATTTCTATGTAGCTTACGGCTTGAATTATACAGGTCTCTTCAGCACCAATTCACCGGACGAGTTGGGATTGGCTGTTGCCCATGCTTCTTCTAATAATAAGCTTCATAGCATGAGTAACGAAAATTACGAAAGTTGCGAAACGGTGCTTGAGCTAACTTATAAGTTTCCATTGCCATGGAATCTTATCATACAGCCCGATTTTCAATACATCATTCATCCCCGTATGAAAAGTACCTTTAGCAATGCATTTGTAGGACTCTTCAGAATCCATTGGCAGTATTAATTCACATGATAAAATACAACCAAGCAATGAATATATCAGATCAACAAACAAAAAAGCAACATAAACCGGCCGATGGTTCCTGCCATCATATAGGTCAGCAGGAGATCACAAGCCAACGGTGGATAGCCCTCACCGGCCAGCCAAACGTTGGAAAGAGCCTGCTTTTCAACAGGCTTACAGGTTCCAAAGTTGCTGTATCCAATTATCCCGGAACCACGGTGGCTGTAGACAGAGGGCAACTGATCATTGGCAAAGAGAAATATGATATATGGGATCTGCCGGGGATGTACTCATTACTTCCCATCACCGAAGAGGAAAGGGTAGCCAAGTTAAGCCTGCTGAAAAACAAACCCGATTTCGTATTGCACGTTGTAGATGCAAGAAACCTGAAGCGGATGCTGCCCCTGGCCATGGAACTTTCAGAAACCGGTCTGAAGGTAATCCTGGTAATTAATATGATGGATGAGGCCGAGAAGGAGGGAATCAGCATTGATGCACAACTGCTTTCCCATAAAACGGGTACCCCCGTGGTACCCACGGTAGCCGTTACCGGTAAAGGGGTTAACCAGATTCTAAGCCACATTATGAATTACAAGCGGAACAACCACCATGATGTTATTCCATTTGAAGAATCCATTGAACAAAGCTTAAGCGACATTCAACAGATTCTGGGGGAGGATTATCCCTTCCATAAACGAAGCCTCGCTCAGCTTCTTATTCAGGAAGACCGCGATGCCTGCGAAATCATTAATGACAGGGAGCCTGAGAGCTATGAAGCAGCCCGGGAAATCATTGAAAACACGAAGCAGAAGATCGGTGAATCGCTTATCTATAGGATGAAGATAAAGATCCATGAGGAAGCCGAGCAAATCAGTGATAAGGTAACCACCCAGGTAAAAAAACGACGGCTTAACCTGGGAGATAAGCTGAGTGGCCTGATGACCCGTCCGATTACCGGCATCCCCATCATGCTGGGTATCCTTTACCTGGTATTCTACCAATTCGTAGGAGTATTCGGAGCCGGAACCATTGTTGATTTCATAGAAGGAAAGCTCTTCGGGGAATACATCAATCCTTATATTGCCGAAGGGATTCAAGCCCTTACCGGCTCGGAAATCATACAGCAGCTTTTTATCGGAGAATACGGATTGATTACTTTGGGCTTTACCTATGCCATAGCGATCATTTTACCCGTGGTGGGAACCTTTTTCCTGGCCTTTTCTGTTATTGAAGATTCAGGTTATCTGCCGCGTCTTTCACTCTTAATCGACAGAATATTCAAAAAGATCGGAATGAGCGGACGTGCGGTTATACCAATGGTGCTGGGGCTGGGCTGTGATACCATGGCAACCATAACTACCCGGACACAGGAAACAAAAAGAGAAAGGATTATTGCAACGCTTCTCCTGGCATTGGCCATCCCATGTTCGGCACAACTTGGTGTAATATTTGCCCTGCTCTCACCATTCCCCAAAGCTTTGCTTGTATGGACCCTGGTAATTATCGCCAACTTCTTGCTTGTAGGATTCCTGGTTTCCAAAATCCTGCCTGGACAAAAGCCTACATTTTTCATGGAACTTCCTCCGCTAAGAACACCTAAGATATCCAATGTACTGACCAAGACCTATGCCCGTATTGTTTGGTACCTTAAAGAGGTCTTTCCCCTGTTTATCATTGCCAGTGTTATAATTTGGCTGCTACAGATAACCAACGTATTCCCATATATTTTGCACGGTCTGGAACCTCTGGTCAACGCCATCGGACTTCCCGACAGCACCACCGATGTATTCCTTTTTGGGTTCTTTAGGCGAGATTACGGTGCAGCCGGACTATATGACATGAAAGAAATGCTCTCGGCAGGACAACTGACCATTGCTGCAGTTGTGCTCACGTTATTTGTGCCATGTATTGCGCAACTGATGGTAATGTTCAAGGAAAGGGGCACCAAAACAGCCATAAGCATATTCCTGTTCGTTCTGGTATTGGCTTTCACCATGGGATGGTTGCTCAATTTTGCTTTCAATACTTTTAACATAATGCTATAAGGAGGTAAAGATGATCAAATGCTCATTTTGCGGAATGGAATATACTGAAGAACAGGGCAACCAAGCATGCTCAAGCTGTCCCATTTCTCACTGTAAACTCATAAAATGTCCCAACTGTGGCTATGAAAATGTTCCGGAACCCAACTCCCTCAAATTAATTAAAAATCTGTTCTCCGGGAAAAAAACAATAAGTCAATCAGTAAAAAAGCAACAAAAGATCAACCCGAAAACATCCACAGATAATGAATACAGCAATAATAAGAACAATAAACATTTTCCATTTGTTACCTTCACAACGGAATCAAAAGGGAAGATCCTCCAAAGATTTTAATTATCCCTTCGTTATGCATGGAAATCAGAACAAATCAGATTCACCGGATAAAAAGGAGATTACTCTGGACAGGCTGAAAAAAGGACAGTCCGCTGTAGTAAAACGTCTGATTACCGAAGACAGCAGAAATCTTCAGAAACTTCTGGCCATGGGCATTCTTCCGGGAAGGATCGTGAGGGTAATACAGCGATATCCTGTCTATATTCTTGAAGTTGACCGTACCCGGGCAGCTATGGATAAAGAGCTGGCACAGAAAATTATTTTAAAATTGTGAATGGCAATAGATGTGTTCTTCTCCTCACAATCCCCCTCTCCGGGAAAAGCTGCATTCAGCCATTGCTTTCTTGCTTCTCTGATTCTCTCCTGTAAGATCGGGCGAAAAGATTCCATAAAGCCAAAAACTCGGCAATATTCTTTCAAATGATCTCTGCGTTGCCCGGCATTTGCTCTCTGTGAAACTTGTGGTTCAAATATATAATATGAACCATACAGAGAAATTCACTGAGTGACATAGAGAACTTTAGGCGCTTAAAGCGCAACCTGAACCAACATGTTGTTCAAACTTAATCTAAACAGTGGTTTCTTCCGCGAAGGGCTTTTTTTCAGGCTTGCCCTGAAAAAGGTAGTACCTTGCCGGTCAAATTCTTGCTTTTTTTGGCAAAACTTGGCCGGTAAGGTACAATTCTATTTATTGACAGAAAGCAAATCGTCCATATACTTCTCACCTTCCCTGGTAAACTGATAGTATACCTGGCGCCCCTCTCTGGCAACCTGTTTGATAATCTTACCGGATTTGGCTACATTCTTGATCAGACTAGAAGGGTTGGTAATCTTAATACCATTTTCTTTAAGGGTATTATTCATGTCCCTGACGCGAAAAACATTGTCTTTTGAATTGAGCTGATTAAAATAACCAGCTATCAATGCTTTATCTCTGTTCTTTAATCCTTTGGGTAGCCGCTTCAGCCATCCAGAAAAATCTTCTTTGGCTGATGCTTTGGAGGAAGCCTTTTTTGTTTTAGGCGCTGTTGATGGTTTTGATGCTTTCTCTGCAACCGGAGTCTCTTCCTTCTTACCGGAAGTTTCTTTAAAAGGTTCGCCCAACTTTTGTTTCAAATTAAGCTCTTCTTCCATTTGCTGATATTGTTTGGCAACAAATTCAGGGTTACCTTCAATGGAAATCTCAATATCTCCGATCTTTAAATGAATCTTTGAACTGTTCTCACTCATAAGCCGATGATTTTATAGTTATGTTAAAAATAGCAACAATAGTTAATATCACGAAGCTTCTATGCTGACTAAGAAGCAATGAAATATGAATTAAGAACAAAAATACAAAATTTTATTGGATTAAATAATTTTATGGCTTGATTTAATAGTTATAGAATAAATAATGAGGCTAGTCTAAAAAGGCGCTATACTAAGCTAATTGTGTAAAAATAGTCTGTTGAATTTCATAAATCTACTGGAGTGCCTTA
>JBKGZA010000214.1:0-5160 GCA_046545815.1 Bacteroidales bacterium
TATAGATTATCCATAAGATGACAAATGGTTATATCGAAAATTTCAAAGATTTTTATGCACAAACCATTTCTCGTCATCTCCCTTCAGTGAAATTGCAGATTCAGCTTCATTTCAGGCATAAGCAAAGTTTACCCATCTTATGGGGCAACATTTGGAATTGTGATCTTGTAATATGCGCTCAGCGCATTAAAGCAATTTATTCTCGCGCAAATACTCGGCTATTTGTATGGCATTGGTTGCGGCGCCTTTACGCAAATTATCCGAAACAACCCACATATTTAAGCTTTTGCCAAGTGAAAAATCCCTTCTCAGCCTGCCAATAAAAACTTCATCCTTATTTTCCGAAGTTTTGGGCATGGGATAAAGATTTTCCTCTATATTGTCGTATATTACAATCCCGGGAGAATTTTTAAGAATGTTTCTCACATCGAGTATATCAAATTCATTATTGAAAGTAATGTTAACGGCTTCCGAATGGCCTCTGAAAACAGGTATTCTTACTGCTGTTGCTGTTACCCATATATTGGGGTCCACGATTTTCTGAGTTTCGTAAACCAGCTTGGTTTCCTCCGAAGTATAATTGTTATCCAGGAAACCGCCGCAATGGGGGATACAATTATTTAGAATTTCGTAATGATAAGCCTTTTTGCCTTCCCGGTTGTTCAGTTCATCATTTAACTGATCCACAGCCTCTTTGCCTGAACCGGAAACAGCCTGATAGGTGGCCACTACAATTCTGTTAATTTTATATTTTTCATGAAGCGGGTTGATGGCCATTACCATCTGAATGGTGGAACAGTTGGGATTGGCAATGATCTTATCCTCTTCAGAGAGGATGTTTCCATTAATCTCCGGAACGATAAGCTTTTTGTCATCATCCATTCTGAAAGCCGCTGAATTGTCAACAACGGTAGTGCCTGCTTCGGCGAATGCCGAAGCCCATTCCAAAGCTACATCCTTTCCTGCAGAAAAGAGGGCGAGATCAGGTTTTAAATCCACAACCTCCTTAATTCCTTTTACTTCCAGGTCTTTACCATCGACCTCCACTGTTTTTCCCTGAGACCTCTCTGAACCTACCGGATAAATTTCAGTATAGGGAAATTTCCGCTCAACCAATAGTTTCAACATTTCCTGTCCTACGATACCTGTGGCACCAACAACTGCAACTTTCATAACCGTAAAATTTGTATTTTAAGAGAAAAATTTGTATTATTACTAAGGGTTTCAAATATATTATTAATTTTTTATCCATGAAAAAAATCCTTTTTGTTTTTTTTACGCTTATCGCCCAAAATGCAATAGGGCAAGTTTTTTTTGACTTTGAAATGCAGGACCTGAAAAACTGGTTTCAATATCCTACAGAAAGATGGGATTTGGACTCAATCGGACCCATAAGCGGAAATTACTCACTCCATCACAATTTTGATAACCCGGAAGCTGGCCGTGACAGACTGTCGTTTCCTGTACCGCTTGACTTTAAAGACACCAGCCTCACCTGGCGTTTTCAGGTAAGACATGGCTACCCTCCTTCAGGAAGCAACAACTGGGGAGTTTTTCTTGCTTCCGATAAAGATGCCCGGGAAATGCATCCTTCCGGGAGTGCCAAAGGTTATCTTGTTGGAGTCAATTACAGCGGCTCGGATGACAAAATCAAATTATGGAGGATATCCTCAGGCTCAGGCTATGAGATACTGGATACCGAATTCAACTGGCAGAACCATATTCGTGAGGATCAACCGGTAGGTTTTGAAATTGAACGCAATGATTCCGGATTATGGATTGTAAAGATAGATACTGTGGCAAGATTCGACCGGTTATTTGAAATCGGAAGGATTACCGATACAACCTATCACTCCGCGGATTATGCAGGGATATATCATGAATATACGGCATCGGCCGACCGGAAGCTATGGTTTGATGATTTCTACATCGGCCCGCCCATTCAGGATACACTGGCTCCAAAGGTCACCAGTACTCATGTGCTGCATAGCAGGGCACTGAATGTTGATTTCTCGGAAACATTAGATACCCTTTCTCTGGCCGGGCCTTCCCATTTTCATCTTACGAACGGGGAAACACAAATTGAAAAAATAAAGTTGATTGAAATCCGGCCGGCGAAAATTCAACTACAATTTGAGGCTCCTTTAACGGATAATTTTAATTATAAATTGACCATTAGCGGACTGCAGGACCTCTCCGGTAATACCTTGAAAGACACCACTCTGACTTTCTGTTATAAAAAAATGCGCGTCGATACATGTATAGTACTGGCAGAGGATACCCTGTTAATCCATTTTACCCGTGCGACTGAAACAGCATCGGCCACCAGTAAGGACAACTATGAAATTATCCCGGATATAGGAATTCCGAATACAGTGTGTTACCCGTCAGATGATCCGACAGAGTTATTGTTGGCTACCGGCAAACCTTTCGAACCGGGCCGGGAATATCGGATTTCCGTAAGGAATATCAAGGATTCTTACGGCGACAGCCTGTATCCTTATAGCGGAAATTTTTTTTATTCCAGCAATAAAGCATACGATATTGTAATCAATGAGATTATGGCCGATCCCTATCCACCTGAAAGTCTGCCTAACGCGGAATATATCGAGCTTTACAACCGCACAGCGAAGGAAATCGACCTTACGGAATGGTCTCTCAGAGTTAATGACAATAAAAAAAGCTTACCCTCAGGGGTAATCCACCCGTTTCAATATATAATTCTCTGTGATGATGAATATTCGGGGAGCTTTGAAATATATGGGAAAACACTTGCATTACCGGTGTTTCCCCTATTAAGAAACTCAGATGCTGAAATTACCCTGTACAATGATAAAGACATATTGATTGACAGGGTATCTTACCACGAAAGCTGGTACCAGGATACAGACAAGGCCAATGGGGGATATTCGCTGGAAAGAACCGACCCGGACAACCATTGCAGTGGGATGACCAACTGGAAAGCTTCCCCTGATCCCGGCGGAGGAACGCCCGGGCAAAAAAATTCTGTTTTTGCGGAGAATATCGATACATTACCCCCGGCCCTCACCTATTTTGAAACAGAAACCGACTATCAGGTGCGAATAAGGTTTTCAGAGCCTTTATCAGCAGATATCGCATATGATGTCAGCAATTACACCATAAATAATGGAATGGGGCATCCCTATTCTGTAATTCTCAACAGACCCCTTAACAATGAAATGTACCTTTTATTTGCCAATCGCCTGGAACCTGATAAAAAATATGAGCTGAAAATCAACCCAATGTCAGATCTTTGCAGCAATTATTCCGAACCACTGAAAAGGCAATTTACTTATCATCCGGTCCGGCCTTACGAGGTGGTCATCAATGAGATCATGGCTGACCCCGAACCCTCTGTGGGCCTTCCTGAAGCAGAATATGTGGAATTGTATAACAACAGCAATTATGAGATTTCTCTCAGAGACTGGAAACTTACCCTGGGTCGTTCTGTAAGAACCATAGGAGAAATCAAATTATCTGCCGGTGAACATTGTATCCTTTGTGACGCTGAATTTGAAGAAACCTTTTTGGAATACGGAAAAGTAAGGGGAATTGAAAAATTTCCGCCCATCAGGAATTCCGGAGATGCCGTTATCCTGGAAAACAAAACCGGAGAAGTGATTTCCTACCTCAATTTTACTAAAAGCTGGTACAGTGATGGATACAAAGGTGAAGGCGGATGGTCTCTCGAACAGATTGATCCTGATAATCCCTGTGGCGGACAGGATAATTGGGCTGTCTCACGGGCCAAAGCAGGCGGAACGCCCGGAAAAAAGAATTCTGTTTTTTCAGAAAATGCGGATCTGACTCCGATCAAACCTTTTCATATTACCATTCCAGACTCCCTGAGTCTTCAGATTCATTTTAACGAGCCTTATGACCGTTTCTCTGTAACCGATCCGGGAATTTTTCAGGTATCCGGAATTGGCAGCCCATCAAAGGTCCTTGTTCAGCCCCCGGATTATACCAACATTATGCTGCAATTCTCCGAACCATTCAGGAAAAACATCCGGTATGAGCTGACTATCCGAAATAAGATAAAAGATTGTGCAGGAAATAAAACAGAGGAGAACATCACCATGATGTTTGAATTGCCTGTAAAGCCACGTCCCGGGAATCTGGTGATCAATGAAGTGTTATTCAACCCTGCTTTTGATGGTGTGGATTTTGTGGAAGTTTATAACAAATCCCAACAGACCGTGGACCTAAAGGATGTATGTTTGGCCACAACAGATGAAAACACTTCGGAACCAAATCGGATAAGCTGCCTCAACGGTGCCGGTCGCCTGTTATTTCCTGACGAGTACATAGTATATACAACCAATCCCGGAAAGGTTATGGAGCAGTATCCTGCTGCAATAGCCAGCCGTTTTGTGGCTACGAAATCTTTCCCTTCCTATCCCAATGACGCAGGAACAGTACTTCTGATCAACAAATGGTCAGAGCTTCTTGATCGTATGGACTATAACGAAAAGATGCATTTTGCCTTACTGAAAGACCCGGCAGGGGTTTCCCTGGAACGGATAAATCCCGACAGGGCTTCCGATGATCCCACCAACTGGCAGTCGGCCTCCCAGACTTCCGGATATGGAACACCTACTTATGAAAATTCTCAGTTTTCCCCCAAAACGGAAAGTGAGGGCAACATCTCACTGCAGCCGGAAGTTTTCTCTCCTGATAATGATGGGAAAGACGATATAATCAACATTTATTACCAATTTGATGAACCCGGTTATGTGGCTACCATCAGAATATATGATTCAAGGGGGCTTGTGATCCGTCATTTGATTAACAATCAAACGGTGGCAACAGAAGGATCTTTTAGCTGGGATGGTTTGGATGACCAACGCCGTAAAGCAAAAATGGGAATTTATGTGGTTTACATGGAAGTTTTCAATCTGCAGGGGACAGTTAAATCCTTTAAAAAAACCTGCGTGGTGGCAGGTAGATTATAGAATTGGCCACTTTTGCTGTAATGTGGCAAAATTTATGAGGCTATTTTCAAAGATAAAAATAATTGAAAAAGATCGTAACCTTTATATAATTATGCCTCATAAATTTAGCTTGCCTATCTTCCTGCTCGATTATCTTTTTGAATGTTAATGTGTTTCATAGGTTAGACAGCCACCCTTACCGACG
>JBKGZA010000215.1:0-5149 GCA_046545815.1 Bacteroidales bacterium
GGATTTCGGTTTACAGTTTGCAAAAGAATTAAATGAAATCTTATTAAAATGGCAATTTATAATGAAATCCGGCAGCTGCCGGATGATATCTTTGTAGGCCCGGATGTGAATCCGGGTATCCTAAAATTCACACATAATTGAAATCCGGCAGCTGCCGGATGACATAAAAGAGATTGTTTGGAAAAAATTGGGAATGCACCCTGCAGAAGCTGTTTTGGCATCCAGCAAATACCCTGTTTGAACATTAGAATTTGTTTAGAATTTAAAATTTAGAATTTCAGATTTAGGATTTCAAATTTATTCTTCAGCATCAAGCATTTCTCTTAACTTTTCCAGTGCGATGCCGATCTGATGCTTTACCGTATGAAACGAGATATTCAGTTTTTCTGCAATTTCTTTATGGGACAGGCCTTTATACCGGCTCATATAAAAAATATCTCGGCATTTGGCCGGAAGTTGTTTGATGCCTTGTTTGATCCTTCCCTCAAGCTCATCGGCATAAAATTGGGCAAGAAAATTGTCATCGGGGGTGCTGTTGTCTTCCAGGTATTGATGCTCAGTGGGTTTCTGCCGGTGGGAAAAACTTTTAAGATGATCCAGTGATTCGTGATACACCGATTGGAATAAATAAGAGGATAGGCTCTGATCGATGGAGATCTGCTCCCTTTTCTCCCATAACCTTTCAAGAACCCGTAAAACCACCCCTTCGGCAGTCTGGCTGTCCTTAACATATTTTAAGGCATATAGATAAAGCCTTGTGTAATAGCATTTAAAGACACTCTCGAAAGCAAATTCCTCCCCTTCCCTGATTCGCTCAATCAGCCAGGATTCGTCTATGTTGCCATCATGTGCCATAAATAAGCGGTCAGACTTTTAAAAATCCTACAAGATGGCCATTATGTTTTATTTCCAAGGAGTCCACATATAACGGCCGCATCTGTTCGTGTTTGCATTTTGAAGCTCATGCCATACGGAAAGCAGGTTTGGGTTTCCATGACATGATGGGATAATGGTTCCATATATTTCATCCATTTTTGAATGTGGTAAGATATAAAATTTAAGGAGAAAATACAAAAATTCCCATGAAAAAGCTGATATTTTAGCACCTATCCGACAGTTGCCAGACATTGCCACAGACGGAGGATGTTACTTTCTCAATATAACTCTGTGCTCCTCTATGAAATACTTTCCTGACGTATTTTTTTAATTTTTCCTTACTTTTGGAGTCCAAAAACAGAACAAAAATTATACTGAAAACATGAACCATTTGCAGCGACTTACCATTTTAACATGCATGATATGCCTTGGGTTAACTGTTGGTGCCCAGGAAAAGAAGAAACTGACATTCGACGATATCCTTAAATGGAACAGGATCACTGAAAAAAACATTTCCAATGACGGAAAGCTGGTGGCTTACACACTGGAACCCTGGAAAGGCGACCCGCTACTGAAGCTGGCTGAAAAAGACGGTTCCGGTTTACTTACACAGATAGGCGGAACCGATGCGCAGATAACGGAAGATTCCAGATTTGTGATCGCCCGCATCAAACCCCTGGAAGACACCATCCGGGAGCTCAAGCTTAATGATGCCAAAAAGGAGGACATGCCATCCGATCAGCTTCTGATCTATGATGTGGAAACCGGAAAAAAAGAGATCACAGATAACCTGGTATCCTTTAAGGTGCCGGAAAGATGGAGCGGCTGGATGGCCTGGCAATCGGAGTCTGAAACCCCAAAGGACACCACAGAGGAAAATGAAACAACCAAAGAGGAATCGGAGGAAAATGGATATACCTTGAACATAAAAAAGCTTTCAGGCGAAACAATGCAGTTTCCTTATGTAACCGATTTTCATTTTGCCAAAGAGGAAGAGAAACTGGCCTTCGTTTCCACGGGCGATGATGAGGAATTTCAGCCCGGAGTATACCTGTATGACCTCTCATCAGAGAGCAATACCACTGTGATCTCGGGCAATGCAGCGTACAAACAGCTAAGTTTGAATGATGACGGCACTCTGCTTGCATTTGTATCGGACAGTACATCTGGCAATAAAGAAAAAGGCTTCTCATTGTATGTATGGGACGGCCAGGGCAAGGCAGAAGAGGTTGTTCCGGAGGATCACCAAGCCTTTCCCGATAACTGGACCGTCAGCGAGCATGGGGACATCCGCTTTTCAGAGTCGGACAAGCGGATATTTTTCGGAACGGCCCCCATCCGGCCTGAGAAAGACACCACCAAGCTGGAAGAGGAGACCCCTGTGCTGGATGTCTGGCACTGGAACGAACCCGTTCTGCACAGCCGCCAGCTAAACAAAAGGGAACAAGATCTGAAAAAAAGCTACCTGGCAGTCCATCACACCGATCAGGACAAGACGGTGCAACTTGAAAAAGAGGAATTTACAGGCATCAAGCTGATCAACGACGGCGATGCGGATAAGGTGCTGGCATGGTCGAACCTCCCCTATTCCGTGCGAAAGATGTGGGAAGGCTATCCTTCTCATCATGATTTTTATCTGGTGGAAATACAGACCGGAGAGGCCAATATGTTCAAAGAGGAATGCCGGGCTACACCTGATGTATCTCCCGGTGGAAATTATGTTTACTGGTATCAGGCGGCGGATACAAGCTGGATCACCTATGATGTGGAATCAGGTAAGAAATTCACCATTACAGAGCCCGGCACCATTCAATGCGCAAATGAGCTACATGATGTGCCCACCCTGGCCTCACCCTATGGCACTGCCGGCTGGCTAAAAGACGATGATGCACTGCTGGTTTATGACAGGTACGACATCTGGAAAGTGGATCCCGAAAACGGCAAGGCACCGGTAAACCTCACCAAAAATGGCCGGCAGACCAAAACGAAATACCGCCTGATGGATTACAGGCGCGACGATGAGGATGAGAAAGGTCTGGACGGGACAAAAACCTATCATTTGCACGGACACAATGAAACTACCCGAGCCGATGGTTATTATGCGCTGAACCTGAAAAGGCCCGGTGAACCTGAACAACTGACCGGCGGAAAATATAAGCTGAACAGACCCGTCAAGGCCAAAGACGACGACACCTACCTCTATACGCGGGAAACGTTTGAGCAATTTCCCGATTTGCTGATCACGGAAAAATTCGGGAGTTCCACACAGATCAGTAACGCCAACCCGCAGCAGGAAGATTTCAGGTGGGGTACCGCCGAGCTGTACAGTTGGACTTCTGCCGACGGAAGAAAGCTGGAAGGGTTGCTGGTGAAACCTGAAGATTACGATCCCGACAAGGAGTATCCGTTGATCGTCAACTTCTACGAAAAAAGCTCACAAAACCTTTACAGTCACAGGATACCTGAGCCACACCGCTCAACGGTGGATTATCATTATTATACCAGCAACGGTTATGTCATCTTCAATCCCGATGTCTATTACAAAACAGGATATCCGGGTGAGGATGCCTTCAACTGTGTAATGCCCGGCGTGACGCAGCTAATCTCCGAAGGTTTCATTGACGAGGAGCATATTGCAGCTCAGGGACATAGCTGGGGTGGCTACCAGGTGGCTTATCTGGCCACACGTACCAACATGTTTGCCGCGATCGAATCAGGCGCACCGGTGGTCAACATGTACAGCGCCTACGGGGGTATCCGTGAGGGATCCGGGCTCAACCGTTCCTTCCAGTATGAGCATACCCAGAGCCGTATCGGGAAGTCGATATGGGAGGCTCCGCTCCGTTACCTGGAAAACTCCCCCTTGTTCTGGGCGGATAAGATCAACACGCCCATGCTGATCATGCACAACGAAGATGATGGGGCTGTACCGCAAAGCCAGGGAATCGAGTTTTTCATTGCCATGCGCAGACTGCGGAAGCCTGCATGGCTGCTGGATTATAAAGAAGCCGACCACTGGCCGACAAAGGTGCGCGACAAACACGATTTCCAGATTCGCATGGCCCAGTTCTTCAATCATTATCTAAAGGACAAGCCCATGCCCAAATGGATGAAGGAAGGGATCCCGGCAGTGGATAAAGGAATTGATATGGGATACGAGCTGATAGAATAGATTGGTGATCAGGGCCCTGTCATACTGAAAAGGCATAGCAGCAGCATCACCCTCCCTGAAGTCAATATTTCCGGATTGCAGCGTTTAAAACTTCTCTTCTTTATGATCTTAAACAACATTAATAGGATTCCAAGAACATAAGAAACTTGAGCCCTAAGGCTATTTGGGGATAGCTCCTTGTAAGGGAGATGATAAGAAAGGAAATAATCCGGAGTAAAGCCATATTATCAGAATGCGTCAATTATTTCCGGGTTCGTTAGTATATTGGCCAGGATGCTTAAGCATTCCTCTAATCCATAGCTCCTTAATTTTTCCGAGATTCTTGACTTAGCTTCCTCCCTGTTCCTTACCTTTCTAATAAGAGTTTTCAGCTCTTCCCATTGGGCTGAGCTCATCTGATCTTCCATGGTTTTAATAAGTACATCCGTTAATTGCACCTGAGGTTGCTGTTCTTCCAGTGAAACCTGTTCTTTCTGTGATGGTTGTTCCCCGTGTGAAAGCTGCTGATATACCTTACCGGATGGATCAATTGTTATATCTTCCTTCCCCGGCAATCCCAGTCTGTTTATTTCATCCAGCATGATACTGAGCAAACGCTTGTAATCTTTTTTTAAATCCTTTAGTTTTTCTCCTTCCTCAGGTATGTTCATCATCTTCCTGACCTGATTTTGAATGACCTGTTTCTTATAAATATAGGAAAATCTTTTGTTATAATGCCTTAATAAAACAGAATCCAACTGATCCAGGCTGGAATCTATTTCCCGTTTGCTCATATTGTCAATGGTTTCTATTGATTTTTCAAGAAAATCTTTGATGCCCTGAATTTGTCCCTGTGGTCCCATAAAACTTAAGTTTAATGGTATAACTCCTTTTACCAAAAGTAAAATATTATGAATTAACAGGCAATACTTTTTATAAATTTTATTAAAACACTCCCTATCTCATCGATGATATTCCCAATTTTATCTAGGTCATTCCCTGTCTCACCGAAGTGACTCCCAATCTTAACTGGGTGACGCCCTACTTTTACCGGTTACACTCCCTGCCTTACCTGGGCGATGCCCAATGTTACCGGGTAGACTCCCTATCTTAACTGGGTGA
>JBKGZA010000216.1:0-5127 GCA_046545815.1 Bacteroidales bacterium
TCTCATGAATTATAAGTATCTTTATGATTTGATTGTTTAAATCCAATTTAATGCGGAGGTTATTTATGAAAAAGATGAAGACCTTATTTATTACTGTCCTGGTTTTTGCTTTTCTTTTGGCATCATCCCAGGCCCAGGAATTTGAACCCAATTATGAGGAATCCAAAGTACCCGACTATGAACTGCCCGATCCGTTAACCTTTTCGGATGGCAGCAAGGTCAATACACCTTCAGAATGGGAGGAAAGAAGAAAAGAGATATTAAGGCTTTTCGAAAAACATGTATATGGTAAAATGCCGGGTAAACCGGAAGACTTGACTTTTGAAGAACGGAAAAATATTCCCGATGCACTGGACGGGCTTGCTACACTGAAAGAAATCCGTATCCATGTAAAACAAAACAATCAAAAACACCATTTTGACCTGCTGCTGTTCATTCCGAATAAACCGAAAAAGCCTGTTCCGGTATTTCTGGGATTGAATTTCCGGGGCAATCAGTCGGTACATCCCAGTAAACATATAACCGTTACGGATAGCTGGGTTTCCAATGATGAGAACTGTAATATTCAAAACAACAATGCTACAGAAGCTTCCAGAGGATGCAGACAAAGTCGGTTCCCGGTGGAACGTATTCTGGACAGGGGATATGCCCTGGCCAACATTTACTATGGCGAAATAGACCCGGATTTTGACGATGGATACCAAAACGGCGTTCATCCTTTGTTTGATGAACAATATCTGGACACAGCCCGTGGAAACAATTGTGCCTCCATAGGAGCCTGGGTCTGGGGACTAAGCAGAGGTGCAGATTACCTGGAGAAAGATCCGGCCATAGATAATAACAAGATGATGGTTTTTGGCCATTCCCGGCTGGGAAAAACCGCCTTGTGGGCAGGGGCAACCGATCAAAGGTTTGATCTTGTCATCTCCAATTGTTCGGGCTGCGGGGGTGCAGCACTTTCCCGAAGGCAATTCGGAGAGACGGTCGGTCGCATCAATAACTCCTTTCCACATTGGTTCTGCGAGAATTTTAAAAAGTACAACCAAAATGAAGAGGAACTCCCTGTTGATCAGCACATGCTCATGGCACTGATGGCGCCTCGTCCCGTTATAGCGGCAAGTGCAAAACAGGATCAATGGGCCGATCCAAAGGGAGAATTTCTCTCAGTAAAACATGCTGCTCCAGTATACAAGCTGCTAGGGAAAAAGGGTTTGCCGGTGGAAGAAATGCCGGTGATCAACCGGCCGGTTTACAACACCACAGGTTATGTGATACGTAACGGAGATCACGACCTCAACAACTACAACTGGGAGGTCTATCTTGATTTTGCCGATCATCACTTTGATTACAACCGGCTCTTGAATCAAGATTGATAAACTGCTTAAAATAAGCAATTATAAAGGCTGGAATGTGCGGGATTCAATGTTTCTTTTTTAACCTGTGTTTTATCTGATCCTTATATGCTTCTACATAGGGTTTAATCAGCCTGAATTTTTCATGAGGATGATGCTCAATATAAGTACCTCCCATATAGAAACAGGCATATCCTCCTGAAGCCATTCCCCAGGCTACCATGTCCTCAAGATCATAATGCTGTCCATTATCCCGCATCTGCTTGGCGAGAGAGGCCAATACCCCTCCAACGAAATTGTCGCCGCATCCGGTGGTATCGCCTTTATGGGCCCACTGACCCGATCGTTCCCGTACAACTTTTTCAGAAATTGGAACGCTATAATATCCGTCCGGAGAAAAGAGGGAACCATCCGACCATACAATGGCATCATCACTGCCCTTTGTTATAATTAAAGCAGAAATGCCCAGCGACCGATAGTATTCCACGGCGGCGTGAACATCTTTCTTTCCGCTAATTTTCAAAGCTTCGTCATAATCCATCAATAAAAGATCTATGTTGGGAAAACTTTGTGAATGTTTCCCCAAAGGCCATTTCTCACCGGGGTTTTTCTGTTCATTTCGAAAATCGTAAACGGTATTCACGACGGTCAGACAATCCCTTTTCTTAGCCTTTTCCAGTAATCCGGTCAGATTATCGTGAATATGGGGTACCAGGGCGGTACCACCGAAAGCCACGATATCGGAATTGAAAAAGGATTCATCCAGATCGTCGGGTGTAAACTTCCAGGCAGCACCAATGCTGTTGACAAAAGTCCGTTCTCCCGCACCACCATTGTAATTGGGATCAGATAAAACATTGGTAAAAGGGGTCTCCTCTCCCTCGTATACTTTATAATTCTTTATATTCAACGGAGTTTGTGATATGCGGGATCTTAAAAAATTACCGGTTTCATCGGCTCCCGATGCTCCATAAAATTTGACTTCAAATTCACCTAAATTTAAAAGCTGTGCGGCATGAATCAGCGATACTACGCTGGGACCGCCAATATTCGCCACATCGGGTTCCCGTCCGCCAACAAATTCATGAAGTATGGTATGGAAATCCTTGCCGGCAAATTTTTCCAGATCTTCGGCAAAGACCAGGCGACCCGGAAGCAGGCCCCCGTCGCCCGTTCTGCGGGAAAGATATTCCCGGAATTCCGGTGAATTAAAGTCGATTCCGGAATATACATAATCAATCAGCGAGCTGCCGGTTCCGGATAGGATGATTTTCTTTCCGCTCATGATCAAAGATATTTTGAATATTCGGAAGCCAGAAGATGCAAAGGCTCTTCATCCTCTTCAATATCGGGAAAACGCCCAACCTCTTCATAAAAATAATTGTCTGCGGTATCGTCATTTACGGCACTTACTTCACCGGTTAACACCTTGCCCTTCCCTTCTTCTCCGTAAAAACGATGAAAAACATAGGGTTGCAGGCAAATGCTTTCACCGGGCGTAAGTTTAATTTTGCTGCCTGGCTCAACGGTGAGCTCGATGCCGTCAATCTTTATAGTTACCTCTTCGTCGGACAACTCATTGTTATTTGTCGCTTTATACAGTTCCATCATCAGGTTTCCTCCGCCCCGGTTGATGATGTCTTCCATCTTATTACAGTGGTAATGTAAGGGAGCTTCCTGATTTTCCTCCACAATCATAATCTTCTCAGCGTAGGTTTTATCATTTTTTTGTGGATTGCCGTTCCTGATGGTAAACAGAATCAATCCCCTGTTGAAAAAATCCCGGCTCCCAAAATCGGTGAGATCCCAGCCGAGCATGTTGTCAACAATCTCATAACATTCATGATATTTCCCTTTCCAGCCTTCCGGTCTCCAATAGGCCCATGGTGGCAGATGAAACTGATGCGTCCGGAAAAACTCCTTCGAAGATCTTATGAAGTTATTTATTTCACTTCTTTTCATAAGCCTTGATTTAAATTAAAAACACAATAAAAATAAAATCATTACAATTTATATCTTTATCATTGTGAAAACAAATATTCCATACCAAAACATTACTGCCGCCATACTCGCCGGAGGCACCAACAGCCGCTTTAACGGCAGGATCAAATCTCTGGTGCCTTTCCATAACAAACCCATCCTGGAACATCAGACAGAGGTATTGAAGCCCCTCTTTCCTGAAATATTGCTTATCACCAATTCTCCCGATAGATTCGCAAACTATAAGGACCTTATCATCTATACTGATATCATTCCTCATAAAGGGCCTTTGTCCGGCATTCATACTGCCCTGAAAAAATCAGGTCATGATCAGGTATTCATTGTAGCCGGAGACATGCCATTCATCAATGGAAACATCATTGCCGGTCAAATCAGGACTGCAGGAAAAGAAAAATATGAGGCCATTATCCCCAGGGTGAACAAAAACATTGAACCGCTTCACGGTGTTTACCATAAAAGCGGACTTGATAAACTTGAAGCCTTGCTTCAACCCGACAAGCCATCATCGGTAAAAAAATTTCTGAAAACCATTAATACCTTTTATTGGGAAACAGATGACGAAACACCATTCATCAATATCAACACACCTGAAGAACTGAATCGCTATGAAAAAGGTGAACATCAGAAGAATAGAGAACGGTAAAAGAAAACAGAAGGAAGACCATGTCATAAAGGAGGTGACTTTAAAGGTGGTAATAAACGGCAAAGAAACGCTCATTCTTCCTTGTTCAGGTAATTATGTTAATGAGATGATCACCGGGTACCTATACACCAATGGCTATATCAGCACCCCAGGAGATATCAGGTCGCTGGATTACCACATGGAAAGCCGGACCGCCTCGGTGAGCCTTGAAAAAAGCAAAAACCTCATGGATGGCTTTGTAGATAGTGCAGGCATAGAATTATCCAGTTCGCAAATACTGGAATTCATGGATACATTTTCGGGGCTTTCGGAACAATTCAGGATGACCGGGGCTGTTCACACAGCTGCCATGGCTACCCGACAAGAGATTACAAAATACTTTGATGACATAGGTCGCCACAATGCCCTCGACAAGCTTATAGGATATGGTATGACAAACAACGAACCCTTTTCGGATAAGTGCCTGTTGCTCACCTGCCGGATATCTCAAAGCATCATCTCCAAGGTCATAAAAGCCGGATTCCCGATGGTGGTGTCAACCAGCCCGCCCACCGATAAGGCACTGGAGATGGCAAAGGAAAACAACATTGCCATGGCTGGTTTTGCGCGCGGTAAGCGAATGAATATTTACCACGACGAAGCATCTTTTCTGTAAAATGATAAATCAAAGGTCAGACCGCTGGTTGGAGTCGGATATATTATTTCCGAATGGGCAAAAAAACAAAAATAAACCTTACACATTGTATCACTCTATCATTCAAGCATTCTAACATTGCTTTAACCATGTACATCCAGATCATGCACCATAAAAATGCTGTGTTTTAGCGCAGGCAGGATGATCTCCAGATACTCATCCACGGCTTTGGTGCTTCCGGGCAAGGCATAAACCAGCGTTCTTCCCATTACACCGGCAATAGACCGACTAAGCAAGGCATTGGGATTGTTCTTCCCGAATTGCATACGGATCATTTCCATAATACCAGGAATTTCCCTGTCTAAAAGCACACCGATTGTTCCAGGCGTTATATCACGACTCCCCAGTCCGGTACCTCCGGTAGACATTACCACATCATATTCCTGCGATCTGGCATCCTGCAACAAATTGATCAGCTCATGCTGTTCATCCGGTAT
>JBKGZA010000217.1:0-5122 GCA_046545815.1 Bacteroidales bacterium
AAGCGGAGGAGTTGATTCAATGGTTATGGCCCATCTTTGTCTGAAAGCGGGATATCGTTTTGCAGTGGCTCATTGCAACTTTCAGCTCAGAGGCCAGGAATCAGACAGGGATCAGCAATTTGTGGAATCTTTTGCCAAAGAACATGGTCTTACCTTTCATGTCAACAAATTCGATACAGAAGCTTTTGCTTCTGAGAATAGCCTTTCTTTACAAATGGCGGCCAGAAGATTAAGATATCAGTGGTTTGAAAAGTTGAAGATCCAATACAGTTATGATATAGTGGGGATGGGCCATAATAAAAATGACCTGGTGGAAACATTCTTTATTAATATTGCCAGAGGTACAGGTTTGAAAGGCATAACCGGTATAAAACCCCGTAATGATTATATTATCAGACCTGTTTTATTTGCCGCCCGGGAAGATATATTGCATTTTAGCAGGGAATACAACATCGGTTACCGGGAAGATTCTTCCAACCGCACGGTAAAATACCACAGAAATAAAATAAGGCATCATATCGTGCCCCGTTTTCAGGAAATCAATCCCCGTTTCCCGGACACCATGTGGGAGAACATGGAAAGATTTCAGGATGCCTATAATATATATATCAGGGCGATTAATGAAAAAATATCAGAACTGACTTTTCAGAAGGAGGACGATCTGTATGTGGACATCAATAAATTGCAACAATTGCCGGAGGCAAGCACTTATCTTTTTGAAATATTAAAACCCTATCATTTTTCGAAAGAAATCGTGCATAAGATCATTGAACATCTTGATGCGGAGCCTGGAAAGGAATTTTTCTCCCCGAGCCACAAGCTGGTCAGGGATCGCCATTATTTGATCATTTCAGTTATAGAAACGGAGAATGCAAACCGTTACTATATTGATGAGGGGGTGCGTCATATCAGTGAGCCCATCTTTTTGAATTTTAGATTTATAGAGGATGTCAGGAATTATGGTATACCCCTGAAGGACCCACGGATAGTTTCAATTGATTATGATAAGCTACAGTTTCCATTGATTATCAGAAAATGGCAGCAAGGCGATTATTTTAAGCCTTTTGGATTTAATCACTTTAAAAAGCTGAGTGACTTTTTTGTGGACAGGAAGTATTCTCTGTTGGATAAAGAACGGGTGTGGATACTTGCTTCCGGGGAAAAGATCATTTGGATTATCGGTGACAGGCTGGATGACCGTTTCAAAATAGAACCCGATACACGGAGAATACTGGAGATTACCTGGGCCGATGATTATTCAGTTTAAGGGATAAATGTCATTTAAATACTCTGGGTGCTTTCTGCTCCTGCAACATAAGATCGGCAAAGACACAGGCGGTTGCGGCTTCAACAATTACTGGCATGCGTAATGCGATGCACGCGTCATGCCTGCCTTTCACCTCAATATCTTCCATCTCGTCAGTTTCCAGGTTCAGGGATCTTTGTTTTTTGGGGGTGCTGGAAGGTGGTTTTACAGCAACCCTGAATATAATGTCATTGCCATTTGTGATGCCGCCATTAATTCCTCCGGCATGATTGGTTTCTGTTTTACCCTCTTTATTGATAATGGGGTCATTGTGCTCGCTTCCCAGCATTTCTGCAGCCTTAAAACCCGCACCAAATTCGATACCCTTGATAGCAGGGATCGAGAATACTATATGGCTGATCAATGATTCTACAGAGTCAAAAAACGGCTCTCCCAGTCCAACCGGTACATTTTCCGCCTTGCATTGAATCAATCCTCCAATGGTGTCATTGTTTTGGAGCGCATACTGAATGGCCTGCTCTATATCTTGCATGCCGACGGCTTCAGTAAGCTTAGCATTAACAAAGACCGGGAAAATAACCTTTTTGGCAATGACGCCGGCTGCCACAAGTCCAAGGGTCAGTCTGCCGGAGAAATGCCCACTGCCCCGGTGATCATTAAAACCGCCGAATTTATGGTTGGCTGTGAAGTCTGCATGGCCGGGTCTGGGTTTTTGAAGAAAATCTTTATAGTCTTTAGATTGTGTATTTTGATTTTTGAATAGTATGGTAATGGGAGCACCGGTCGTTTTGTTCTGGTAGATTCCACTTACAAATTCAGGATGATCCAGCTCTTTTCTTGGGGTCGTGCCTATTTTTCCGCTTTTTCTTCGGGAAAGGTCCGTGTTGAACTCTTCCGGGTTGATATTGATCCCGGCAGGACATCCGTCAAGCGTAATGCCTATCAGGTTGCCATGGGATTCCCCGAATATCGAAATTCTGAATATTTTTCCAAAAACGTTCATAAAATATGGGTTTTGAAATATTTGTCAAATATAATAAAAAAAGACAGAGAAGCACTCTCCGGCCTCCCTGCCTTTTTACAGCGATGTTCGGTCAATTATTTATTGGTTTGCGTGCTCTTTTGCTTTCTCCATATATTCTTCTTCCCAGATGTCCTGTGTTAGTTCTTCCAGTTCTTTATCGTATTGAACCAGTTTTCTGTAATATTCTTCATCATTAAGCGATTCTTCCGCTTCTTCGCTTTCTCCTCTGGCATTGTTTGGAAGGATATTCCGGCGGAAATTATCATAATGGTCTCTTATAGAGCAAGGCATCAGCCAGTTGTCCGGGTTGTGAGGTTGTGCCTGACCATAATTCCGCTGCCATTCCCTGCCGTTTTTCATGAAATCAGAGAACAATGCATCAACCAACGACTTGTCATTATTATAGAGATCATAAACGTTATCCACATAGTAGGGCACAAATACACAGGGCATAATATTTCCGTTCCAGTCGATGTAGAAATACCCGCCCCTTCGTCCGTAAGCTATGCAGCCATTCGTCAGTATACCGCTATTCCAGAAGTCGGCTACACAATAATTTTTCTCTGAGAGGAGGTATTCCCATTTTCTGTATAATTCCACACGTTTTTCAGGAGGAACCATAAGGTCAAAGGCATGGGTGCTTCTGCCAATCGGCATAAGCTGGAATTGCCACATGTAGGTAGCACCCTGCTGATCGAAGTAATAATCATAAAACTCATCATTCATGAGCAGATCTGCATTCTCACTGGTTGCCGTTACGGAAATACCAATTGGAACGCCTGCATTTCTGAGGTTTTCAAATGCCTGAAGTATTTTTTTGTGGGTGCCTTTACCTCTTCTCGCGTTGGTTTCTTTTTCAAAGCCTTCTACTGAAATGGCCGGTGTGACGTTACCGGCTTTTCCAAGTCTTTCTGCTATCTCCGGGTTGATAATGGTGCCGTTCGTGTATACCAGGAAGAAAACATCGTCGTATTTTTCAAAAATGTCGAGCAGGGTCTTTCCCTCACTTTTGTACATAAAGGGTTCCCCTCCGCTGATGGTCACAAAGCGGCTGTGTAACTTATTGCGTGTTTCATCCATGATTTTGTCGACCATGTGATAGGGTAATGTATTGCTTGTGTGCGGATCGGAAGATGCATAGCATCCGGTACAGTTCAGATTGCAGGCTTGAGTGGGAGAGAGGACAATAAAATTGGGCGGATATTCACCGTATTGTTCTTTAAATTCTTCCAGTTTATCACTGTATTTTTGTCTGTTAAGAAAGGAATTCTCAACCAGTACATTGGTGATCCGCTTGAAAACATTTTTGGAGAAGTATCCTTTTTCTACATTTCTGACAGCACATTTCAGCATGGATTTCATGAACAGATATTTCTTCTTCTGAACTTCCTCCAGGGTGTTTTCATTTTTTTCCACAATAGCATTGTATAAATAGCTGTCGAGCTTTTTCAACAGATAATTTCTGCTCATTTTATTATTTGCCAGCTCACGCAATACGTTAGAAAATATAAAATCTCTCATAATATATCTCCTTTCCTTTTTTTGTTAACAATTATTTATACCAAAGGTATTAGTTTTACGATAAGATATCAAGAAATATTATGTTAAATTCGGAAAAAAATTTCGATAAAAGAATGCATTTTGAGAGGAGGTTTTTTGGAGGGCTTAACAAGCGAGTTTTTCAGGGTGTTAACTTCATCTAGTTATAACAATTTTAAATAATTCCCGCCGGATGTTCCATTTCAATTGCCGCATTTTCTATTAATTTTGCAGGATAAATCCAAATATTTCCCTGTATGATTATTGTAGTCGTTTTATTGGTGATAGGGATCCTTTTAGGGTATTTGTTGAGGGATCAATCCAAAATTTTATGGATCAGTTCAAAGCTAACAGATGGAGCGATTTTTCTTCTTCTTTTCTTTTTAGGGGTTACGGTGGGTACGAATGAAAAGATCATTTCGAATTTTCAGAATATCGGACTGCAGTCGCTTGCCCTAACCTTTTTGGCAACTCTCGGAAGCATTGTGATCACTTTTGTTTTTTATAAAATCTTTTTCAGCAAGTCATGAAAAATACGGTTATCATCCTATTCTTTTTCGTGGCCGGCTTACTGTTTGGTATATATGCCACCCTGCCTGAGGAAATGACCGGAGATGAGATCACACAATATGTGCTTTATCTGCTCCTGTTTTTGGTGGGTATTGGGGTCGGAGCCAACAAGAATACACTGAAATTGTTAAGATCAGTAAATTTTAAGATTTTTCTTATTCCTTTATCGGTAATTATAGGAACTTTTCTGGGGACATTTTTTTACTCATTGCTGGATAATTCCCTGGCATTGCGTGAATGCTGGGCCGTTGGTGCAGGGTTTGGATACTATAGTTTATCAAGTGTTTTGATCAAGGAAATTGCCGGAGGAAGTCTGGGTGTTATTGCATTGTTATCCAATATTATAAGAGAAATACTCACCTTATTACTTACCCCTGTTATTGCGCGCACTTTTGGAAAATACGGTCCCATTTCAGCAGGAGGGGCTACTTCTATGGATACCACATTACCCATTATTACCCGATATATCGGTACTGAATATGTTGCTATGTCGGTGTTTAGCGGACTGGTATTGACCCTCCTGGTACCTTTTATTGTTCCATTGATTTTGGGATGAGTCTTTGAGTTTTTCAGGTTTTGCTTGCTGTTTATTTTGTTATCCTGAGGGAGGGGAAGCCCTATCGATAGATGGCATTATATGATAAACTAATTTGGACGAGCCAAAACCAAACAGGATGCTTTCAAGAAATTTAATGTGTTTCCGTTTTGGCTTGTCCAAATTA
>JBKGZA010000218.1:0-5106 GCA_046545815.1 Bacteroidales bacterium
AAAAATGATATTACAATTGCTAAATCAGGTTTTAATTCCGCTAATACTTACCCAGCTTTAGCTGCAAACAAATTTCTCATAACCGGATGATAGATATCGTTATCAAAGTTAATCAATTTAGCTTTTTATACCGGACTCATCCATGCTGGTGCCTCCTTCCCCGATATATACACTCCGTATGTCCGCAATGGCTGCAGTAATCTTCCCGGTTCCGTTTGGCGTGTTTCCCAATCCCCGTGATCCCGCTGATCGATTTGATGGGGTCCATCAGTGAGCTTTCGGTCAGGTGGATACCACAACTTCCTTCAGGGAAGAAAGAAAAAAGGCTATGTTGATCCGAAACAGGCCAGCCGCAATATCCGGGGCTAAACATATCGGTTACATTTAATCCCGAAGGTTGAATTTGCTGCTCCAGTTTGTTTTGCAACTGAACCGCCGCCAGATCAACTATTTCTGATCCTGTCACATCAATTACATAGGATGAAAAGGTATCTCCCCGGACCATTGATTCATGCATCCACTGTTCCATGCCTTTGCCCGCCGTAACAATAAAAAGCGCCAGGGCTTCGGACTTTTCAAGAAGGGAGGTAATTCTTCGCTCTGTTTGAAATTCCGTATGATCAGCTTTTATGCTGTTGTTTTGGATATCCATTGAAAAATCTTCGATAATTCTAATGGCTCCTTTGATCTCACAATGATCTTTGGCATCCTGCAATACTTCATCAATGATCTCATTAAACGGAGAAGGGGATTCACCGGGTGTAAACCCCATGACATATTCGATGCAGCTTTTAGAGACCTGCAACTCTTCGAATCGGATTTGATATTCTGTTGGTTTGGTCATATATCTTTTATAATTTATTTGTCTTGAAATTCATCCCCATTTGTTTATATATTTAAAGGGATATATCAAAATTAAACATAATTAGGCGCTTACTTTTTATTATTTTGTATTTTTTTGACAGAAAATGAAATTCTAATATCTAATTTCTGCAAACTTATCTTGACGAGCCAAAGTCGGAAATGGCACAGAGGTAACCATTAATGAGAATACCCATTATCCCTTTAAGGGAAAAGTTGAATTCACGGTCAATACACTTGAGCAGGTAAAGTTCCCGCTCTATCTGCGCGTGCCCGGCTGGTGTCATAACCCGGAGGTTGCAATAAACGGCAGCAATGTTAGTGTTGATGCCAGCCCCCGATCCTACATCAAGATCGACAGGGCATTCTCTGATGGAGACAAGATCACCCTGACCATGCCGATGGAACTTTCAGTGACCAGATGTGAGCAGAATAAAAACAGCGTTTCGGTCAACTACGGACCCCTGACCTTTTCACTTCAAATTATTGCCGAAAGAAAAGTCAGGGAAGGTGGAACCGACAAATTGACGGCATGGGAGATCTACCCCGATTCACCCTGGAACTAAGGTTTGGTACTAAATGAGGAGAATCCTGTACAAAATTTAGAGGTTATTGAAAAGGGACTGGCCGGAATCCAATATGCACTTTACTCCTGTAAATGCACCCATAGCTGTTAAGGCTAACGCCCGGAAGATACCTGAATGGAAGCTCGATAGTACGAGTCTTGTACAAGAGATACAGCAAAGCCCGACCTATACCACAGCGCCTGTAGAAACAGTCACTCTGGTGCCCATGGGCGCCCAGCGGATCATTATATCGGCCTTTCCGGCTGTTTCCACCAACGGGGAGGCTCATAAGTGGGAGAGTGATTGAAGGGCAGTATGCAGTAAGCACTAAGCAGTAGGCAGCAAACTAGCTACAGGCACAGCAGTAGAGACGCAATGTTTGCGTCTCGGAGATTAATTTGGCAGATAATCAAAATTCTGGAGGTGCCCTAAACCCCGAAGGGGTGAGATCGTAGTAGCTCAGGGTGTCAACCCTGGGTCAAAAGGCACCGGATCTCATAGCGCTCCAACTGTCCGGTTCAAATAAGGCACGCCACAATATTGGAGCGCAATGCAGTAAACCTGATGAGAATAAATGCCAAAAAGTAAATAAAAAATAAATTCACGATTTTCGTTAGATAATTGTTCAAGTTTGTTATATTTGGATGTTAACCTGTCTAAAAACTGGTATCACATGCCCCTTTCTGAATTAAATAACCCTCTGTTTATCTCTGCCTTGGAGTCATATGAGGGTAAGCAGTTGTCAAACAGGTATGGGTCAAAAATTAAGGGGATAGCAAGCGGATTCGGTATAGGTCATTAATTTATCTCAAAATATCTCATATTATGGAACAAACAAACAAACAAACGCGAAGAGAATTTTTAACCAAAAGTGCTCTTGGAGTGGCTGGTATGGTAGTTACGGCCAACTGGCTGTCTTCATGCGGCAAAACTGCCAAACCGGAACTCAGTTTACCTCCGATGCTGGATCAGGCCCCTGATGGCGAACCTCTGAAGGCTGGTCTTGTAGGATGCGGTGGTAGGGGTACCGGGGCCGCCATCAATTTTTTCAATGCCGGCCCTAATCTGGAAATAACTGCTCTGGCCGATGTTTTTGAGGACAAGATGAATGAGTGCCGCAAGAAACTCGAAAAACAAACCGGTCAGGAAGTTCCGGACGATCGGTGTTTTATCGGGTTAGAGGCTTATAAGAAATTGATCGACTCCGATGTGGATGTTGTTCTGCTGGCGACCCCTCCGTATTTCAGACCCTTGCATTTTGCTGCCTGCGTGGATGCCCATAAACACGTATTTATGGAAAAACCGGTTGCTGTTGATCCGGTCGGAGTCCGCTCCATTATCAGTACGGCCAAAAGGGCCGATGATTTGGATCTGCGCGTTATGACAGGCACTCAGCGCCACCACGAAAATAGTTACATTGAAACCTATAAAAGAATTGCCCGGGGAGAGATCGGCGATATTCTTTCCGCAAATTCCTACTATAACATCGGTCAGCTATGGTACCGGGAAAGGAAGGATGAATGGAGTGATATGGAGTTTATGCTCCGTGATTGGGTAAACTGGTGCTGGTTGTCGGGCGACCACATTGTTGAACAGTTTATTCACAACCTCGACGGCATCAACTGGTTTTTAGGAGGTAAATTCCCGCAGCGCGCCGTTGCTTTTGGTTCAAGACACCGCAGGGTCACCGGCGATCAATATGACAACTTCAGCGTGGATTATACCTACGAAGGCAATATTCACGTACACAGCATGTGCCGGCAGATCAACGGTTGCGCCAATGAAGTTTCGGATTTGATCCGGGGGACCAACGGGTATTCCGATTGCAAAACCTATATAAACAATGCGGAAGGTGAAGAAATCTGGACTTATGAAGAACCCGGCGAAGATGAAGTGAACAGCCCCTATGTGCAGGAACACATTCATCTGGTCACTGCCATTCGGAGTAATGAACCCGTTAATCCGGCGGAGTTTACAGCCAAATCCACCATGACAGCCATCATGGGCCGAATATCCGCATATACCGGGGAAGAAGTTACCTGGGAGGAGATGATGAAGTCGAATCTTCAGTTGGGTCCTGAAGGTGGTGCTGAATCGGTTACATCCCTGGGGTCAAGTGAGCTGGTCAACGCCAAAGTACCGGTTCCCGGTTCTGAAGAATAGAGTGAAATCAAAGAGGCTGACCGCAAATATTGCGGTCAGCCTCTTTGATTTAAGGAAGAATGATGGTGATTATTTGGAAGCCTTAGCATGTTCTTCTGCCTTGCCACTGCTGGCCAGAACATCGTTGACCTTCCGTTTGTAGAGTTCCTTCAGAGAGTCTCTCGCAGGTCCCAGGTATTTTCTCGGATCAAAAACAGCGGGATTTTCAGCAAGGAACTTTCTCACAGCAGCGGTTACCGCCAGACGACCGTCGGAGTCAATGTTGATTTTACATACTGCAGACTTGGCCGCTTTTCTGAGCTGATCTTCCGGAACACCAATGGCATCCTTCAGATCACCTCCGTATTTGTTGATGGTTTCCACCAGGTCAGCAGGTACTGAAGAAGCTCCGTGCAATACGATCGGGAAGCCGGGAATTTTCCGCTCAATTTCTTCCAGGATGTCAAAACGCAGTGGAGGAGGGATCAGAATGCCGCTTTCATCCCTGGTGCACTGCTCGGGCTTGAATTTGTTTGCCCCGTGTGAAGTGCCGATCGAAATGGCCAGAGAATCCACACTGGTTTTACTGACAAAATCTTCTACTTCTTCCGGCTGGGTGTAAACAGACTTAGCCGCCTCAACATCGTCTTCTATACCAGAAAGCACTCCCAGTTCCCCTTCAACGGTGACGCCGTGCTTATGGGCATATTCTACTACTTCTGCCGTCATTTCAACATTTTTTTCATAAGGATGATGCGACCCGTCGATCATCACAGAGGAGAATCCCATATCAATGCACGATTTGCAGGTTTCAACACTGTCTCCATGGTCGAGATGAAGTACAATGGGGATTTTGTATCCCTGCTCTTCTGCATATTCAACAGCGCCTTTTGCCAGATGCTTTAACAGCGTCTGGTTGGCATACTTTCTGGCGCCTTTTGAAATCTGCAGAATAACCGGGGATTTGGTTTCCACACACGCACTTACAATCGCCTGTAATTGTTCAAGATTGTTGAAGTTGAATGCCGGAATGGCATATCCGCCTTCAATCGCTTTTTTGAATAGTTCCGTTGAGTTGACTAAGCCTAATTCTTTGTATGATACCATATTACATCAAGTTTAATGGATTGAACAAGCTGAAAAATTAATAAATTTTTAACATAAAAAGTATATATCGCCTTATTTTTTGACAAATAAAAATTCCAGAACTGAATCAAAATGTATCTCAGGCTGATGTGCCAGTTTTTTCCTCCCGGTGCTCCGGAATTATTTCGCGGGGATAAACACGGTGCTTACCTTCCTTGATCTTTTAAGGAAAGAATGTTATTTTTACCTTATTTATTGGATACCAAAAATTGATGTATTATGAATGTAATGAAACCGGATATTAAAACAATTGGAATGGGGATAGGCCTGTTGTCCCTCTCCGCTGTTACTTCTAACTGTGCTGACGGGGAGAAGGAAGAGAAAGACGTCACGAAACGTCCGAACGTGCTTTTGATCCTTGCAGATGATATGGGCTTTTCCGACCTGGGAA
>JBKGZA010000219.1:0-5056 GCA_046545815.1 Bacteroidales bacterium
TGAATGATTGAATGATTGAATATTTGTATGCATATTCGCTAGTGTATTAACCACATAATTGGTTTAGTTTTCTTTTATTTTCATGAGTATCTACAAAACGAATTTGCCTGGAGTTATTTTCTTTGCGTTCTCCGCGCGTCTTCTTATCGGTCTCTGCGTGAAACATCTTTTAAAAAGACTTCACGCAAACGCAAAGAAGGAATTTTGTTTTTTGATATAAAAAAGATCATTTCTTTATATCTTTGGCGACTTAAGTTCCAGGGACAATCAATTTCAATCTAACTATGGGAAAATTAGGTCACATAGAACCAACTGATGTCTGGGGATATTTTGAGGAAATCTGCGAAGTACCCCGTCCGTCAAAGAAAGAGGATCAAATTATACAATACTTGATAAACTTTGCAGAGAAGCAAAATCTTGAATTTAAAAAGGATCGGACGGGCAATCTGCTTATCAGAAAACCGGCTGCAAAAGGAAAGGAAAAGCTAAAAACCGTGGTGTTGCAGAGTCATGTGGATATGGTCGGCGAAAAAAACAAGGATACCGAGCACAATTTTGAAAAGGATTCCATAAAACCCTATATTGAAGGTGACTGGGTAAAAGCTGAAGGAACGACACTCGGTGCCGATAACGGCCTGGGAATTGCAGCCCAGCTCGCCTTGCTGGCCTCAGAAAAAATTGGTCACGGACCATTGGAGTGCCTGTTTACAGTAGATGAAGAAACCGGACTTACCGGTGCCTTTGCACTGGAATCCGGCTTCTTTGAGGGAAAAATCCTGATCAATCTGGATTCTGAAGATTGGGGCGAACTTTTCATCGGATGCGCCGGTGGCATCGACACGGTGGCTACATTCGATTTTGATAAAGAAAACATACCGGAAGATCACTTGGGCTTCAATATACAGGTTACCGGATTAAACGGAGGACACTCCGGTGATGAAATCCACAAAGGTTTAGGAAATGCTTTAAAGATTCTTAATCGTTTCCTCTGGAACATTTCCGAAGATTATGATGTGCGACTCTCTCAATTTGACGGGGGTAGAGCCAGAAACGCTATCCCCAGGGAAGCGGAAGCCCGTATATCCATTCATGAAGAGGATGTGGAAAATGTAAGACAATATTTTAATCGTTTTGAAAAGGATGTAAAGAATGAACTGAAAGTTAACGAACCGAATTTGCAATTGTCATTTGATGAAACCGATCTCCCGGGCTATGTAATAGATGAAGACACGCAGCACGATCTGATCAATGCCCTGTATGCTTGCCCTCACGGAGTTTATGCATGGAGTCAGGAAATTGAAAACCTGGTTGAGACTTCCACCAATCTGGCGGCCATCAAAACACAGCAAAACGGTTCTTATTTCATCACTACAAGTCAGAGAAGCTCAGTAGACAGCGCCAAACATGATATTGCCAGCATGGTGGAAAGTGTATTCAGACTGGGCAATGCCAAAGTGCAGCACTCAAAAGGATATCCGGGCTGGCAGCCAAATACAGATTCCGAGATTCTTAAGATCACAGAAGATGCCTATAAAAGGCTTTTCAAAACAGATCCGGCAGTAAAGGCCATTCATGCGGGTCTTGAATGCGGACTATTCCTGCAAAAATATACTTATCTCGACATGATCTCTATCGGCCCGACCATCAAAGGAGCTCATACACCTGAAGAAAGGGCAAGTATTGAAACAACCAGGGAATTTTGGAACTTGCTGATTGAAGTACTTAGGAATATACCGGAAGAGTAGCAGCCAGTAAGCTTTTGGTTATGAGTCATGTGCTATATTTAAGCATTTTCATGGAATATAAATTAACTCAAGAATAAACAAGGAAACATGGGCATAATCATAGCAATAACGATCATTCTGGTCTGGCTGGGGCATCTGGTGTATACCCTTATTCATGTTGCACCGGATCCTGCTTCGCCATATACCTACCTGCACATAGTGGTTCAGGGATATCTGTTCACCGGCTTGTTTATAACGGGCCATGATGCCATTCATCGTTCCATATCGGGGAAAAGATGGGTCAATGATCTGTTTGGATGGCTGGCTTCTGCGCTTTTTGCAGGCTTATCGTATAAAAAGCTGACCAAAAATCACTGGTTGCATCACCGCTTTCCCGGAATGAAGGAAGATCCTGATTTTTATGTTAAGTCGCAAAATTTCTGGCGGTGGTGGCTGGCTTTTATGTACCGGTATGTTACAGTATTTCAGATAATCATTATGGCGGCAGCATTCAACATCCTGTTGATCTGGTTCAGTGAAACCTCATTGGTCGTATTCTGGATTATACCCGCTTTTCTGGGAACTTTTCAGATGTTTTATTTTGGGGTTTATCAGCCCCATAAGCTGCCCCACAGGAATTGGATGAAACCTTATAACTCCCGGACACAACGGGAAAATCATCTCCGGGCCATGCTGTCGTGCTATTTTTTTGGCTACCATTATGAACACCATGATTCCCCAACCACACCCTGGTGGAAACTTTATCAAACCAAAGCAGCAACATGATAAAAGCCCGGCATCTTTGGTTTTATGTGAGTTTTTTTCGGTTGTATTCCCGGTTGATGATCCACCGGCATTTTCGGAATGTGACCATTAAGGGTGATATTCCCGAACGGTGCATGCCGGTTTTGTTGATCATGAATCATTTTAGCTGGTGGGACGGATTTTTTGCCGATTATCTGAATGGTAAGATTTTTCACAAAAGATTTCACGTTATGATGTTGGAGGAGCAGTTGAAAAAACGTATGTTTCTGAATAAAGCAGGCGCTTATTCCATCAGGCAGCATTCCCGTTCGGTTATGGACTCCCTGCACTATACCCGGCAGTTGCTGATGGACCCTTCCAATCTTGTAACCATCTATCCTCAGGGAAAAATCCGTTCCATGTTTCATTACCCCCTGCGGTTTGAAAAAGGGATAACCAAAATAGTAAGCGGACTTGAAAACAAAGTGCAGATTGTCTTTGTAACAACACTGGTGGATTATTTTTCACACCGGAAGCCTGCCCTTACTTTTGGCTTGAAGGAATATCATCCCGGAGGTAATTTAACGCTGAAAGATATGGAAAGCTCTTTTAATGAGCATATGCAGGAAATGATCAACCAACAAAAAGAATAAGCCATGATTCTTGAGATAATAGCCTGGATCATTATTGTTTTTGCCTTGATGCGCTTGTTCGTCGCTTCGCTGAATTATTTTACCCGGCCTTATCTGCGCGATTATCCCCTTTCTTCTTATCCTTTTGTTTCCATTCTGATCCCTGCCAGAAATGAAGAGAAGAATCTGCCGGTACTGTTGGAGTCTCTTATAAAACAAGATTATACGAATTATGAACTTATTGTTTATGACGATCATTCGGAGGACGGAACCCGTCAAATACTGCAGCAATATGCCGAGAAAGACCAACGGGTAAGCTGGATGAAGGGGAATCAGCAGATTCCTCCCGGATGGACCGGTAAAAACCATGCCTGTCATCAACTGGGTAAGCAAGCCGGAGGGGATATCCTGCTTTTTCTGGATGCCGACGTGGTGGTCAGCACCGATATGTTGAAGAAAGCCATGGGTACTTTTCGTTATTACAGGTTATCCCTGTTGTCCCTGTTTCCCCATCAGCTAATGAGGAGCCGTGGTGAATGGCTCACCGTGCCACTGATGAACTGGATATTGCTGGGCCTCCTGCCACTTGTGTTGGTCCGGAAAAGCCCAAAACCTTCACTTGCTGCTGCCAATGGTCAGTTTATGGTGTTTGACGCCAGGGGATATAAAGCCCATTTATGGCATAAGCAAGTCAGACAAAATCTTGCTGAAGATATAACCATCAGCAGGATGATGAAAAAATACGGATACGACACAGCAACGCTGCTGGGCAAAAATGATGTTATGTGCAGGATGTACAGCTCCTGGCGTGAAGCCGTCAATGGATTCGCAAAGAATGTGCTGGAATTTTTCGGAGGCAATCCTTTAATGGCCATTGGCTATATTTTGTTGACATTTTCCGGGGTTGTTGTTATTCCGCTCTCGTTGGGCCGGGGATGGTTCGGCTTTTATATATTACTGGTGCTGCTGATACGGATCTTTATTTCCCTGGCCAGTATGCAGAGCGTCTGGAAAAATATCCGGCTTCATCTTCTTCAGATGGCTTCATTTTTATATATTGTTGTCAAAGGCATAAAAGTTAAACTGACCGGCCATTATCAGTGGAAAGGCCGAACAACAGGAGGAAATTTATGAACACCACAAAACTACTTTTCATCTTTATTTTTCTTATCATTCTGGGTGGAACTGTGAAGGGTTATCCGGGTGAGGATGAATACAGGAATAAATTTTATCAGGCTTACATTTCGGGAGAGATGAAGCAATGGCCTGACTGGATCAGGCAAATGGAGATGACCTATAACCACCGGAAAGAACCCGGATTATTATATGATATTGTTGTGGCCCATTATGGCTATGTGGCTTTTTTAATAGGAGTTGACAAAGAGGATGTCGCCGCTGAATACATAGAAAAAGGAGAGGAGTATCTTGAACAATTAAAAGATCACGCGCAATATAAGACTTACTATGAAGCCATGAAAGGTGCCTTTCTTGCTTTTAAGATCGGAATAAAGCGTTCGCGGGCTGTTTTTCTGGGTCCCCGGAGCATGGAGCATATCAACCGGTCTGTTGAGCTTGATTCCACCAATCCATTGGCATGGGTTGAGAAAGGCAATGCCGAATATCATATGCCGAGAATTTTTGGAGGAAGTTATGATAAAGCTGCACAATATTATGAGGAAGCCATTCATTATTTTGAAAAACAGAATAACGATCAAAATAGCTGGCAATATTTGAATGCACTGGCATGGCTTGCCCGGGCATACGACAAAGCCCGGAAGAAGGAAAAGGCTGCGGAAACGTACCGGAAAATTCTGGCTTTGGAACCTGAATTTAAGTGGGTAAAGGAAGAGCTTTATCCGGAGTTTAAAGAAGGGAATTAGGGAAGAAGGCAGCTTACTATATTGCAGAATCAGATTTAAGGAAATGAGATTTGGTAAAACAGTTGGCAATGGGCAA
>JBKGZA010000220.1:0-5026 GCA_046545815.1 Bacteroidales bacterium
ATAATCTGATTGCACATTATTTGAGTATAAATGCCTTTTCCAATTGTATTGACAACCCATTTATTATCCTGAAAGATAATCTTTGTAGGTGTCTCATAATAACAATTCTGAACTCCTGAATTTTTACACTTCTCTTCGGCTAATAAAGAATATAAATAATTATTTATAGGAATCTGATTATACCAATGGCGTTCAGGTTCGCTTGTAAACTCTGGCATTTTGTCACCGTTCATCTCCACTGTTTCCTTAACCAATTCCCAACCTATTCCACCAATAATTTGCTCACCCCAGGCATGAAATAAACCAGGAAAATTCACTCCACCTTTCGTCATTGTACCCCCAAGGTAGCTAAAGTTCTCAACTATCATTGTATCACATCCTGCTCTGGCTGCCTGAATTGCTGCTATTATTCCTGCTGTACCTCCACCAATTACTAAGATATCAGTCTCTCTTTTAACAAGATTTTCTTTTCTTACCTGTTTTTCAACATTCTTCCCTCTTAATGAACCAGGTAAAAACAGTCCTAATAAGGCAGCAGCCAAGGATTTTATCCACGTTCTTCGCTTTATTTTGGCCATAATCAATTATTTATATTTATTTTTTCAACAAAAACAACCTTCACGGGACCCAGTAAGCCTGACTTACGCATATACTTTTCAGAATCTTCTTCATCAAACTTCGTGACATTGGTCCGGGTGTACCTTTCCTCTTCGGGAAGCTTGCTGTCCCCGATCAAGCGGTTCGGCCAAAGATTGGTCACTTCTATCTCAAGGGTATTTTCTCCGGCTTTAACTTCATCGGTTACATCCACTCTGAATGGGCTCTTCCATTGTACACCCATATCTTTCCTGTTTAACCGAACAGATGCCAGTTCCAGTACATCACCCAGATCTAAAAAGACAGATTGATCCTCCATATCCTCCCGGGAGACATTGAAGGTTTGTTCATAGGTGGCATCACCGGAATAATACCTAATGCCTTTGGCATCAAACGCTGTCCATGATCTTAATTCATTAAACACCGTATCCTCAGGTCCTCCCCATTCGGGATCAAATGAAACCTCCCACGGACTCTTTATTCTTTTCTCCTGCAAAGGACGATTAAAAGTAAAGGTTTTCACATTTCCGTCTGAAAAGGTAAGTTCATACTCTCCAGGTTCATATACAGCAGCAGTGAGATCACCGCCGGAATATTCCGGTTCAATATAAGGATGTTTCAGCACAGGCAGATCACTCACAGGAAACAGATCCTTTCCGTTCCTGGTAATTTTGGTTATATGCGTGTCATGATCTTTATCCTTGTCTTCTCTAAAAACAATAAATTTAGATCCCTCCGGTGCAAAATGAAGGGGAATATAGGTACGTCCGTTTTCTTCGCGGTAGGTGCTTACTTTTTTGGTTTCTCCGGTCATGGGATCCCAGATTTCAGGTACCTTACCTGTCACACGGAAACCCACTTCCACCTGTTCGTATCTGTCGGGAAGGGATGTTTTGTAGCGGTATTTAAAATCATCGATCCCCTCGTAAGCAAAACGGTTCACCACGAAATAGATATCCAGATCATCTGTATAACGATGGATATAGTCTAACTGGGTTTCTTCTTTACTGCTGTTGAAGGTCAGATCAGGAATGACCCCCTTTTCTTCGAGTACCTGATTAATACCCGGGCCATGGATGACTTTTCCTTCTCCGTAGGTATTCTGGGTAACCTGCCTGCCGTCAATATCACCCCACAAGCGACCGGCTATTTCTTTCACTTCTTTATCCGATTCGGGATATTCTGATAAACCGGTTGCCCGTTCAGGCCGGGGGCCTATCACTGTGGCACCGTTTTTCACCAGTTCCTCAACCTTACGCAATACTTCCAGGTTAATGGCCTCGCGATCGGGAAGCCTCAATACCTGGTAGGTCATACCGTCGGGCAGGGTCAACTGCTGATTTTCCACGGAGACCCGGTTTAAAATGACATTTTTTGCACATTTATCCCAATTATATCCGAAGTCAAGCTCTTTCACCTCATTTTTCATGAAAATAAAGTTGGGAACCTGATCACCGTAATAATAAAGTACATCAGCAGAAAACAATCCCTGGCTGAGTAGATGCTGGGTGCGGTTCAGATAATTGACAAAATTCCTGCTTTCATCCCACCAGGTAACGTGCCGGTTGAAATGGGTGCCGGCAAAATATTCATTACCGGGAATTCCGTATTTATCCGGTGACGATGTATAGGTATGCCATACAACGCGATTGACACCAGCACAAAATATACGGTCCATCAAGCCTTTCAGATCTTTCGGGGCACGCTCCCATTGCGGGCCAATGCTGGTAGGACCTTCAGCCTGAACAAAACGCTTCCCGCTGGTATGGGCAACACAGGCACTCTGCTTCACGCTTAGTCGCTCTGAGGCTTTTACCCGGTGGGTATTGGAACGGGCCCAAAATTCACCCATAGGTATATCATTCATTGACATGACCTTAAGTGCATCGATGGGGGCAGAATGCGGACCTCCCGATTCGGGGTGGGTTGCCAGATTTTGCCGGTGGGCATATTGTTTAAAAAGCTCATAATGATTGGCTGCAATGCAATCCCCCACGGTTTTTCTGTAATCTGACAAGAACCGGTTGGTCTGACCCCTGCTTCCAACGACCCTGCCTGTAAGAACAGGCATATATTGGGTAATGTCGTAGCCCCGAAACTTCTGAAATTCTTTTTCAAAATGATTGGTCCAGGTAGCGAGACCCATTTCCCAGCTATCGGTATGAAGATACTTTAAACTATTGCCGGCTGATTTGGCAGTTGAGACCAAAGGATTCAGCACATCCTCCTCAAAAATCTCAAATGCTTCGGGATTGAGGTGGTCGTATGACAGTCCTCCCCATCCATCGCTGGTGGTTGATGTTCTTGCACCCGTACAGGTCATTCCATAACGGATAATAACCCATTCTCCCTGTGGAATATCCCATATTAACCTGCCGTTATTAAATTTACCGCTCAGATCAATGACATCGTCTTTCTGTAAAGCATGGTCTATATTTTCTTCAGTATAGGTTTCTCTGACCTGATGTAAAGGGTAAATGCCTTTCCACCCCAGTTGCTCATTAAAAGATTTTTTATCCCAATACTTTATGGCTTCATTTTTCAACTTCCGCTCACCGTCTTCGGGTTTCCTGATGGCCTGAACCATCACATCCTCATAAAACAAATTGGAATCCGGCATTTCTAACTCAAGGGTAGTTTCTCCGGGTCCTTCTACTTCATGTTCAGTCCACACCAGTTTTTTCATAGCAAGTTCAGGTGTTACAGTGGGAGCTCCCGGGTTCCAGCCACTCTGTGCATTGATGCTCAATTCAAGTTCCAAGCTATCGGCTATATTAACAGTATGAGCATAGAGTTCCTGCCAATCTTCGCTCAAAAACACCGGTCCGGCCGGAGTTCTTTTGGCAACGGAATAATTCGAGCTCCCCGCGTCAAAAATGACGGCTCCTCCAAATCCCTTCTCCTTCATTTCAGTCAGATCTTTTCTTATTGACTCTTTGGTAACATTGCTGTTAAGCCACCACCAGTAGGCTTTTATTTTAACTTCATCGGGGGGCTCTGTAAATCCTTCATGAAGGTTTTGATAGTCAATATCTGAATTCGTTTCCAGTGAATAATCAATGTTCTGTTCTTCCTTGCAAGAACTGAAGAAAACTATAAAAAATAATAAAATTAAATATTTGTGCATATTCATTTATTTTTAAAATAGATTTTATCAATATTTGGTGAAAACTTATAAATAGAATAACTGGTTATCAACAGACTTGTTTAAATTTCTCCTGTCATTAAAGCGACACTTCAAATGTTTTATCACCCGATCCTACATTCTCAATAACCACAAAACTTCCTTTAACCTCAAATGAAACAGGTTTGTCATTCATAGTTACTTTTTGTTTTGAGGAGTAAAAAGGAAGATAGACATCAGCTTCCATGTTGGCCGGGATATCAACATTGAGGACAAATAATTCCCCCGGTTTGTTTTTAAAAGAGACATTTACATCACCCCGAATAGTAGTATGTTTAATCTCAGCTCTTTTTAGTGAAGCTGGTTGCGGTTTGATCCGAATTTTACGATAGCCGGGTTCCAGGGGTTCAATACCCATTAGTTTGCGCGGAATAATATTGCCCGGAGCACTACCCCATGCATGGTTCCAGTCAAGATTGGGTTTATACTTTTTATCCCATGCTTCGAGGGTCATGGTTGATCCTACATCATAAATCATATGTCCCCAACTTCTTTCCTCAGTTGAGGTGAGAAGTTTGAGCGCATAATCTTCTTCACCGGCGCGAAAAAGCGCCTCTAATAAATACTGGGCTCCATAGGGACTGCAAACCATCCCTCTGCTTTTAATGAATTTTACAACTTTATCGATATTCTCTTCTGGTACCATACCAAAAGCGAGAGGGAACATGTTGGCATGGAGCGAACTATGGCTACTGCCTTCACCATCCACATAAATTCCGGTACTTCGATCCAACAGCTTTTTATTAAAGGTCGCTTTTACCAATGCAGCTCTTTCATTAAAAAATTCAGCATCTTTTGTTTTATCTAAAGCAGATGCAATTTTCTCCATAAGTACAAGCGCACGATAATGAAAAGCATTTACTACAGTATTAATGGGCTTAAATTCAAATCCGTCTGTTTCTCCCTTTACACCTCCAAAACCACCTGGTTGCGGCCAATCAACAATATCTCTAAACTTTGCCTGATCAGGTTCTCTTCCTCTCCATTCATTTTCATGCCAATGAACAGAATTAATAATTTCAGGTGTTACCAGTCCTGTTTTTGTGCTGATTGATCCATCTTCCCGAGCGAGTGAAGTAAGGGATTTTGCTTTTAAATCAGGATAAAAATGTTCTAATGATGATGGATCACCGGTTTCCATATAGTCAGCCCAGGCGGCTAAAACAACATGCAAGAGCCATTCAGTCCACTGACTTGAATATTTAATTTGAAGGTTCTGCCATAAATTTAATTGAAAAATATAAA
>JBKGZA010000221.1:0-5000 GCA_046545815.1 Bacteroidales bacterium
CGTCAATCCTTTGAAGTGATGTGTCCGGGATGATGACAAACTTGTCTTGTCCTATGGCCAATCCACAATTAAAAAAGGTACAAAAGAGGAGGAACCTTGCTAAAAGAGTCGTTACCTGCCTTAATTTATTCATCGTTCAAATTTCACAGATTAAATTTAAGTATGCCCGTCCTACACTCGATTGTAAGAACGGCTAATCCAAATGTGATTATGAATAAAGTGCTAATCAACTCAGCTCAAATTCCAAGAAAACAACATCTATTATATTGATATTTAGTCTTTCTAAAAATAATCCAGCAATCCCAATACTCCGTTATAGGCCATTATAAGGGAAAAGACAAAAGTAGCCCCTATGCCTATATTCATCCAAAGGCCGATTTTATGTTTACCCATGACTGATTCTCTGTTTAACAGGATCCAGATCAGCAGAGTGACCAGAGGCATAAGCAATGACTGAAATGCCAGGGCGGCTATAAGAAGCCATACCGGACGGCCACCAAATATGGGTACTACGAGGGCAAAAAGCAGGGCAATACCTGCCAGCAGCCGATACATCAGCGAACGTTCATTACGTTCTTTACCCGTATAATCACTGATAAGCCACGGGGCGATCAGAATAATGGGAAACAGGGATGAAATGCCGGCGGCAATTATGCCCGGTATGAAAATATTCATGGCAAACCTTCCTGCCATGGGCTCCAGGCTTCCTATCATATCTATGGCCTCATCCACATGGATGCCTGCTGGATACAAAGAGCCGGCTGCAGAAATCATGATGAATATACTCAGGATGAACATGAGGGTAGCAGAGGTAAAGGCATCCCGTTTTTCCTGCCTGAGGTCCTTAACGCTCCATCCCTTTTCACTGACCACAACGCTTCTCATGATAAATAAAACGGCCGACAGGGTGGTGCCTGCTATGGCAGCAGCGACCAGGGGTGCACCGGGCTTATCAGGTATCTGGGGAGTCATATCGGTAAATACCTGCGTACCGTCGCGAACGATCATAAAAGAGCTAAATATAAAACTAATCCCCATGATGATAACAAAAACAATCATCACCTTCTCAAAAAACGGGTATTTCCCCTGCCAGAAAAGGGCATAAATAAGAACCATAAGGACTATGGTAATACCCAGCTTGTTAAATCCTTCCCACTCGGGGCCCAGATCAAGATAGCCTGACCAGTAATGGATCAGATTGGAGAGAATCCCCGAAATTCCAATCATAGAGGCTATTTCTCCAATAACCAGGCCCACTATCAGAATGATGCTTAAGAGGCTGCCACCCCTAAGGTGTTTCCGGAAACTCTGGAGGGCAGTGTGCTGGGTCACCGCTGTAAATCTGCCGTAAGCAGTAAGCATGATAAAGGTGAAAATACAGGAAACCAACAGCGCCCAGGCAAGGGACATACCAAACTGGGAGCCTGTGGAGGCCATGGTAGTGACACTGCCTGTGCCTATGTTATAACCTATGAGGAAGATACCCGAGCCAACGGCTATTAAAAACGCTTTGAATCTTTTGAATATCGAACGCATATTTAAAAATTTTTAATTGTTTATTTAAACCCGATTAATTTTTGAGTATTAGTTTTTCGAATAAACTACTTCTCCAGCCACAATCGTCTCTTGTATTAACATTTTTATGATTATGGACAAATTTTAATCATTATGGGCCTTAAATTTAGTTTCAGGTCTCCTATGAAAAAAAACAATCTTATCTTAAAATCACTTATGTGGTTTCTTCAAGCAGTTGAGCCGAAGCTTCGTCCAGATAAATAGATGCATCTTCATGCTTTTTTAAAATAGAAGCCGGGCAATTGGGAGAAATCTCTCCTTCAAAACATTTTTTCACCGCCTCCGCTTTGCGCTCGCCTGGTACCGTACAAATGATGTTGTTTGATTTCATAATCTGAGATACGGACATCGTAATGGCTTTCGAGGGAACATCCTCAAGATCGGCAAACCATCCTTCTCCCACCTGCTGTTTTTTACAGGCCTGGTCAAGGTTCACAACTATAAAAGGTTCCTTCGTTTCAAAATCTGCCGGCGGATCGTTAAAGGCGATGTGCCCGTTTTCGCCGATGCCGATAAAGGCCACATCAATTTCTTTGCCGGACATCAGTTGATTGAGACGCTTTACTTCATCTTCTGGAGTTTCGGTGCTTCCGTTTATTAAATGGACGGTGCCGGGATTGACTTTATCAATAAAGCGTTCTTTGAGGTATTTCCTGAAGCTGGCCGGGTGTGTCTCCGGGATGCCTACATATTCATCCAGATGGAACATCTCGGTTTTCGACCAGTCAATATCGGTATCCTGTGACAGATAATCCAAAAAATCAGTCTGGGAGAGTCCTGTAGCAGCTATAAAAGTTGCTTTGTTATTCCTGTTAATGGCTTCCTTCAATATTTCCGCCGCCTGTTGGGCAGCCTTTTGGCTCGTATCTTTTTTGGTACTGTAAACCTGTATTTTCATATTATTTGCGTTTTATTGGTTCTACGCTGTTTGATTTAAATCAAAAATACGAATCAAAGTAAGATCACTCTTTCGAATAAACCTCCTCACCCGCAAGGATGGTCTTTTGTATGATCATTTCTCCATCTTCCATAGTAAACAGGATCAGATCCGCCCGTTTACCCTGGCTTATCTCACCACGACCAGTCAGGCCAAATTCCCGGGCGGGATTGGCACTGGCCATCTGAATGGCGTCCTTCAAACTGCAATCGGTAAATTGTAACATATTGGCCACACACTGGCTGATGGAGGAAGCCGCACCTGCCAGAACATTCTGATCGGGAAATTTCACCACATTCTCAGTCAGCTCGAGGGTCCTGCCTTCACGCTCGTATTCGCCGGGAGGGAGACCTGCCAGGTCGACGGCATCAGAAACCAGAATCAAATTATCGGAGCCTTTCACCTTGTAAAACGTCTGAACCTCTTCCTCGGTAAGGTGATACCCGTCGGCTATGATGGAGGGAATCAGCCGGTCTTCAGCCAGTTGTGGCCAGAGGGGGTTGTTGTGGCGGTGGATCATGTTGGCACAGCCGTTTCCCAGGTGATTGCTTACTGAAGCGCCGGCATCAACGGCTTTTTTGATCTCTTCAGCCGAGCCGTTATGGTGGGCAAGGGTGACTCTCACCCCGTTTTCAACGCACCGTCGGATAAATGGAATGGCTCCCTCCTCTTCGGGAGCAACAGCCACCAGTCTGATGCCCTGGCCGGAAGCTCTCTGATATTCCATAAATTCATCCCAATCAGGTTCTCTGATGTTTTTCTCCAGGTGTGCCCCACGGAAACCTTTTTCCGGAGAGATATAAGGTCCTTCAAGATGGAAACCGGGAATGGAGGCTCCAATCTCCGGATCATCCAGAACTGTGGACAAAACCGAAAAGTTCTCCTTTAATCGTTCATGCGGACTGGAGATCAATGTGGGAAAATAGGTGGTAACCCCTTGTTTCCACAACTCTTCTGTGGCCTCACGCATACCTTCCATGGTGAGATCCTCACCGGAAAAATCCACACCCATATAACCGTTTATCTGGATATCCACAAGACCCGGAGCTACATAAGTTTTAGAGGATTCCTCTTCCAGGGCGTCTTCAGACAGACGGGTGATCTTTGCAATCTTTCCCTCTTCGATGTGTATCTCTACCGGTTTTCCATCACGGTAAAAAAAACCTTTCACGGTATATTCCGAAGGGGGAGTCGCAGATGACGACATAACAATCATAAATTTCACAAAAAGAATAATGGTTATACATCTTAAAAAATAATTCATAATTTTAAATTTTTAGGTTTCAATCACTAATACACCTCTTATTTAACGGTATATAATTGCCATTAACTAAGTTTTTCAATAGCTTAATCTCTTAAATTGTAAGTCCTTGTTAAGAACGAAGGTTCTCATTTTACTTTCGGGTTTCTTCTCTGGCCCGTTCCCAAATTATTCCAAGATTTACTGTGGCACCGTCAAGCCGTTTGCTTTCATCGGCAGCTTCCATGAAAGCCAGCAGCTCCAGTGTCTCCTCCCGACTTACAGGAGGCTGGCCGGTTTCAAAGAATTGCACGATTTCTTTCAGCAAAGGGCGGTAGCCCTGATATTCACCAAGAAACATATTGTCCTCACTTCCGAAAGCCATGCCTCCGTAATCGTGTTGTCCTTCACGCATTCCACGGAAAGTTCCAATACGGCCATCTTGCCACACACCGGTGACCATATCCGTATCTTCGGTATATACCCTTTCAACTCTATTGCAACCTTTGCCCATAATAGTATACAGCAATTCAATACCATGGATCCCGTACCAGAAAAGATCGGGATGGGTTTCTTCTATGGTTGCCGGGCTATAAGTAAAAGCTCCCAACACTTCACCTATATCACCTTCTGCCACGGCCTGGGCTTTTTCCATATATCTAAGGGACGAGGAAGACCATATAGGAACTCCATGTTGTTCTGCCTTATCATAGAGGAGAATGGCATCACTTAGAGAAGCCGTGACCGGCTTATCTACAAACATGGTTTTACCGGCTTCCAGTACCGGAATGGCCTGCTCCAAATGTAGCCGCCCGTCGTTGGTCTCCAGCAGCACTACATCCGATTTGTCTATCAATTCTTCTATTGAGTCCACGATCTCTACCCCCATCTCCTTAACCCTTTCGGTATACTTGGGTATTCGTTCATAGCTGGATTTGATGGTACTGCTGCCTTTGGGATAGGCGGCCACAACACGATATCCTGCAAATTCATCATCACCATCATCCTCATTGAATACCTCTGTAAAAGCGACAGAGTGAGAAGTATCCAGTCCTATAATTCCTATTCGTTTATTATCGGCGGCAATACTGGACTTTCGCCCTGAAAACAAGGGATTGCTCAGAAGGCTCATACCGATGGTAGCTGAGGCGGTGGTTTTTATAAAATTACGCCGTGTTTGTTTTGTTTTCATTCCAATGAGTTTTTGTTAAATTCTTAAAATCATCTTCACACTTTAGGTTCCCAGCC
>JBKGZA010000222.1:0-4950 GCA_046545815.1 Bacteroidales bacterium
GTGTAGGAAATGATATTTTTCCATATTGAAAAAGATCTTCATGACATTCAAAAAATACCCTATGGACAGGGGAAAAAAATAGTACAGGGACAACGAAATATAGCACAGTCAGAACGAAATACAGCCCAAATAGAAAAGAGGACCCTTGCAATACAAAAAAAATATCCCCAGAGCTATCCGGAAATATCCCACAATCCCTTGCTAAACACGCGCCAGATAGAAACCAACATCGTAAAGAGAGAAAAAAGTATATGATGATATATTTAAAACGATATTTTTTATCTTTAAATCCCACTGGAGTGAAACAATAAATTTAATGCTTTTATGAATTTTCTTTCACTTTTATCTATAGCAGCCGGATTGGCTTCCAATGTCATAACTCAGGATCAACCTGCCGATGCTGAATCAAAAACCAATGTAATCCTTATCATGGTTGATGATATGGGATATGAATGTCTCGGCTGTAATGGGGGGTTATCGTATGACACACCTCACCTGGATCAAATGGCAGAACAAGGGAAACGCTTTACCCATTGTTATTCAACACCCCTTTCTTCCCCTTCGCGCGTAAAAATTATGACCGGGATGTATAACTATAGGAACTACGAGGATTTTGGGTATCTTAGTCCGGAAGAAAAGACCTTCGGTGATGTTATGAAACAAGCCGGATATGCCACTGGTATTGTAGGCAAGTGGCAGTTGAACGGAATCGGGGAATATCCGGGCTGGCAGAATAGCGACAGGCCAAAGGCGTTTGGTTTTGATGAATATTGCCTCTGGCAAGTCACCCAAAAACCGGTTAGAAATGAGGATACAGTGCTTTATGAACGTTACGCAGATCCATATATTGAACAGAACGGAAAAATACTGAAGGGAGTCGAAGATTCCTACGGTCCGGATATATTTTCTGATTACGCCCTTGATTTCATGGAAAAAAATAAAGATCAGCCTTTTTTTCTATATTATTCAATGGTATTACCCCATTTTCCTTTTGTTCCAACCCCTGCTTCAGATGAGTGGGAGGATAAGGAAAAACGGTATAAGGAGGATAAGCGTTATTTCAAGGATATGGTGGAATATACCGATATGCTTGTAGGGAAGGTCGTTCAAAAAGTCAAAGAATTGGGAATTGCTGATAATACCCTTATCCTTTTTACATCAGATAATGGCACGCATCGTCCCCTTGTATCACAAACAAGAAGGGGTCCGGTACGGGGAGGAAAAGCCATGACAATTGATGCAGGAACCCATGTACCATTAATTGCTTATTGGCCTGAGCATATAAAACCTGGTTCTGTTTACGATGGACTTATCGGTTTCAGCGATTTCTATCCTACTCTTGCCGATGTAGCGGGAAAAAATGTTGAATCTGACGGAAAAAGCTTTCTGCCGTTATTGCGAGGAGATCCATATAAGGAACGGGAAACGGTTTTCGTACATTATGATCCAATGCACAGTGATTATATCAATCAATTTCGCGGTCGTTTTGTACGAACCAAAGAATATAAACTTTATCAGGATGGAAGGTTCTATCATATTCCAACGGATAAACGGGAACAGGACCCGATATCCCTGAAAAATGTATCGTGGGATTCCGGAGAGATAAGAAATCCGGTTTCTATGGAGCATGTGTCATGGGAAGTTATCCAAATAAGAAGAAAACTTCAGAATATACTTGATCAGGCTCCCGAATGGGAAGAAGATAGATAAAAACAACTCACATTCCTTTGCAATGAAGTGCTTTATATATACAAATAACTAACAATAGAAAAGTCAGGATGATTCGAATATGTAATATATTACTTAAATTCTTCTGATACTTGAATTTATAATCTAAAACTTAAGCATATGAAAATTTTGTCTGGAAAAATAACACAATTATTGGCCGTCTCCACGTTGGCTCCTTTAGTTTTGAGTTCTTGCAAAACCGATGAGAATGGAGAAAAGCAAGAGAAGCCCAATATTCTATTCATTGTTGCTGATGATCTGGGTTGGAAAGACGTAGGATATATGGGCAGTGAGTATTATGAAACTCCCAATATTGATGATCTTGCCAGTCAGGGCATGATTTTCACCAATGCTTATACAAATGCACCCAATAGTGCGCCTACGCGTGCCTGTTTGATGTCAGGTCAGTATTCACCAAGACACGGAATATATACAGTAGGCAATGCCGACCGGGGAGTGGATTCCCTTAGAAAGCTGATGCCAATCAGAAATAAAACACTGCTCGATACAAGTGTAGTTACAATAGCAGAGGCTTTGAATCGTAAAGACTATGTAAGTGCCAGTATGGGAAAGTGGCATCTTGGCGATTACCCTACTCACGGTCCCGAATCTCAGGGCTTTGATCTGAATGTAGCAGGCAGCCACTGGGGTCATCCCTTTCATGGCTATTTCAGTCCCTACTACAATCATGCACTGGAAGACGGTCCTGAAGGAGAATATCTCACTGACCGTCTGACAGACGAAGCTGTAAAATTCATAAAAGACAACCGGGATGAACCCTTCTTTTTGTATTTGCCTTACTATTCTGTCCATACGCCTATTCAGGCAAAAGACCAGGATATAGAGAAATTTAAGAAGAAAGAACCCTGGAATGGTCATAACAACCCGGTATATGCCGCGATGATTCATAGTTTAGACCGGGGTGTGGGTCGGCTTATGAATACACTCCAACAACTGGAGCTGGAAAAGGAAACCATTGTAATCTTTTATTCAGATAACGGAGCTTTGGGGGGATATGAAGAGAATGGCATTGTCCACAGAGATATAACTTCCCAGTCTCCTCTACGCGGGGGCAAAGGCATGTTCTATGAAGGAGGTATCCGGGTTCCATTGGTAATCAGGTGGCCTGGTAAAATAGAAGAAGGGGCTGAATGTGATACACCTGTTATAAGTGTGGATTTTTATCCTACTTTTCTTGATATTCTCGGTATTGAAAAAAAAGAAGATAAAATACTTGACGGAAAAAGCATTCTTCCTTTGCTTAAACAGGAAGGAAATTTTGAACGGGAAGCCCTGTACTGGCATTTTCCTGCCTACCTCCAGGGAAATGAAGGGACATTCAGAACCCGGCCTGTCAGTGTGATCCGTTCGGCTGACTATAAATTGCTGGAGTTTTTCGAAGATGACAGACTCGAGCTTTACAATCTGGAGGAAGATATTGGCGAAGAAAACGATCTCTCGGATGAGATGCCGGATAAAACCCAGGAGCTTCATCAAAAGCTTGAGGAGTGGAGGCAAGACATTGGTGCTCCGGTTCCCCAAAAGAAAAATCCGCTGTATTATGAATTTAATTAACATGAATAATTTATTATATTTATCAAAATTTAAGTAAGCTATGAAATATTTTAGTTACTTTTTAATGAGGCACGGGGTAAAACCCGCCTATCTGGTTAATTTAGGAGCAGCCGCACTGATCACCATGCCTTCCTGCAGTGGCGGAGGTGAGAGGGATGCGGAAAAGGATAAAGCTCAAAAGCCCAATATTGTTTATATTTTAACCGATGATTTGGGTTACGGTGATGTGGGCTGCTATGGCCAGGATAAGATCGAAACCCCCAATATTGATGAACTGGCCGAAGAAGGCATTCTTTTCACCCAGCATTACTCGGGTTCTCCTGTATCCGCCCCCTCCAGATGTGTATTGCTGACGGGCAAACATACCGGTCATTCCTATATCAGGAGCAATGATCCTTTAGGGGAACGTGGAGACGTCTGGGATTTCGAAAAAGCCAGCAAGGATCCCGGCCTGGAAGGTCAAAGGCCCATTCCCGGGGAAACCGTTACCATTGGTGAAGTGCTTCAGGAGGCTGGTTATACCACAGGATGTGTTGGCAAATGGGGTCTGGGTCCACCAATGTCGGAAGGAGCCCCAAATAAGCAGGGATTCGACTTTTATTACGGGTACATCTGCCAACGACAGGCCCATACTTATTATCCGCTCCATCTTTGGAAGAACGATGAAAAAGATACGCTGGATAACAAAATGGTGCCACCACATACAGAATTGCCCGAAGAAGCAGATCCTCATGATCCTGGAAGCTATTCCCGGTTCCGGCTGACCGATTATGCCCCGGATTTGATGATTGAGGAAACCATGCAGTTTCTGGAGCGTAACAAGCAGGATCCTTTCTTCATGTATTATGCAACACCCGTTCCTCATCTTCCTTTACAAGCCCCCGAACGGTGGGTGGAGCATTACGTGGAAAAGTTCGGTGATGAGGAGCCCTATACCGGCGATAATGGTTATTTTCCCAGCCGTTATCCCCGGGCTACCTATGCTGCCATGATCTCTTACATGGATGAAAATGTGGGCAAAATCGTGGATAAACTGAAAGAAACAGGGGTCTATGAGAATACATTGATCATTTTTACCAGCGATAACGGCCCAACGTATACAGGCGGTGCCGATACCCCGTGGTTTAACAGCGGAGGTCCTTTCAAGGAGGAAAATGGATGGAGTAAAGGTTTCGTTCATGAGGGCGGTATTCGTGTGCCCATGATCGCAACCTGGCCGGGGAAAATCGAGCCGGGCACGGTGAGTAATCACATTTCGGCCTTTTGGGATGTTTTTCCCACCCTTTGTGATGTGGCAGATGTTGAACCTCCTCAAGATCTGGATGGGATAAGCTTTCTGCCTGCCCTTTTGGATCAGGACGATCAGGAAGAACACGAGGTTATGTACTGGGAATTTCCTTCCTACAATGGCCAACAGGCAGTTCGTTTTGGGAAATGGAAGGCCATACGGAAAGATATCTTTGACGGCAACATGGGACTAGAGCTTTATAACCTGCACACAGATCCCATGGAACAACAAGATGTATCGGATCAGTATCCTGAAATTTTGGAGAAAGCAAAAGAATACATGAAAGACGAGCGGGAGATGCCCGTTGTAGAAGGATTTCGGATGAAACAACTGGGCGATACCCTGTGAGGCATTTTATA